>JBAVJZ010000153.1:0-38730 GCA_049688015.1 Candidatus Deferrimicrobiaceae bacterium | reverse complement strand
CGGGATCGGGAGACCGCCTCCCGGTCTCCCGGGGCGCGGCCGGTCAGGGCAGGCCGCGGAAGTAGTCGAACGTCCGGGAGAGCCCTTCGGGGAACCCAATCCGAGGTTCATACCCGAGAAAACCCTTCGCCAGGGAGATGTCGGCCAGGGAGTCGCGGACATCCCCCGGACGCGCCGCCTCGAACTTGGGAGCGACGCGGCGGCCGACCAGCTTGTAGACGATCTCCAGGATGTCGAGCAGGGAGACGCGCTCCCCGCAGGCGATGTTGAACGCCTTTCCGCACGCCTCCTTCGGGGCCTTGCAGGCGAGGCGATTCGCCTGCACCACGTTGTCGATGTAGGTGAAGTCGCGCGTCTGGAAGCCGTCCCCGTAGACCGTAGGGGGGGTACCGGAGAGAACCGACGTGATGAACCGGGGAATCACGGCTGCGTACGTCGACGCCGGGTCTTGTTTCGGCCCGAACACGTTGAAATACCGCAGGGAAATCGTCTCGAGGCCGTACACTTCGCAAAAGATCCGCATGTAGTGCTCTCCGGCGAGTTTCTGGGCAGCGTAGGGACTCTTCGGGTTCGGCGTCATCGATTCACGCTTGGGAAGCTCGGGCGTGTCGCCGTAAGCGGAGGAAGACGCGGCGAAGACGACCCTTCTGACCCCCGCGTCCCGGGCCGCCATGAGAAGGTTAAGCGTCCCCTCCACATTGATCCCGTTGGAGAGCACCGGGTCCGCGACCGAGCGGGGAACCGATGGGAGCGCACCTTGATGGAGGACGTATTCCGTCCCCTCCGCGGCGCGACGCGTGACTTCGAGATCACGGAGATCCCCCTCCACCAGATCAAACGCATCGCCATACCGTTCGGCGAGTCCGGCGAGGTTCTCCTTCTTCCCCGTGAGGAAATTATCCAGGACCCGGACCCTGAGGCCTTCCGCGAGGAGGGCCGATGCCAGGTTCGACCCGATGAACCCCGCTCCGCCGGTCACTAGGCAATTCATTTTCCCCTGCGCTTTCTTCCCGGGGTTCCGGGAGCAACCCCGCGAGTTTCCGGGAGCGTCACCGTTCTCGAGTCAGAGCTTGATGATCTTGCCGCCGTTCTTGCCCTTGAGGGCGTTACGGGCGTCGACGATCACCTTCGATTCGCGCGCGACCAGCCGGTAGTCGAAATCGCTGTGGTCGGTCACGACCACCACGCAGTCGGCTTTCCTGAGCGTCGCGGCCGAAAACGGCTCCGCCTTCATGCGCATGCCGTGCTCGTCGAGAACCGGTACGTGGGGGTCGCAGTAGGATAGTTTCGCTCCCTTTTTCGAGAGAAGCTGGAGGATGTCGATCGCCGGGGACTCGCGGACGTCGCTTATGTCCTTCTTGTACGCGACGCCCAGGATCAGCACTTTCGCCCCGTTGACCGATTTTTTGAACCGGTTGAGGGCGTCGATAATCTTGCCTACCACGAAGTGGGGCATCTGCCCGTTGATCACCCCGGCCAGTTCGATGAAGCGGGCCTCGAAGCCGAACTGCTTCGCCTTCCACGACAGGTAGAACGGGTCCAGGGGAATGCAGTGCCCCCCGATACCCGGGCCGGGATAGAACGGCATGAACCCGAACGGCTTCGTCTTCGCCGCGTCGATCACCTCCCAGACGTCGATTCCCATCCGGTTGCACATGAGGGCGATTTCGTTGACCAGCCCGATGTTCACCGAGCGGAAGGTGTTTTCCAACAGCTTCACCATCTCCGCCACCGTGGCGGTGGAGACGGGGTGGACCCGCTCCATCACGCCGGTATAGAGGGCAGTCGCCATCTTCGTGCACCGCGGCGTCGCTCCCCCGACCACCTTGGGGATGTTCTTCGTGCTGTATTGCGGGTTGCCGGGGTCGACGCGCTCCGGGGAGAAGGCGAGAAAGAGGTCCTTGCCCACCTTGAAGCCCCTCTCCTCGAACATCGGCACGAGGAGTTCGACGGTCGTCCCCGGGTAGGTGGTGCTCTCCAGGACGATCAGCATGTCCCGGTGGATGTATTTCGCCACCTGCTCCGCGGCGTTCACGACGTAGGAGAGATCCGGGTCTTTCGTCTTCCTAAGCGGCGTGGGAACGCAGATATTGACGGTATCCGCCTCGGCCAGGGCCGAGTAGTCGGAGGTCGCCCGCAAGAGCCCGTTCTCCACCGCGCCCCGGATCGACTCGGAAGGGACATCGTCGACGTACGAGTTCCCCGAGCGGATCGCCCGGATCTTTGTGCCGTCGGAGTCGATACCGATGACCCTGATTCCCGCGCCCGCGAATTCGACCGCCAGCGGCAATCCCACGTATCCCAGGCCGATGACCGCGGCCGTGAAGTCCTTCCGTTTCAGACGGGCGAGAAGATCGTCCCGAGAGGGAACCTCCGACATCGTCATACCTCCGGCCTAGGCCGTTTTCTCCTTCTTCAGCTCCGCGATCAGCGCGGGCACCGCCTTGAACAGGTCGGCCACCAGCCCGTAATCGGCCACCTGGAAGATGGGGGCCTCCTCGTCCTTGTTGATGGCGACGATCACCTTCGAGTCTTTCATCCCCGCCAGGTGCTGGATGGCGCCGGAGATCCCGAGGGCGAAGTACAGCTCCGGGGCGACGATCTTCCCCGTCTGTCCCACCTGCCAGTCGTTGGGGGCCCACCCCGCATCGACCGCCGCGCGGGTCGCCCCGATGGCCGCATGGAATAAATCGGCAAATTCCTCGATGAGCTTGAAGTTCTCCGGAGACTTGATCCCCCTGCCCGCAGAAACGACGACCCGCGCCTCGGTGAGCTCCGGCCGATCGGATTTTGTTTCCTCCCGGCCGACGAAGACGGTGCCGTCCGCGTCCGCCGTCAGGGACACCCGGGCGACGGGCGCCTTCGCATCGACTTTCGGGGCCGGGTCGAAGGCGGTCTGGCGCACCGTGAACAGGAGCGGACTGCCCATGAGCTCTACCGTAGCGATGGCGTTCCCCGCGTACATGAGCCGCCGTGCGAACAACCGGTCCCCTTCCCTGGCAAGCTCCGAGATGTCGCTCGCCAGCGGGGCGTCCAGGAGTCCTGACAGGCGTGGCATGAAGTCCTTCCCGAAGGTGGACGCCGGCGCCAGGACCGCTCCGTACTCCTTCTCCCTGACCACCTGGGCCACCGCCGGGGCGTACGCGACGGCAAGGTACCGCGCAAACCCTTCGGCCTCTCCCAGGAGAACGGTCCGCACGCCGTATTCGGACACCGTGTCGGCCAGCGCCTGGACCTCATGCCCGAGAACGAGGGCGTCCACCTCGCCGCCGACCAGTCCCGCGAGCGTCTTCGCCGCCGTCAGGGTGGACAGGGTCGTCTTCCGGAACGTCCCTTCCTGGTGCTCGACCACGACCAGTATGTCCGCCATATCGCCTGTTCCTCCCGGAGAATCGTTTTCTGCCCGGACCGTGGTCGGCAGCCCGAGGTCAGAGGACCTTCGCCTCATTCCTCAGCTTGTCGACGAGCTCCGCCACATCGGCAACCTTCTTCCCCCCCGCGCGCTCCTTGGGGGGTGCCAGGGAGAGAAGACGCACCTTCGGCTCCATGGGGACTCCGAGGGAATCCGCCTGGATGACCTTCATCTCCTTTTTCCTCGCCTTCATGATTCCCGGAAGCGATGCGTAGCGCGGTTCGTTCAGGCGCAGATCGGTCGTAATGACCGCCGGCAGCGCCACTCCGATCGTCTCCAGGCCGCCGTCCACCTCGCGGGTGACGTTGGCCCGTTTACCCTCCTCCAGGAACTCGATCTTCGACCCGAAGGTCGCCTGCGGCAAGGAGAGAATCGCCGCCAGGATCTGTCCCACCTGGTTGTTATCGTCGTCGACGGCCTGTTTCCCCATGATGACGAAGTCCGGTTTCTCCTGTTCGACGATCTTCGCCATCAGCTTGGCGACGCCCAGGCTGTCCAGCACCTGCGTCGTCTCCACCAAAACCGCGCGGTCCGCTCCCATGGCCAGCGCGGTTCGAACCTGCTGCTCGCTCTCCTTCGGGCCGATCGTCAGGATCACAACATCCCCTCCCTGTTTCTCCCTGATCCGGAGGGCTTCCTCCACGGCGATCTCGCAAAACGGGTTGATCACCATCTTGATGTTGTCCAGGACGACCCCGCTGCCGTCCTTCCGGATCTTCACCCTCTCGTCGGGGTTGGGAACCGGCTTGATCGCAACGAGCATCTTCACACCGCACCTCCCGGGGAAAACCGCCTGCGGGGAAATGAGAAACAGGGGGGATGATACCGGAATGACAGGAGGGAATCAACCAGAAAGTGAATGGTCATTCAGTAATCAGGGAAGGGAAGAGACGGGGGAGAAGGAGGGAGAAAACCGCGCCGGTCCCGCCTCCGAGGGTGTCCGCCAGCCAGTCCAGAAGTTCCATCGAACGTCCGGGAATCCAGTGCTGGTGGATCTCGTCAACCCCCCCCGCCATCGCCGCGAAGAGAAGCGACTCTACGACCGCCCTCCCCGCGGCAATGCCGGACTCCCTCCGCCACAGGGCGCATAGAAACCCTGTCACCCCGTAGAACACGAAGTGGGCGCCCTTGTCCCAGAAGGGGATGCTCTTGGGACCCTTCAGGTACGGGATCGAGGTGAACAGAAAGGTCAGGCCTACCCATAAGAGGAGGAGAAATAAGTAGAGCCGCCTGCGCGGCATCGCCTGATGGGCCACGGGTTTCAGGCACGACCCTTCTGGCGGTACCAGCGGTCGTAGAAGGATAGATACTCTCCCGACTGGATCGCGCGCCACCACTGCTCGTTCTCGAGGTACCAGCGGACCGTCTCGCGGATCCCCTCCTCGAAGGGGACCCGGGGGGCGATACCCAGTTCCTTCCGGATCTTCGTGTCGTCGATGGCGTACCGGCGGTCGTGGCCGGGCCTGTCGGGAACGAACCGCAGGAGCGACTCCGGCTTCCCCATCGCCGCCAGCAGAAGCTTCGTGATCTCGATGTTCGTCCGCTCGTTCCCCCCCCCGACGTTGTACACCTCGCCGGGACGACCGCGCAGAAGGACCGCCTCCACCGCCCGGGAGTGGTCGTCCACGTGGATCCAGTCGCGGATGTTCATTCCGTCCCCGTACACCGGGACCGGCTCGTTCTTCCTGAGAAGCGTCACAAAGAACGGGATGATCTTCTCCGGGAACTGGAACGATCCGTAATTGTTCGAGCAGCGGGTGATGAGCCCTGGCAGTCCGTACGTTTTGAAATAGGCCCGGACAAGCAGGTCCGCAGCGGTTTTGCTCGCGGCGTAGGGGGAATTGGGGCGCAGCGGGGATTCCTCCGTGAACCTGCCCGCGGACCCCAGGGAGCCGTACACCTCGTCGGTGGAAATCTGGAGGAAACGGGCGATCCCGCGCTTTCTCGCTGCGTCCAGCAGGACCTGCGTGCCCAGGATGTTCGTCCGAAGAAATAGGGCCGGGTCGTCGATGCTCCGGTCGACGTGCGTCTCCGCCGCGAAGTTCACGATCGCGTCGGGTGCCGCCTCCGTCACGATCTCCCCGACCGCTTCCGCATCGCAGATGTCCGCCCGGAAAAACCGGTGCCGTTCGTCGCCTTCCACGTCCTCCAGGTTGGCCAGGTTCCCCGCGTAGGTCAACTTGTCGACGTTTACGACCTGCCAGTCCCCGCGGGCATTCAGGATGTACCGGATGAAGTTCGAACCGATGAATCCCGCGCCGCCCGCGACGAGAAGCCGGATCCCGTCGTCCCTCATCCATCCTTCCTTTCCCAGGAATAGGGGATGTCGTTGTCGTGCGGGGGGACGCGAAACTCGTCGGGGTCGTTGTACCGGTACGGCTCCGTGGGGATGTTGATCAGGAGAGCCTCCTCCGTGCTGACGGTCTTGAAACCGTGATAGACAAGGGGGGGAATCCGAAGGGCCACCGGCCTGTGTTCTCCCAGAAAGAACTCGTTGACCTCCCCGCGGGTCGGCGACCCGTCGCGGAAGTCGTAGAGCACCACCTTCATCATCCCCTTGATGACGCAGAAATGGTCGGTCTGGGTCTTGTGGTAGTGCCAGGCCTTGACGACGCCGGGGTAGCCGGTGGTGAGATACACCTGCCCGAACTTCCGGAACATCTCGTCGTCGCAGCGCAGGATCTCCATGAGGCGCCCGCGCTCGTCCGGGATCACCTTGAGCGGCTTGATCATCACGCCATCGATCATCTCCGTGCTCCCCTCCTTTCCCTTCTTCCCGCTCGCCCGCCCCGGTCCTTCCCGGTCTCAGGGCAGGGTGATCCCCGAGAAATCGCCGAGCATGAAGTGATACGCACGGGGCTGGCCGTCCCCCTTGCGAATGGACACGCTCCGCCCGAGCAGGGAATCGATGATCCGCGCCCCGGCCCCTTCGATCACGCATCCCTCGAGGATGATGCTGTGCTCCACCTCGACGTTCCGGATCGTGCAGCCGCCCGCGATCGAGGTGAAGGGCCCCACATAGGAATTCTCGATCCGCGTCCCCGGCCCGATCGCCGCCGGCCCCCGGATGACGCTGTTCTCCACGACCGCGTCCTCGGCGAGAGACACCTTGAACTCCACGCGGCTCCTCTCGTCGACCCGGCCCTGGAGCGCCTCCTCGATCCCGTCGAGGACCATCCGGTTCGCCTCGAGGATGTCCGAGAGCTTCCCCGTGTCCTTCCACCATCCTGTGACGAGGTGCGGCCGCACGGTGTAGCCGTTGCTCACCAGCCACTGGATCGCGTCGGTGATCTCGAGCTCCCCCCGGAAGGAGGGTTTGATCTCCTTGACCGCGTTGAACACGTTGGAATCGAAGAGGTAAACGCCCACCAGCGCCAGGTCGGAGACGAACTCCTTCGGCTTCTCCACGAGGCGGATGACCTTTCCGTCGCGCAGCTCCACCACGCCGAACTGCCCGGGGTCCTTTACGCGGGTCAGCAGGATCTGGCAGTTGGTCGGGCGGGTCCGGAACTCCTCGACGATCGAGGTCACCCCGTCCCGCAGGAGGTTGTCGCCCAGAACCATGATGAAGGGGTCGCTCTTCAGGAATTCCTCCGACACCATCACGGCGTGAGCCAGCCCGCCGGGACGGTCCTGCTCGATGTAGGTCACCCGAACACCGAACCGTGCGCCGTCGCCGACCGCCTGGCGGATCTCTTCGCGCGTCTCCCCCACGACGATCCCGATGTCTGTCACCCCCGCGACGGCCAACTGCTCGAGGCAGTAAAAAAGAACGGGCTTGTTGGCGATGGGTAGGAGCTGCTTGGCGCTCGTGAAGGTGATCGGCCGGAGGCGCGTCCCCTTTCCTCCGCTTAACACCAGTCCCTTCATCTTCCCCTCCCACAGAACCGACTAGTCCCGTGTTCGGTACCGGGACGTTGCCTAACTGTCTCCCGGCGCCACTCTTGTCGGCGCCAGATCGTTCCTTCGATTAGTAAAGCAGCGTCCCCGTATTCACGTTGCCGGCACGGGTGGTCAGGCGGACGCGGGTGCGTTTGCCTCGACCGACTTGCGCCCGATCGAGTGGTAGAAGAACCCGCGTTCCCGGATCTTCACGGGATCGTAGATGTTGCGGCCGTCGAAGATTACCGGCTGCCGCATCAGGTCCTTCATCAGCCTAAAATCTGGCTTGCGAAACTCGTTCCACTCGGTGACGACGATCAACGCGTCCGCCCCCTGGAGAGCGCCGTAGGAGGATTCGGCGTACTCGAGCCGGTCCCCGTATTTCGCCTTCACGTTCTTTATCGCTTCGGGGTCGAAGACGGAGACGTGGGCTTTCGCCTTGAGCATCTCATCGATGATGTAGAAGACCGGCGCCTCGCGCACGTCATCGGTGTTCGGCTTGAACGCCAAGCCCCAGATCGCCACCCGAATCCCCTCGAGCTTCCCCTTGAAATGCCTCTCCACCTTTCGGTAGAAGCGCCTGCGCTGCTCCTGGTTGATCTCCTCCACCGACTGCAGAATGGTGAGCGGCGTCCCGGCGTTCTGAGCGGTCTTCAGGAGGGCCTTCACGTCTTTCGGGAGGCACGATCCGCCGTATCCAAGCCCCGGGAAGAGGTATTTTCTGCCTATCCGGGAGTCGGACCCGACCCCCTCCCGGACCATCTCCACATCGGCCCCGACGGCGTCGCAGAAGTTGGCCAGGTCGTTCATGTAGGAGATCTTCATGGCGAGAAAGGAGTTGGCCGCGTACTTGGTCACCTCGGCGCTCTTCTCGTCCATGACGATCACGGAACTTCCGGCGGGAATAAACGGCTCGAACAGGTCATTGAGAAGCGCGATCGCCCGCTCGCTCCGTGAGCCGATCACCACGCGCTCGGGCCGAAGGAAATCCTCGACTGCGAATCCTTCCCGGAGGAATTCCGGGTTGGAGACCACGTCGAACTCGAACTTCGAATCGAGGTGTTTCCGGATGGCTGCATCGACTTTTTCGCTCGTCCCCACCGGGACGGTGCTCTTGTCGACGATCACCTTGTGCCCGGCGCCGGCGTTGTTGGCCAGGACCTTCCCGATCTGGTCCGCGACGGCGAGGATGTATTGGAGATCCGCGGAGCCGTCCTCGTCCGGGGGCGTCGGAAGGCACAGGAAAACGACCTGCGACTTGAGCACAGCCGACTCCAGGTCCCCCGAGAACTCGATCCGCTCCTTCTTCAGGTTGCGCAGGAAGATATCCTCGAGTCCCGGCTCGTAGATCGTGATCTCCCCGGAGCGGAGTCTTTCCACCACGTTCGGATTGTTGTCGACGCAGAAGACCTTGTTGCCCCGCTCGGCCAGGCACACCCCGGTTACCAGGCCGACGTAGCCGGTTCCGATTACGCCTACGTTCATCGATCGCGCCTCCTTGTCTGCAAATCTCCGGGAAACGCCGGAAATACGGAATTTCCAAAACCGGTTTATGATAGCAAATACCCGGCTGAAGGGGAATTCCCGCGGCTCGCCGGATTGCGTTCCCGGGGGGAAGACGTCCCCATGGCGGACCTGCCGGGAAGATGGGCCTGGTCAAGCCCTTCTGGCAACAGCCGGTGTGCCGACTTCCCGTCTCAGAACGCCAGGAAGAGCACCCCGGTCGCAACGGCGATCTGGTACAGGATCTGCGTGATGTCCTTCACGTCCTTCATCAGGGGCGTCTCGATCAGCTTCTCCGGCACGACGATCGAGTCGCCCGGTTCCACACGCGCCGACATCAGACCGCCTTCGCCGAACACGAAGAAGCTTCCCCCCACATTCTCCTTTGTGACGACAGAGCCGTCGGCCCTGATCAGGAAGATCTGGTCCCGGTCGGCGCTCTTGGTGGGACCGCCCACCGTGTCGAGGTAGTGACCCAGCCGGTCGTTGGCCGGATCGTAGACCACACCGGTCGGGTTGTACACGCGGCCGACGACGTTGACCACGTCCTGCTTCCTGGGGACCTCGAGGCGATCGCCGTCCTCGAGCAGGATGTCGGAGGCCGTACCCTTCAGCTTGTCGGCCGCCGCAAGCCGGATGACCACCCGCCCTTTCGCCCTGACTTTTTTCAGCTTCGCGATGAGGGAGTGGCGGGCATCGAGCAGCTGCCTGTTCGCCTCGATGTCTTCCTTGCTGAGAGCTCCGGTTACCTCCTGCGCCCGCTGCGCCACTTCCACCTCGAGGTCCTCGATCAGCTTCTCGATCGCCTCCTGCTGGGATTTCCGCGTCGACACGCGGGTGAACTGCGCCGCCCGGAGGTAGGCGTCCGGGGTAAACCCGTTCGCCCGTTCGATCAGGGAGCTCAACCGTTCCCCCCTGCTGACCGTGTAGACGCCGGGGGAGCGCACCTCCCCCATGACGGTCACGAAGCGGATCTCCTGGAAATCCGGTATCGGCCGGACGATCAGGACGTCCTCGTCCTGTAACGGGAGATTCTCCGATTCGTTCCCCGCGAGGGCTTCCCCGAGGCGGACCGTCACCAGGGACGTTTTCCTCTGCGCATCGAACCGGGTAAGTTCCGCCACCTCCAGGGACGCATTCGGGGTAAGATCCCCGCCGAGCTTGACCAGGTCGGATATGCGCATCCCGGGAAAGATTTCGTACCGGCCGGGACGGCGGACCTCGCCCTGCACCAAGGCCTTCGGCTTGTCCAGGAACGCGGTCCTGCGGTACACCGTCAGCGTGTCCAGCGGTTGAAGGGCGATGTCGGCCGACGCATCCCGGTCGATGACGATCCGGCGAAGGTTGACCGGGATGATCTCCTCGGTCATATCCGGGAGGGCAAGCCTCGCGAGGAGCGCGTAGTCGAAATACGTTTCAGGAAGAAACGCCTTTAGGTCCGGTAGGAGATCCCCCACCGTCATTCCGGGCTTGAGCTCGTACTTGCCCGGGCGCATGACGTTTCCTTCCAGGGTGACGGCATTGACGTCCGCGAGCGTGATGGGCAGGATCCGGACTATGTCGCCGTCGGCCAGCGGAAAGGACGCCCCCCCCTTCTCCAGGTCCTCGGCGTCCACGTCGAGGACGATCTTGGCGATGTGCCCCTCGAGCCGCTCGACCTGGACGCGCCGCTTGTAGGCGGCGGGGGCGAAACCTCCTCCCATTTCCACAAGTTCCCGAAGGGTACTCTCCTTCCCCAGCTCGTATATCGCGGGCCGGCGCACCTCTCCGGCGAGCGCCACGAGAGTTCCCACCACGGGGACGAAGATCGTGTCCCCCTGCAGAAGCCTCGTGTCCGCCCTGCTGTCTCCGCGGAGCAGGAAGTCGTACAGGTCGATCGTCTCGACGGTTTCCCCTCCCCGGCGCAGCTCGATGCGGCGAAGGGAACCGATGTCCTTGACTCCCCCCGCCAGGGAAAGGACCTGGAGAGCCGTGTGAAGGGAGGAGACGTTGTACCACCCCGGGGCCCGGACCTCCCCCACCACGGAGACGCGAATCCCCTTCATCTGCCCGAGGGATACGTCCGAGGAGACCTCCGCAATGTTTCCGACCTTTCCCCGGATAAACGCCTTGAGTTCGTCGAAGGTCTTGCCCGCCACGTAGAGGGAGCCGATCTTCGGGAAGAAGATCTTCCCGTCCCGGTCGACCACCATCCGGTACGTCCCCTCCATCCGCCCCCAGAGGCGGACGACGACCTCGTCGCCGGGCCCGATGATGTACATCGGAGAGACCGGCATGTTTTCCAGGATGGATGCCCTTCCGGGACGCGGGGCGAAGATCTCGTGGCCGAAGTGGGAAAGCGTCCTCAGCTCCGCCTCGTGAAGACGCTTGGAGAAGAGCCCGGAGACGTAGATGGAGAATTTCCAGTCGTATGGGGCGAGAGCCGCCTGCTCCGGTGCCGGCGGGGCGGAAGGCGCTCCCCCGGCCTCCGGCGCTTTGTCCCCCTCCTTCAGTTTCTCCCGTATCTCGGGGGGAAGTTGCTCCTTGAGCCCGGGGTGAGCCTCCAGCGCCTCGGTCGCGCCGGGAGGCAAGGCGGCTCCGCTTTCTATCGCCTGCTTCGCCGCGTCCACCTGCTGGGACGTGATCCCGGCCGGCGCTTGTGCACTGGCGGGGAGCACGGGAAGCCCAAGAAGAATAACCCCCGGAAATAAGGCCACACGGAGGAGCCGGACTCCCCAGGCGATCCCCGTCATGCGACGCGTAAACGTTCCTGCCATCATCACCCTTCCGGGAAACGGAGAATAGGTCGTGATAGTACTCGATGCGGGACGCGAGGCCAAGCGGAACGAACCGGCCGGCGTCTCATGGCACGATTCTCCCGTGTTCCCGCACCGGTGGTGCCTCCTCGTCCGAAGGGACCAGAATGTCCGTCTGCCAGGAAAGCTCGACCCATGCCGCGAAGGCGGTACCGCCCTGCCCCTGCGTCCCTTCCGGCGCATTTGCGTGGTCCCATGCGGCGTGCACCTCGCCGCGCCACGATTTCGTAAGCCACGAGATGAGTCCCGCAGAGACGATCGAACGTCGCTCTCCCTTGAGGTCGCCGCCGTCGTGCAGCACCTTTTCGTAGGAAGCCTCGGCGTACGTAGCGGGAAGAAAATAGTAGTGCGACTCGACAAACCAGTCGCGGGAGCTTCCGCCCATCGCATGTCCGAGGATCTCACTCCGGTAACGGTGAGGATAGACGGAATGATCGTACCAGTTGTCGTCCTTCGCCTCACCGCTGAACGTGTCGGCGTACTCGGCCCGCAGGTCGAGGCGGGAGGCGCCCAGGACCTTCGGGAAGTAGAGACCGTAGAGATGGGCCCCCCTGCTTGCCCAGGGGAGGAAAATATTGCCTATGTGGCTGCTGTCCTCCACGGCGCTCTCCCAGTATGCCTGCACGGGCTGGAACGAGAAGGGAAGCGTGAGGGTGATGTCGAACCCTGCGAGCGAGTTGCTGCGATCCGACGGATCGTTGTTCCCGAAATAGTCGGTGAAGAACTCGGAGAGATCATCGCTGCGCCCCTCCCCGCCGTAATGGAGCGCCCGGGAGAACCCGAACTCCAGCCATCCGGCAGGGCGCGCGGCGAGCCGCGTCCCCACAAGGATCGAATGGGAGTACTGGTCCGCCTTCTCCATCCGGGCGGCGAAGAACCCGTACTGGATGTTCCCGAGGAAACGGAACCGGCCCGTCATCGGTATCGGTTCCGGGTTGTGAATCCGGACTCCGAAATACGGGGCGGCGTTGTTGGTGAAGACGAGGGCGCCATGGCGGCCAGGGCCGTCCCAGGTGGAAATTCTCCCAGTCTGGACGGCGAAATACCGGTATCCGACCTCGAGGGAGGTGTCGAGCAGGCGGTTCCCGTCGTCCCCTCCTTCACCGTGGAAGTACGTGTAGCGGAGCTGGCCGTTCACCAGGGGGGTCGTCTCCTCCCGCATGGCGACCGACGCCCAACCTGACCACCCGTCCGGCGTGGGGATCCCCTCGTTGTTGGGGAGGGTAAACCGCGCGTCCGAGAAGGCCACTCCTGCCGTCAATCGCCCCATCCGCTTCGGGGCGACATAAGAGGCGACCCACCGGAGGAGATCCCCCTCGAAGCGGTCAGGGGAGGCAAAACTCGTCATGGTGTTCGTCGCCGCCCGGACAGCCAGGAGGGAGTAGGGCCGGGTATTGGCGAGAAGTCCGGGAAGGTAGCCCAGCGCGTTCAGCTTGTCGATCGCCGCGTAGACTTCCGGTTCGTCGTTCAGGAAAAGATCGGCTGCGGGAACCGGGGAGGCAAGGAAAAGGGAGATAAGGACAGCCAGAGTACAGGCAAGCCGGAGAGAGGAAGGAGGGAAGACGCGCACTGTTTTTCCCGAATACGCTCCTCGGTCGCTTCGACAGGTCAACACGGCAGGCAGCCTCCGACGAGAAATCCGAATGCTGTATCTCTTTTTTGAGCGATACGTAATGTCCGACCCCGATTTCTGTTCTTATTACCATGCGGAAAGCGTGGCCGCCAATCGATATTCCCGGGAAGCCGGCTACCGCTCGATCATCTCCTTGTGGAGTGTCACCCGGAAGGAGGAAACCGCATCAAGAAGAAGTATCACCCTGTCCCGGTCGGGCAGTTCCTCCAGAAATATCGCCTCCAGTCCCTCGAACGGTCCCTCGCCGATACGGATCTTGTCGCCCGGCTTCCAGTTCGCCGGTGGGCTGACCAGCGTGACGGTCCCCTCTTCGTCCATGCGTTCGCGCACCGCCGCGATGATGTCCTCGCCGACTTCCTGGGGCTCCGGCCCGAAGGAGACGACCTTGGCCACGCCCCGCGTGTACCGGATCGTGCGCAGTTGACCGAGGGCGAACCGGACGAACAGATAGGTGGGGAAGAGGGGGCGGATATCGGGCTGTTCCCTCTTGCGGGACTTCTTCCGGATCCTGGGGAAGAGGCAGGAAAAACCCGCCTCGGTTAGCCGGGAAAAGATCTTTTCTTCGTTCCGCGGCTTCGTCTTGACGAGGTACCATTTCGGGTTCACTGGCGGGGCTCTTCTTCCGCGCGGCTCCGTTCGTACCACTCGATCGTCCTGCGCATCCCCACTTCGAAGGGGGTGCGGGCGGTGAATCCGAACTCCGCCCTTGCCCGGGAGATGTCCAGGCAGCGCCGCGGCTGGCCGTCCGGCTTCGACGGATCCCGCACCACCTTGCCCCTGTATCCCGTCATCTCCCGGACCATCTCCACTAGGTCGTTGATCGCGATCTCCTGCCCTGAACCGATATTCACCGGGTCGGGCTTGTCGTATTTCTCGGCGGCCAGGACGATCGCCTCGGCGGCGTCGTCAACATAGAGGAACTCCCGGGATACCGGCACGCCTTCGTGGTACCCGGTTCCCCAGATCTTCACTTCTTTCTCGCCCGACTCCCTCGCTTCGACGAACTTCCTGATGAGAGCCGGGATGACGTGGGACTTCTCGGTATCGAAATGATCGCCCGGGCCGTAGAGGTTCACCGGGAGAAGGTAGATGACGTTGAACCGATATCCCTGCCGGTACGCCTGCCCCATAACCAGGAGCGCTTTCTTCGCGATCCCGTATGATGCGTTGGTCGATTCCGGGTATCCCTCCCAGAGATCGTCTTCCCGGAAAGGGATGCGAGGCGGCCGGAACGGATAGGAACAGACCGTCCCGATCTGGACGAACTTCTCTGCGCCGGCGCGTCGCGCCTCCTCCATGAGAAGGACCCCCATCGCAATGTTGTCGTAGAAGAGGCATCCCGGGTGCGCCAGGTTCCAGCCGATCCCGCCTGCGTTGGCAGCCAGGTGGATCACGATGTCCTGGCCGGTGACGACCTTCGCGCAGGGGATCTGGAAGCGGAGGTCGTACTGGTCGGAACGGGGGACGAAGATGTCCTTGGGGACCACTTCTTTCTCGAGAAGAAGCCGGACGACCGACTGCCCGAGAAAACCCGCTCCGCCGGTGACGAGAATCTTCTTTCCCGCGAAAAACCCTTCCGGCCGGGGTTTACGACCTTTCGCCTTCCGGGTGGACACCATGCTCCTCGCTATAACCTCGCTCCAGTAGAAAACCCCTTCGCTATCAAGATCTTTCTGCCCTCCCCGGGGAAAGCAAGCCCCGCCTCCTCCATGTCGGCGTCCACCATGATGCGCACCAGTTCCCGGAAGGTGATCTTTGGCTCCCAGCCAAGCATTTTTTTCGCCTTGGAAGCATCGGCAATCAAACTCTCCACCTCCGTCGGACGGAAATACTTCGGGTCGATCTTTACGTGCTCCTTCCAGTCCAGGCCCGCGTAGGCGAACGCTTCTTCGAGGAACTCCTTCACCGAGTGCGATTCTCCCGTCCCCACAACGAAATCGTCCCCCCGGTCGTGCTGGAGGATCCGCCACATCGCCTCGACATATTCCCGGGCGAATCCCCAGTCCCGGCGGGCATCAAGGTTGCCGAGGAACAGCTCCGCTTGCGTCCCCGCCTTGATGGCCGCGATCGCCCGGGTGATCTTCCTCGTGACGAACGTCTCGCCGCGCCGGGGCGACTCGTGGTTGAAGAGGACGCCGTTGCTGGCGAATATCCCGTACGCCTCCCGGTAGTTCAATGCCATCCAGTAGGAGTAGACCTTCGCCGCCCCGTATGGGGAACGAGGGTAGAAGGGTGTTTTCTCGCTCTGCGGGGGGGGGGAGGCGCCGAACATCTCGCTGGAGGATGCCTGGTAATACCTCGCCTTCCCGTTGGCGCGCCGCAGGGCCTCGAGGATCCGCGTGGTCCCCAGGCCGGTGACGTCGCCGGTGTACTCGGGAATGTCGAAAGAGACGCGGACGTGGCTCTGCGCCCCGAGGTGGTAGATTTCGTCGGGCTGCAGGTTGTAGATGAGGTTGGTCATCTGGCCGGAGTCGGCAAGGTCGCCGTAATGGAGGAGCAGATTCGCTTCCGCTATGTGGGGATCGATGTAGATATGGTCGATGCGGCCGGTATTGAACGTGGACGCACGCCGTATGACGCCGTGGACCTCGTATCCCTTCGATAATAGAAGCTCGGCAAGGTACGACCCGTCCTGGCCGGTTATCCCGGTGATCAGCGCCCTGGGCATGGGAATCTCCGCAAACGCAAAGGGAATATCTCCTCCGATTTTTGCATTGTATCCGGAAAACACGTCATAATCCAACGATGGACCCCGTTTCGCTCCTCAAGGAATATCTCCGGATCGACACGACGAACCCGCCGGGCGACTGTCGCGCCGCCGCCGAGTTCCTCTGCCGCGTCCTGATCGCAAACGGCCTGACGCCGATAACCTTCGGCGCGACCCCGGGGAAACCGAACGTCCTGTGCCACGTGGGCGGGACCGAGGAGCCAGGTCTTGTGCTCATCCACCACATGGACGTGGTACCGGCGCGGGCGGAGGAATGGAGCGTGCCTCCGTTCTCCGCGGAGGTGAGGGACGGCTTTCTCTACGGGCGGGGGGCCCTGGACATAAAGGGGCTCGGGATAGCGCACCTGTGCGCGTCGATCGGCGCCGCCCGTTCCGGACTGCTGCGGCGCAAGCTCTTCTTCGTGGCCAACGCGGACGAGGAGGTCGGGGGAAAGGAAGGGGCGGAGTACTTCGTCCGGAACCTCCCCGTATCCTTCGGACGCGCGTTCGGGATGAACGAGGGGGGCGTGGGCGTCCGGGACATCTTCGGGGAGGGAATATTCTTCCTCGTGAACCTGTGGGAGAAGGGCCCTCTGTGGCTTACCCTCTCGGCGGAAGGGCGGGCCGGCCACGGGAGCCGCCCGTCGCCCGGCGACGCTCCGGCACGGCTTTCCCGGGCGATGGCCAGGATCGCCGAGCACCGGGAGCAGGCACGGCTTACCGACCCGGTCCGCGAGATGATGCGGGCCCTCTTCGCCCAGGGGCGGATCGACCTCGATCCGGACACGATCGACGGGAGCCCGGACGATGCGCCGAGGCTGGAAGAATTCGTCAGGGGGCATCCGGAGATCGACGCGCTGCTGCGCAACACCTTCGCCGTGACCACGCTGACGGCGGGGTTCAAGCCGAACGTGATCCCCGCGAGAGCGGAAGGATCCGTCGACTGCAGGATCCTGCCGGGGGAGGACCCCGACCGGGTGGCCGCCCGCGTGCGCGATATGGTCCGGGATCTCGATGTCCGCGTGGAGATCGCCTTCGCCGAGAGACCGAACGGCTCGCCCCGGGGCCCCCTGTTCAAAACGCTTTCGGATGCAATCCTGTCGGTACACCCGGATGCTGTCGTGCTGCCCTACCTGTCCACCGGTTTCACCGATTCCCGCTTCTTCCGGTCGATCGGGATCCCGACCTACGGGCTGATGCCGGTCCTGCTGCCCCGGGAGGAATTCGGCCGCATCCACGGGGTAGACGAGCGGATCCCCCTGGCGGGGATCGCCGAGATGATCCGGATCATCTCGGCGCTGATCGAAGGGTGGAACAGGTAGCAAGGGCCAACGAGCGGGTCCCCGCCTCTTACCAGCGACCGAGGACGGCATCCCGGGCCGCATCGAGATACCCTTCCACCATTTGATCGACCCGGAACCGTCCCTCGATCCGATTTCTTGCGGCGCGGGCCATCCTTCTATACCGGGCGGGATCGGAGAGGATCTCCGCAGAGATCTTCGCGACCACCGACGAATCCTCGAACGGGACCAGCGCACCCGTCTCCCCGGGCACGACGAGTTCCCGGATCCCCACCACGTCGGCGGCAACTACGGGTAGGCCGGAGGCCATCGCCTCGGCCACCGCCAGGCCGAATCCTTCATTGCGGCTCGGATGCCATAGCAGATCGCACTCCTCGAGGATCCCCGCCACGTCGGCCCGGTTCCCGGCGAATGCGACCGCTCCTCCGAACTTTGACTCCCCGCACATCCTCTCCAGCGAGGAACGAAGAGGCCCATCTCCGGCGAAGACCAATCGCGAACGCAGGAGCGACCGGGCAAGGACCTCGAAGGCGCGCACGGCAAGCTCCGGGCGCTTCACGGGCGACAGCGATCCCACGACGGCGATCGCCGGGTCCCGCGAGGATTCGCGTGGCACGAACCGGAAGCGATCGGGATCGACTCCGTTGGCGACGCAACGTAGCCTCGACTCCGGGCAGCCGAGGAACGGGGCGGAGTCCTCCATTTGTGACGGAGAGACGACGATCCCTCTCCGGCCCAGACGCCGGAAGGTCCACCTTGCCAGGGCGCGGCGCCGAAGGCGCACCAGCCCGTCTCCCGAAAACGGCCCCCAGTGCCAGTGGATCACCTGGATGCCGGGGACCTTTCCGCCCGCAAAGGCCGCGACCGCGGCGACATTCGGGGTGTGCGCCAGCAGGAGGTCGGGACGCCATTCGCGGAGGAGACGCGACAGGGCTCGGGCGGCCCGCGGAACATATCCGGGCCACCGAAGTTCTCCGTCCGGCAACAGGACCCGTACTCCGATCCCCGGGTACTCCTCCTCTCCGAATCCCCCTTCGTCCCGGAGGATCGCCACAAGACACTCGTGCCCCCGGGAGGGCATCGCCGCGGCCAGGTCGACCAGGATCCGCTCCGCCCCCCCCCGGGCGAGCGACTGGACTAGCTGAAGGATTCGCATGCTTTCCGATAGAGCCCCGCGGCCTGTCGAAAGGGCGGACGGGTGCAGGCCTCGTAATAGGGAAGGAGCGCCGCCCGGTTCAGAAGGGAGACCGCACTGCCTCTCCCGGAGCATCGAAGGTACCGGTCGAGGGCGTGACGGGAGGCCTCGGGGTACCCCCGCCGCTTGAGCTGGATTGCCGCGCGATAGAGGAACCGGACGAACCATCCCGGGGGGGCGGGGCCGTATTCCCGCTCCAGGACGTCCAGGAAGCGGATGAAATTTCCGTTCCCCTCGGCCAGACAGACCTCCGGCATGCTGCGGGTCCCCTGCCCGGGATGGACCCGGGACAGAAGGAGCTCCTGCCTCATGTGCAGGAATTCGTGCCTCCCCGCGAGGCGGAACCAGAGGTCGTAATCCTGCGCGGCCCGGAGCCGCTCGTCAAAGGGCGGCTCCTCCCCGAGGCAGGTACGGGGGATCAGGATCGTGCATCCGTTGACCGGGATGTCGAGGACCAGCGCCATCCGGAAGTCTCGCTCCCGGATGAACCCTACCCGGGTAACCCCCAGACGTCTGCCGGCCCCGTCGATCAACGCGTAGTCCCCGTACAGGATGACGTCCCGGCCCGTCGCGCGCATCGCCTCCACCTGTGCCTCGATCCGCCGGGGAGGGTAGACGTCGTCGTGGCTGAGCCAGGAGAAGTATTCCCCCTCCATTTCCCGAATCCCGCGGTTCAGGGCGGACCCTACCCCTCCGTTCTCCTTGCGGAAGTAGCGGATCCGCTCCCCGTACGAACGGGCGATCTCTTCCGTCTTTCCGCCGTCGTCAGACCCGTCGTTCACGACGACCACCTCGACGTTCGGCCAGCTCTGCGCCAGGGCGCTGTCCACCGCTTCGCGCAGGTAGTCGGAGCCGTTATGGACGGGGATGACGATGGAGACTTTCGGGGAGGCGGCCACGCTAGCGGTGCAGGTGCCCCAAAAGAATCCGGACCACGGCGCCGCTCACCTCCGGGACGAGGTACTCGGGCGGCGGCGTCCAGTTTCGCGGCCGCTCGAGCGCGACACGTACGCAGCGGGAGATCGCCTCCGGGTCCGCTCCGGACAGGAGGTTGCTCCCGCACTCCACCGTTTCCGGCCGCTCGGTGACATCACGCAGCGTCACGTTGGGAACGCGGAAGATACAGCACTCCTCCTGTACGGTGCCGGAGTCGGTCAGCACGCACAGGGCCGACTTCTCCAGCCGGACGAAGTCGAACAGGCCGAACGGCTCCGGGGCTACGATCCCCTCTTCCGCAAGCCTTTTCCCCTGCTTCTGCAGCTGCGACCGGGTCCTGGGGTGCAGACTGACGACCACGGGAACCTTGTGCTCCCTATGCAGGCGCCGAAATGCTTCAAGGAAGGCCGAGAGGCGCTCCGGGACATCCACATTCTCCGCCCGGTGGAGGGTGACGAGGAAGTACTTCCCCGCCTCGAGCCCCAAGGTCGGAAGGATCCGGCTCGATTCGATCCCCGGGGCGTAGTGGTCGAGAACCTCCTTGATCGGGTTCCCGGTCACATGGATCCGCTCCCCTGCGATCCCCTCCCGCAGGAGGTTGGCCCGGCTCCGCTCCGTGTAGGGGAGCAGGACGTCGCTCGCATGGTCGATGATCCGACGGTTGACCTCCTCGGGCACCCGGTCGTCGTAGCAGCGGTTTCCCGCCTCCATGTGGAACACGGGGATCCCCATCCGCTTGGCCACCACCGCGGAGAGGCCGCTGTTCGTGTCCCCCAGGACCAGCAGCCGGTCGGGCCGCGTCTCCCGGATCAGGCTCTCGCAGGAGGAGAGGATCGAGCCGGCCTGCTCCCCGAACGTCTCTCCCCGGCAACCGAGGTCATGGTCGGGAGGACGCACCCCCAGTTCCTCAAAGAAAAGATCGCGCAGTCTCGCGTCGAAGTTCTGTCCGGTGTGGGCGACTACGTGAAGGCAGTGGGGATCCAGCGCCGGGATCACCCGCGAGAGGCGAATGATCTCGGGACGGGTTCCGAGGATGGTCAGGATCTTCATGGGCACACCCTCATCCAGAAGCCGGTCGGCTCCGATTGGGGATAGAGTTTCCGCATCTCGTGGAACTCGGGGAAGACGCGGCAGACCTTCTCCGGGTGGCGAATCATCATCCAGTTCCCCGGCCAGAGGATCTCGAACCGGGAGTTGAAAGCCAGGAACGCCTGGAGGAGGTACTGCTCGTTCCAGTACATCCCGGTTTCGAAGTAGACCCTCGGGTACGGCTTCGGGAGACTGATGTCGTGGACGTGCACCAGGACGCCCCGGGCAAGCCGCGGGAGGATCTCCAGGTACTCCAGCTGGACGTCCCCGCCGGCCCGCAGGACGTGGGAGGAGTCCAGGAAGAGGATGTCGCCCTCCCCGAGGGAGGCAAACAGCGCCGGGTCGGCGTCCTGGACCTTCGCCCGAACGAGTCGGGTCAGGCCGGGGAACCCCCGCGCGAGCACCTCCCCGGGGTACGGCTCGACAACGACAAGCTCCGCGGGGCGTCCCTCCTCCCGGTTCCGCTCACACGCCATCCCCGCCAGCACGCTGGAGTTCCCGCCGCCGATCTCCACGATCCGGCGCGGTTTCCCGTGACGGATCAACGACCAGTAGACGTGGGCGTCTACCGCCATGTAGGTCCCGTTCAGTAGATGGAACCCGGGGCCGTCCGCATGGAGGGGGACCCGGGCACGGAATTCGTCCAGGTACCGGGGAAAGACGGTTTCTAGAAGGTGGAGGGAGGCCGACTCGTTCATCTCCACCCCGGGCATCTCCGTGAGGCGGTCGAAGAAGCCGGGATCCAGGTCCTCCTCGGCGGGGATCGGCAGGTAGTAATGTCGGCGCAGAAGGTGGATGCCGCTTTGGGCAAAATGGCGGCGGGCCCGCTCCTCCCCGGCCGAGGGCCAGCGGGCCAGCGCCCACGCCACGTAGCGGGAGGCGGCGGAGACCGACGCGGCCACGCCAGCCCTCGCGGCGCTGCGCAGGCGCCCGGTCACCGTTCCCGGCCTCCGCTCACCTCAGGATCTCCCACTCGTCCCGGATCGGCTGGTCGGTCATCAGGTTGTGGTCCGCAAGGAGGGCCGCCGTTTCCGGCAGGGAGAGCAGGGAGTCCGCCGAGCTGTATTCCCTTCCCAAGATCTTTTCCCCCTCTCGCGGCTTTGCCAGCTCGGGCAGCAGCGGAAGAATGGCGTAGTGGTCCCCCCGGTCGTACGCCCGCCAAGCCTCCTCCTCCGACACCATGATCTCGTGCACCTTCTCCCCCGGGCGGATCCCGGTGTAGCGGAGCTCGATGGGCCGGTCCCCGATCAATGACTTCGCCACGTCCTCGATCCGCGCGGCAGGCACCTTCGGCACGTAGGTCTCCCCCGGGGAGGCGCCGGCGAGCACTGCGGCGACGGTCGCCACCGCCCGGGTCAGCGGGAGGAGGAACCGGGTCATTTCCGGGGTAGTGATTGTCACCGGACCCTCCAGGCGGATCTGCTCGTGGAACAGGGGGATCACGGAGCCGCGGGAGGCCAGCACGTTCCCGTACCGGACGCATACGAAGCGGGTCGATGGCGAGGTGAGATTCGCAGAGAGGAAGATCCGTTCCTGCAGCGCCTTGGTCATCCCCATCACGTTCACCGGCTTGCACGCCTTGTCCGTGGAGACCCCAACCACCGCCTCAACGGGGAGATCGTTCTCCCGGATCGCCCGGACGATGTTCTCGGCCCCGCCGATGTTGGTCTGCACCGCCTCGTAGGGGAAGTACTCGCAGGAGGGGACCTGCTTGAGCGCGGCGCCGTTCACGACGATGTCGGCCCCCCGGAGAACGGAACAGACGGAGTGGTAATCCCGTACGTCCCCGATCCGGAATTCCAGCAGCCGCTCAAAATTCCGGTAGATCACCTCGTCGGTCACCACCCGGGTTTTCTGGTACTCCAACCGCATGAAGTGCTGCTTCGCCTCGTCCCGGGAGAAGACGATCACTTTTTTCGGGACGCCGTACGTGCCGGACAGAAGCTGGCGGGTGAGCACCTTCCCGAGAGAGCCGGTCCCCCCGGTGATGACGACTGTCTTGTCTGCGAACAGGGACATGGAACTTTTCCTCCCGATAGTGTCCGGCGTCAGGGTCCGGAGTCACCTCATTCTCGCACGGGATCTGTACAGCGGGGAATCTTCGAAATGGGCATGCATCCGCGCCACGAGCTCCGGCCAGGCCGGAGGCTGGTACCCTGTCGTCTCGCGGAACCTCGACGAGTCGAGCGACCGGTCGCATACAAACTCCTCGTCCCGCTCGATCCCGATCGTTTTTCCGTACCGCTCCGCCACCAGCCGCAGCAGGTCATATTTGGAGATCGGCTCGGAAGAAACATGATAGAGGCCCGAAAGCCGATCGTCCGGGATGACCCGCTCGGCCAGGATCCGGGCCATCTCGACGGTCGGCACCCCCGAAAAGATCGCTCGCCCGAACCCCTTCAACGTCCCCTCCTGCGCCAGGAACCATTCGACCAGCCCGTGCGTTTCGGCAAGCTCGTGCCCGATGATGGATGTGCGCAGCGTCACGCATCCGGGGGACTCGACTTCTCCCAGTAGTTTCGTCCGGCCGTAGAGGTCCTCGGCGTCCGGGCGATCGCTCTCCCGGTAGTTTCCCTTCTCCCCGGAGAAAACGCAGTCGGTGCTGACGTGGACCAGCCGCACAGCCGCCTTCGTGCAGACCTGCGCGAGGAGGTGCGGGAAGAGAGAGTTCACGGAGATCGAGACAAACGGGTCCTTCGCATCGGGAAGTTGCTTGATGATTCCAATGCAGTTGACGACCAGGTCGGGCCGGACCGCGTCAAGGGCGTGAAGGACCGTATCGAACCGCCCCGCGTCCACTCCCCCCCGGATCCTGCCCAGCAGGTCCGGGGGAAACCACCGGTCGAGGCCCTCGATCGTGCGCACGGTCCCCTGGACCTCCAGGTCGCTTCTCCCCGAGAGCACCGAAAACAGGGCGTGTCCGAGCATCCCGGCAGCGCCGACGACAAGGATCTTGCAGGGTCTCATGTTGCCTCTTCCGTACTCCGGGTGGTTTTCCCATACATATCATGGATCTTGCGGAATTCTTCTTTCTCCTTCAGGTACGCGGTGAAATGGGCCCCCGGGTCGTCGAAGGGAATATACGGCGAGCAGTTCCTGCAGGCGGGCAGGTATCTCTTCTTCCGCAGTTGCCGGTACCCTTCCCCAAACCAGACGGACTCGAAGCCCGATTCGAAGACATTTCCGATCCGGTAGCTCCCGCTGAAGCAGCAGGGACCGACCTGTCCGTCCACCTCTATGAAACACGCGTCGTATGGGTCGACACATTCGAATCCGGAAGACGCCTTCTCCGTGAAGAAACGCCGGGCAAAAAGGGTCACTCCAAGCTCCCGGCCCAAAGCCTCCGCTTCCCGGATGACGGCGTTGTACTCCTCCCTGGCATTCAACAGCGAATACCGATGGTGTTCCGCGATGTCGACGAGGTACTGCCCGACCGACACGGAGGAGACGCCGTTCTCCCGGGCCAAGCGGATGAAGTCGGGGATCTCGTGGAAGTTCCCGGTGTGTGCCACGAAGTGGAAGAGGATCTTCCTTCGATCCACCTCGGGAAGCCCTGACAGGAAGCCCCGGACGGACCGCATCGTCTTCCCGAAGTCCCCGGGACGCATCTCCCGGCTGTAGGTTTCCTCCGTTGCCGCATTCAGGGAGATCGTCACGCGTCCCAGGTGCCCGGCCAACAGGGCGGCAAGCCTTCCCGAAAGCAGCGTCCCGTTGCTCGTGACCTGGATCAGGCCGTCCCTCGCATTGAGCGAGAAGATGTAGGCAAGCACGTCTTCGAACCTCGGGTACAGGAGACTCTCTCCCCACCCGGTGAGATCGATAGTGGAGGCATGGCGGATCGCGTTTCTCACCTTGAAGAGATTCTCGAACCTCAGATCCTGGGCCTTGACGTTCTCCCTCCGGCAGATGAAACACCGCAGGTTGCATCGGGTCGTCAGGCAGAGGGACAGCAGCTTCGGGTACAACCTCTTCGGGGAATAACCCTGCATGCATACCGAGTGCCGCAGGAGCAGTTTCCGTCGTTCCGCCTTGCTCCCTGCAAGGTCCCGGGTGCTCCGTGCAAAATCCAGGAGGGGGTCGTGGATCCCTGGCGGCAACGCCCTCCGCAGGAAGCTCTTTGCCGATTCTCTCCAACTCCCCGTACTCACCGCCCAGCCCCCGATCCGATCTTCCGCTCCTTCGCCACTGTCTGGTAGATTTCGGCGGCCATCGGCGCAAGCTTCACACGGTCGAGCCGCTCGGCCGCCGTGCGGAAATTGATCTCCGCCGCCCGGTCCACCAGGTCGTCGTCGGTCAGGGCCCGCCGGATCGCTGCCTCCACCGCCCCCGGGTCGTCGGGAGGCACCAGCAGGCCGGTCCTACCGTCCTCGATCCACTCGTCGGCGCAGGCGGTGGAGGACTGGACGGGGAAGGACCCCATCACCATCGCCTCCAGCAGGGAGGTGCTGATCGCGTCGCTGATGCTCACCCCGATGGAGATTCTCGCCCGCCCGTGATGCCGGAGGATCTCCTGGTGCGGCGAATCTTTCGGCAGAATCCGGACCGGGATCCCGTTGTCCTGGCGGAACAGTTCGGCAGCGACCGCCACGTCGGGCGTCGCGGAATAAAGCACGATCTCGTATCCAGGCAGCAGGTCCGCGCACCGCCCAAGGGCTGCTAGACCGACCAGCGCCCTGCCCGCCCAGTGCTGGTACCCCTTCAGCAGGATCGTTCTTCTCGCGGAGACCGGCCCCGGGGACCGGAGGCGGGAGACAACGTCCATGTCGAATCCCCCGGTGTTCGGAAAGACGGGAAGGACCTTCCCCCGGAGCCCGAATGATTTCGCAAGGGAAACGTCCCGCAGGCACTCACAGGAATAGTAGTCGCAGGAGGAAAGGAGCTCGCGGATTTTCGGAGCATGCTCCGGGAGCCTTCCGAAGAGGTAGATGTCGCTCCCCCAGTTCGTGACGATCCAGGGCGGAAAAGGGCTCCGCGAGAGCTTCCTAGCTTCGCATGTCAGGTAGCCGGCGTGCTGGATCTCGAGGGAGTGCACGATGTCGGGGCGCAGGCGGTCCATCAGCCTGACAAGCTGGAGGACGCGGTAGTCAGGCTCCTTCCGCTTCGCCACCCGCCGCCGGTAGAGGTCCGCTAAGCGGTGAAGGAGGGACACGCCCCTGAACACGACCCCGTCCTGGGAAGACTTCTGCCGTCGATATCCCGAATGGTACACGGTGACATCCCGCAGCTCCGGGTGGACATCCACCCAGAAATCGACGCTCGGGAAGAGATGGAGGTCCCACCCCCGGTCCGAGACCTGCGAGATCCACCGGGCCGTGTGGATGCTGTTGGACATGGCGACCAGAAGGATCCGCACCGCGCTTACCGCCTCCCTTCTTTCGCGGAGGCCGATATCGCATCCTTGAAACATCCCCTTGCGGCCGCCACGTCGAAGTCGCGCTCCGCGGCAAAACGCGCGCGGGTGCCCAGGTCGCTCCGAAGGGGTTCCTCCGACAGAAGCCGCCCGATCGCCGAGGATAGGAGAACCGGGTCGTCCCGGTCTACCACCAGCCCGCACCGGTTCTCCCGGAAGTACCAGCTCACGAAGGAATCGGCCGGGGCGTGCACCAGGACCGACCGTCCCACGGAGAGATACTCCCCCGTTTTCCCGGGGGCCGACGTCCGGATCACCTCAGGGATCGGAGTGTCGAATCCCAGCGGGAGGAACAGGATCGAGGCATGGCGCAGCGCGAGAGGGACATCGCGATGCGGAATGTGGGGATGGTGCACGATTCCCTGCCCGGCGATCCCGAACCGACCGATCTCTTCCGGGGTCTGCGCCGTGAAGAGGTGGATCCGCACGTCAGGGCGTCCCAGCTTCCGGACCGCCGACACCAGGTTCCGGAACGCGTCGGCATTGGCGTGGTAGACGGCCCCCGCGTACACGATGTCCGCATTGCCGCCGGGAAAGATGCGGGGAGCCCGGTCCAGGGCGTCCAGGTCGGGAAGGGGGCACGGGTTTCGAACCACGACGCTGCGGACGCCGTACCGCCGGGCATATTCCTCGCGCAAGAATTCGTTTGGGACGATCACGACGCTCGCATGCCGCATCACCCACGGTTCCAGCCGTCCGGAGGCGAAGCGGGCGGGGCCGGTCCATTGGTAGAGATAGTCGTCGAACAGATACGGGACGAACGGGATCTTCGTCCACCGGCTTGCAAGGCACACCGCGGGAAGGTCGTAGAGATCGCCGGTGCACCCGATCAGCAGCCCACATTCCTCCCGGCGAGCGATCCGGGCGATCTGCCTTGCCCGCAGCCCGATCCCCGCAGCCACATCGACCGGCAAGGAAAGGAGGGGAATCCGCAATCCGCCGGCGGCGGGAAACCGTCGAGCGGGGATCAGGCGGAAGGTTCTCCCCCCGAGGCGGGCGGACGCATCCCCGTTCCCGACGCCTCGATCGTCCTCCCGGGTGATCAGACAATACCGCTCCGGAGAGAATCCCTCCAGCAGCCGGTACAGTACCGTGGCCTGCCCGGAGGGGGAAGGGGGGAGAATATGGGAGACGATCCCGATCTTTTCGGGAAAGACCGCCCCCATCAGGAACGCCCTCCCCCGGAGAGGACCCGGTAGAGGAACAAGCAGGTCTTCGACGCCTTGATTCTCTCCCCGAACCGCATGAGCCGGATGAACAGGTTCAGTCCCCCACCGCTGTTGTCGACCGCAATGTCGTGGATCGTGCGGATCTTCTCCTTCAGGGAGGGCTCCCCATGCGGAATCCGGCATTCCTCCGCCACGGTGCGGATCGCCCACATGGCTCCGAACGGCTTCTCGAGCGGATTGCCCTGCGGGTCGGTCGTGTGGAACTCCCGCGTCGCGTAGACTTCCCAGGACTCGTCGAAATCCCCGGGGCTCCAGCCCGACCGGTGCTCCTGCCACTTTCCCCCGTCCAGTCCCCAGGCGTCGGAGCCATCAGTGGAATCCTGAGGAAAGAAACCCAGCGGAGTGAACAGGGCGACCTGGCGGCGTGCGATTCCGGCGGTTTGCCCCAGCAGCGAAACGGCCTCCTCCTTCTCCACATGCTCCACGACGTCCACGAGGAAGACCGTGTCCACCGACTTGGGAGGGAACAGACGCACGGCCTCGGCCCAGGTAGCCTTCAGGAGCAGGTAGGAGCGGTCGTGCTCGCCCCGCAGCGTCTCCTCCAGGCGCTCAAGGTACTGATCGAACGGCTCGCAGCAAATGTGCACCAGAGGTCGGAGATAGGGCTGCGGCCGGATCCCGCACCCGATGTCGAGGACGATTTCCGCGGGCACCAATTGCTTCAGGGCCGTCTCGAAAAACGCATCCTTGTCCAGCCAGTGCATGCCCATGCGGTTGTACCGGTCCGTGCCGGGAATCGCAGCTTCCCGCGGCGGACCTATTCCTCCTCCCCCCCCCACGACGGCAGAGGGAACGAAATGCCGCAGCGGGCCTCCGGAAGGCCCGAGCGGGTTATTATGCAGAGGATCATGTTCGGCTTCGGCGGCTTGGTATTTCGGTCATACATGATCCCGTCGAGGTCCTGGTAGAAAAGTTCCGCGCCCGGGAAACCGGCGAAATCTTCCTCGCGAATCCCGGTCAGACAATGATGGGGATTCGATTCCTGCGGCTCGTCGTACGGGACGTCGAACATCAATCGGCGGGAACACTTCCCGGAAGCGGCGAGGGCGAGCCCCCCGGGGATATGCTCGAACACCCCCCGGGATACGATGTAATCATACTCGGGCATGAGGGGAATAAATTTCTCCAGGTTTTCGCGTCGGTAGATCACGCCCGGCCCGGAGTAATACCGTTGCGCGTATTCGATGCACTCCGGGGAATTATCCACCCCCGTGATGCGGGCACCGGGGATCCGTGCCAGCCGTCGGCAACCGTGCCCAACCCCGCACCCGAGGTCAATGATTTCCAGAGGGACGCTTCCTCCCGGGGTCTCCGCGAAGGCAAGGTCTGCCTCGATCACCCGGCAAAAGAATTCGTAGGAACTCCTGTGACGGACAAACTCCTTGCGATCGTGGGTGACTCCCGGAATCAGCCGCTCCCCCTCGTTGTAGATGATTTCCTCGATCGGGGTCAGCCGTTTCCCGGGCAGCTCCTTCCGAAACAGGGTCCGGGCAATTCGTCTCGCCATATCAACGAGGGCCATACGGTTCCTCGTATCTGACGGTGATCCAATCGAAGGAGGGGCGGATGCAGCAAGCGTACTCCCCGAAATAATCCCCCCGAACCTCCGG
Organism: Candidatus Deferrimicrobiaceae bacterium; assembly: GCA_049688015.1. Lineage (GTDB taxonomy): Bacteria > Desulfobacterota > Deferrimicrobia > Deferrimicrobiales > Deferrimicrobiaceae > CSP1-8. The sequence continues at coordinate 10,028 of JBAVJZ010000153.1, read as the reverse complement.
CCCGTCCCGGATCTCCAGTTTCAGCACCCCGTGCTCCGCGGCGGAATCCGCGAAGTTCTTCCCGAACAGGATGACGCTCAGACTGAAGAAACCGTTGTTCAGGATGTTCTTCGGAATCCGGCAGACGCTCCGGTAAGCCCCCTCCCGCATCGGCTTGCCGTACCAGTTCGGCTCGTGGTTGTTGATCGATGCCAGGATGCAGTGGTTCTCCATGTCGTAGAACAGGAGGTTCATCCCCACCGCTGCGCCGTCCCGGATCACCCGGAAACGGATCTCGACGTTGAACGATCTGTCCGTGAACAACTCGTCCAGCGGATTGCCTTCGTCGTCGCACACGGAAACCGCCTCCAGCACCGCGAAGGAGTTTCCGAGAGCCGTCCCCGATTCGGACCACACCCTGGACAGGGTCACCCCCTCCGTCTCCCCCGTGTATTCGGCGATGACGGCCTTCGGGGCACCGTCGGCGGCCAGTTCCCCCCTACTCAGCAGGATTACTCTCGTGCATAACTTCCGGATCGCGGTCAGATTGTGGCTGATGAACAGGATCGTCCGGCCTTCCCGCCCCGCTTCCTCCATCTTCCCCAGGCACTTCTTCTGGAACTGGGCGTCCCCCACCGCCAGCACTTCGTCCACGATCAGGATCTCCGGGTCCAGATGGGCGGCGACGGCGAAGGCCAGCCGGACGTACATCCCGGAGGAATATCGCTTCACGGGCGTATCGAGGAACTTCTCGATCTCCGAGAAGGCGACGATCTCGTCGAACCTCCTTCGGATCTCCGAACGGGTCATCCCCAGGATTGTTCCGTTCAGGAAGATGTTCTCCCTGCCGGTGAGCTCGGGGTGGAAACCGGTGCCCACTTCCAGGAGGCTGCTCACACGGCCTTTCAACTCCGCACGACCGGATGTCGGGAGAGTGATCCGGGACAGGATCTTGAGGAGGGTGGACTTCCCCGCCCCGTTCCTCCCTATGATCCCCAGTGTTTCCCCTGCCTGCACCTCGAAGCTGACGTCGTCGAGCGCGAGAAACCGCTCTTCCTGCGTAACGTTCCCCGCGAGCCGCCGGAACCTGCGAAACGGAGCGAGCAACGCCTCTGCGAGCGCCTCCCGGAGATTGTCCCGCCCGGTCTCCGCGCCCCCAATGACATATTCCTTGGAGAGATTCTCGACCCTTATCGCCGGCATCGGATCCCCCGAATATCCCGTCGATCCATGTCAGATGATATCGGCAAACCTTCCCTCCACCTTCTCGAAGTAGGCGACGCCGGCCGCGAACGCGATCCCCGCCAGGGCGACGGACACGCTCAGCCCGGCAACGTCCAAGGGTCTTCCAAGGAAGGCGGACCGGAACCCCTCCACCAGGGCGGCCATGGGATTGAGGTGCAACAGGAAACGCAGCCTCTCGGGAACCAGGCTGGAGGGGTAGACCACCGGCGTGGCGAACAACCAGAGCTGGAGAAGGAAGGTCAGGACGGCGCCGAAATCCCGGTAGGAGACGATGAGCGCCGAGAACAGCGTCCCCACCCCGAGGGCGAGAAACACGACCGCGAGGGCAAGAAGCGGGATGGCCAGCAGGCTGACGCCCCATCCCACGCCGAACAGGGGCAGAAGCAGGAGCAGAAAGAGCGAGGAGACGGCGAGATCCACGATGCCGCTCCCCACGGACGCCATGGGGATGATCAGCCGGGGAAAGTAGATCTTGCCGACGAGCCCGGAGGAACCCACGAGGGAGTTGCCTGCCGCCCCGACGGCCCCGGCGAAGAAGTTCCAGGGGAGGAGCGCGGAGTAGACGAATACCGCGTACGGATAGCCGTCCGAGGGGACCCTCACCAGCATGCCGAATACCAGGGTGAACACGGCCGTGCCGAGGAGGGGGCGGAGGATGACCCACGCCGCCCCGAGCACGGTCTGCTTGTAGCGCACCTTGATGTCCCGGAGGATGAACACCCAGAGGAGTTCGCGGTATCTCCAGAGTTCCCGGAGATCGAGCATTCGCCAGCCTGTTGCGGGCTCGATGACCGTCTTGTCGATCCTGTCAGCGTTTCTGCTGTTTTCCAGCGCCCCCCCCGGTCGTCGTCTTCGCCGTCGCGGTCAGTCCGCCGATCCCTTCGCGGGTCCATTCTAGCAACTTCCGGATACCTGATGTATCCAATTCCTCACGCCGATCCTGCACGCACGGGCATCCCGGTGGCAATCCAGACGGCACAGTGATATGAAATACAACATGGTGCGCACGGATCGCGCAGGATGCCTGCGAAGATAACGTACCTGCTGCCGAACCTCGAGTCCGGCGGGACCGAGCGGCAGGTTCTCACGCTGGGGCGCCGGCTGGACCATTCACGTTTTTCTCCCGCCCTCGTCACCACAGCCGGCGGCGGGTCCTTGTACAAGGATTTTTCCGACGTCATGCCGGTGACGGTCCACGGAGACCCTGAGCGCGGCAAGCGATTTCGAAGCAGCCCGCCGGAGCATCTCGGCACGATCTTCTTCTTAATGAAAATCTTCCGCCGGATCCGTCCCGACATCCTGCATTGCTTCCTTCCCGCCGCCAACGTCCTCGGGCCGATCGCCGCGAAACTGTCGGGAGTCCGCCGGGTGATCATCAGCAAGAGGGGGCTTGCCAACTACAAAGCACTCTTTCTCCTCCCCCGACTGGTGGAGCCGCTGGGCAACCGCCTGTCCGACGCGATCCTGGTGAACTCCGACGCTGTCCGGGGCGACGTGGAACGGACGGAGCGGGGCTGGCGCGGGAAGTTCCGGAAGATCTACAACGGCGTCGCGGCGATCCCCGCCTGGACGGAGGAGGAACGGCAGGCCTTCCGGGCACGGGAGGGGATCCCGGAAGGCGCCGCGGTCATTCTGTCCGTCTCGAACTTCTACCCGTACAAGGGGCACGCGGACCTGGTGGAAGCGGCCGCGATCGTGGCGGCCACCGTTCCGGAGGTCCTGTTCCTGCTCGTCGGAAGGGATGCGGGAACCCTGGAGGAGTGCAGAAGGCTGGCCCGGGAGCGCGTCCCGGAGCATGCCATACGGTTTCTCGGCGATCGGGCCGACGTGCCCGACCTCGTCCGGGCCTGCGACCTGTTCGTTCACCCCTCCCACGAGGAGGGATTTTCCAACGCCATCCTGGAGGCGATGGCGGGAGGGAAACCGGTCGTCGTGTACGACGTCGGTGGAAACCCCGAGGCGGTAGAGGACGGGGAGACAGGCCTCCTCGTGCCGCTGCGCCGGTCCGAGGCGTTGGCCGACGCCATGGTGCGCCTGCTCCGGGACCCGGAATTGCGACGAACCATGGGGGAAAAGGGCAGGGAACGGGCGACGAAGCATTTTTCCGAAGAGCGAATGATCGGGGAGATGGAAACGCTGTACGACTCCCTGATGGAACGGAAACGGTGATCCGATGTGCGGGATAGCCGGATTCCTTGCCCTCGGGGAAATCCGCCCGGGGGAGGAACTGCTCCGGGCGATGGGGGGCGCCATGGTCCACCGGGGGCCGGATGCCTCCGGGATCCACCTCTCCCCCGGCGGGAGGACCGGCCTCTCCCATCGGCGCCTGTCGATCCTGGACCTGACGGAAACGGGATCCCAGCCGATGGCTTCCGCCGACGGGTCGATGATCCTTTGCTACAACGGCGAGGTGTACAACTTCCGGGAGATCCGTGAGGAGCTGGCGGCGAAAGGGCACCGGTTCCGGGGCGGTTCCGACACGGAGGTGATCCTGGCCGCCTGCCGCGAGTGGGGCGTCCGGGAGGCCGTATCGCGGTTCATCGGGATGTTCGCCTTCGCCCTGTGGGACCAGCGTTTCGGGAGGTTGCACCTGGTCCGCGACCGGCTGGGGATCAAGCCGCTTTTCCTCGCCCGGGCCCCGGGGCTTTTGCTGTTCGCCTCGGAGCTCAAGGCGCTCATGGCCTGCCCCTCCTTCTCCCGCGAGGTCGACCGGGCGGCGCTCCAGTATTTCCTCGAATTCCAGTATGTCCCTGCCCCCCACTCCATCTTCCGCGACGCACGGAAGGTTCTCCCCGGCCACATCGTCACGATCGCGGCGGACGGGACCGAAACGGACCAGGTCTACTGGGACCTCTTCGACCACTGGAAGGCGGGGGACTCCCCTCCCCGCGCGGAGGGGGAGTATCTCGAGGAGCTTTCTTCCCTCCTTGCCTCCTCGATCCGGTATCGAATGATCAGTGACGTCCCTCTCGGGGCATTCCTGTCCGGAGGAATCGATTCGTCCCTCACGGCGGCCCTCATGCAGAAGACGGCTTCGGCGCCCGTGAAGACGTTCTCCATCGGATTCCTGGAAAAGGGGTATGACGAGTCGGGGTACGCCCGGGAGGTGGCCCGCCACCTGGGAACCGACCACCGCGAAAAGATGTGTACCCCCGCGGAAGCACTTGCCCTCGTCCGTATGATCCCCGAGGCGTACGACGAGCCGTTCGCCGACTCTTCGGCCATCCCGACGATGCTCGTTTCGGAGTTCACCCGCCAGCATGTCACGGTGAGCCTGTCGGGGGACGGGGGGGACGAACTGTTCTGCGGCTACCCTCGGTACGACTGGGTTCGCCAGGGCGCTGTCGTCCAGGGGATCCCGGGCTTCCTGCGGCGCCCGCTCGCCTCTCTCCTCGCCCGGATCCCCGTCCACAAGATCCAGCGGGGCGCCGAGAGCATACTCCACGACGATCCCGCGGAGATGTATTTCCACACGGTAGGGATTTTCGAAAGGCGCCGGATCGGGGAGATCGTTCCCCGGGTAACGGACGACTCCGGTCTCTCCTACTTCCGGACCTTCCGCGACCCGAGGGCGGGCGGCATCGTCGAGCGGGCGATGGCCACCGATATCCGGACCTACCTCGTGGACGACATCCTGGCCAAGGTGGACCGGGCGTCGATGGCCTATTCCCTGGAGGCCAGGGTTCCGCTCCTCGACCACCGGGTCGTGGAGTTTGCCGCGAGGCTCCCGATGGAATACAAGGTCCGGGGAGGGGAAACCAAGTTCCCGCTGCGGAAGGTCCTGTATCGGCATGTCCCGAAGGAACTGATCGACCGCCCGAAGATGGGATTCGGGATCCCGGTCAACCGGTGGCTGCGCAACGAGCTTCGCCCGCTCCTCGACGAGTACCTTGACGGGGGAAGGGTGCGGCGGGAAGGGTTCCTGCGCCCCGAGGGGGTCGACCGGGTCGTGCGAGAGCACCTGTCCGGCCGGCGTGACCACCAGTACCGGCTGTGGGCCCTGCTGGTCTTCGCAATGTGGCGGGAGCGGTATCTGGGCTGAAGGAGGTTTTCCCCTTCAGAACACCACCGTGTCGCCGTTGCCCAGGTACAGGTCGCTCTTGCTCCCGTGTTTGCCCGACCCGCGCACGACGGGCATTCCCCGCTCGAGCATCTTCTCTACGGTCAACACCCCCGTGCAGTGGTTGCAGGCCAAGCGCTGGAGGCGGAAGGTCTGGAGCTTGTCCAGGAGTTCCTCCTGCGCGGGACCCCACTCCTCGAACGGGGAAATGTGCAGCCCCCCGTAGACTCCGTGGAATTCCGAAAAGCCGTCGAATTCCTCCTGGGCGTACTCCAGGAGCCCGAGGACGCCCTCGTGGCAGCACCCCGTGACGGTGACCATCCCCCGCCCCTCCACGTGGAAGTAGAGAACCTGCTCCCCGCGGGTCTTGAGGAAGATCGGGATGTCGAACGTAACCGAGGCGCATCCGGGGAAGAGGAGGTGGGGACGTTCCGGGCCGAACTCCACCACCTTTCCCGTGTGCCCGGAATTCCGGATGATCTCCCTGCTCTTCTCCGAAAAGCCGGTGGGAAGGAGGATCTTCAAGTCGGGGCGATATTTTACCGCCGCGGGAAGCCCCCAGAAATGGTCGACGTGCTCATGGGTGATGTAGAGGTAGCCGATCTCGCCGTCAGCAAGCATCCGGTCGATCCCCTCGCGGCGAAACACCCCGTCCATGTACTCGACGTCCCACCCCACGTCCATCAGGAACTTCCGGCTGCGCCCGCCTCCGTCCACGGACTCGATCAGGGACGAGACCCCCGCGGCGTTCTCCGGCGTCCACTTCACGTCGAACTGGTCGACCCCGAGTCCTCCTGCCTCCCGGACGTCCTGCCGCATCCGGGCGTTGTCGTGCCAGGAGACCTCCGACAGGCACTTGATGGATAGGGACCTCGCGCGCCCGATGTCGATCTTGCCCATCGCTTCACCTCCCTGCCAACCGGGGGATGGCATGTTCCACCGCCGTATCCCAGAGTATCATGCCCCCGGTGGAACCACGCCTCCTACCTCTTCTTTCGCCGAAGAACGAACCCGCCCCCCCCCGCCGAGAGGAGCGCGAGCAGGCCGCCCATGATCGCCACGTTCTTGGCGAACTGGATGACCTGTGCGGGGTTGGCGAAATCCCGGTGGAAAACGGCGGTAGTCGGGACGAGGAAAAATAGAAGGGCGAGGGCGCCCAGGCGCGGCAGGGACCCCAGGAGAACGGAGAGACCCCCGCCCACCTGGAGCAGTATGGCCAGGACCAGGAACAGGCCCGTCATCTTCATCCCGTGCTGCGCCATGTAGCCTTGTGTCGCGGAGAATGCGAAAACCTGCTTCACGCCGGAAACGAGGAAAATGCCCGACAGCAGGATGCGCGCAACCAGCATCCCGATCGAGAAGAGACGATCCATGAAGCCACCTCCTGCAGGGACAGGTTCGTAGCGGCTGGGAAAAGTATACCCCGATCAGATTACCGTGACGCGATGCATCCCGGGGCCCGGCATCGCCTGGGTACGGCCGATCACCCACGCCCCTTCGCCCTCGCTTTCGAGGGCTTTAAGGAGCGCCCCGGCGCGCTCCTCGGGAACGAACAGAAGGAGCCCCCCCGAGGTCTGGGGATCGGCAAGCAGGAGAACTTCCTCCTCCGGAAGCAGGGGAGGGATGCGGATCTTGATGATCTGGAAGGAAATGTTCTCCCGGGCTCCCCCGGGGATGGGCGGTTGGCCGAACCAGGAATGCAGGAGGGAGGCGCCCGGGAAGTTCCCTCGCGCGGAAAGCGCCGCAACGGTGCGCCGTTTCATGAGATCCCGCACCCCCGGAAAGACCGGTATGTCCTTGAGACGGATCTCGGCGCAGAGACCGCTCCCCTCGAGCACCTCGATCAGGTGCCCGAGAAGACCGAATCCGGTCACGTCGGTGGCCGTGTGGATCCCGACCTCGCGCCCCGCGCGGGCGGCCCCGGCGGAAAGCCTGGTCATCGACCGGATCGCGGCGTTCGTGGTCTCCGCCGGCGAGATCCCCCACTTGATCGCCGTCGTGACGATGCCCGTCCCGATCGGCTTGGTCAGCACGATGACATCCCCGGGCCTGGCCCCCCGGTTGTTCCACATCCTATCGGGATGAACTCTCCCGGTGACCGAAAGTCCGAACTTGGGCTCCTTGTCCCGGACCGTGTGCCCCCCGATGATGCAGATGCCCGCCTCCTTCGCCTTGTCGGCGGCTCCGGCCAACACGTCGGCCAGAAGGGGAAGAACTTTCGCGTCCTCCGGGAACGCGGCGACGGCCAGGGCGAACAACGGCTCCCCCCCCATGGCGTACACGTCGCTCAGGGAATTGGCGGCCGCGATGGCACCGTACTGGTACGGGTCGTCGACCACCGGAGTAAAGAAATCTACGGTGGCCACCAGCGCTTCCTCGGGAGAGAGGCGGAATACCCCTGCGTCATCCGCGTGGGAAGTCCCAACGAGCACACGCGGATCCTCCGGCGGCGGAACGGCTTTCAATATCCGGGCAAGGACCCCCTGCCCCAGCTTGGACGCTCAACCGGCACAGGAGGAGAGATGGGTGAGGAAGATCTTCTCGCGGTCGGTCAAAAGGGGGGGGTCGCCTCCTTACGCCGCCTTCGGGACCGGTCCGTCGTTGCCCAGGCGAACCGGGGCTCCGGAGGCGGCGACGCCTGCGCCAGGCCGGATCGGGACCTGGATCTCCGTGAGCATGTCGTCCTGGGTGCCTCCCGAATGGGGTTCAGGGGCGACAAAAAAGACCTCACGGGGTTTCCCGGCTATTTCATACCGGTTCTCCCGCAGCCAGTCCAGCACTTTTTCGTAAGTGCACGGGATCCAATGATAGGGGCCGCGGTGGACGAAGGAGGCCACTTCCTGCCCGGGGAGATCCTTCACATCGGCCCCGGGAACCGCTCCGCCGGGGTCGCCGGTCAGGGGAAACATGATTTCGTAGTCGGCGTGGAACGGCTCGGGAACCCGGACGCCATCATGACGAACGCCGATGGCGGGCTGCCGAAACCGGAGCTTCCTCTCCATGGCCTTGTTGTACAACCGGGAAAACACCGTGTCGATCCCCCACAAGGACACGTCCCCCCTCCAGGCTATGACCTTCATGGCGGGCACTGTCTTGATTTCGTGAAACGGGTTCATCGCTCTCCCCTCCAGGATAAAATTCAGGTGTTCCTCCTTTAGATGTCCGGGGGGGAGCGGGAGGATTCCCTCGAGCGATCTTTCCTCGCGAGACACATTCAACTTATTGAAATGATGTGCCTTTATTTCTTCGTTCCTTTGCCTGCGGCCTTTGCGCATGTCGGAGCGGGCGACCCGGAATTACAATAAAACGAGGTTTATATTATTCTTGACACTGCTTTCCGGGATGAGGTAGTAATATGGGAACCGATTTTACTGGGTGAAATTGCACTTATGAGAAGGGGGGTGGTACAGGGGCATTCCCGCAAAGAAGAGGGGGTATGGTTTTTCGAAAGATTTGGATAAACCAAGAAGGAGGGGAATATGGCAGAGAAGGTAAACCGGTGGAAGTTTGTTTATGCCGCCCTGGTCATGCAATTGTGCCTCGGCGTGCTCTATTCGTGGTCGGTTTTCCGCGGACCGCTGGAAGTATCCAACGGGTGGGATAAGGCAACCTCGATTGCCCCCTATCGGTATTCGGTACTCTTCTTCACGGTTTCGATGATCATCGCCGGGTTCTGGCAGGACAAGAAGGGGCCAAGACTCGTCGGGTCCGTCGGAGGGGTGCTGATGGGAACAGGCGTTCTGCTGTCCGCATTCTTCTGGCAGAATGCCGGGATGCTGAAATTCACCTACGGGATCCTCGGGGGACTGGGCGTCGGGTTCGCGTACGTTACCCCCATCGCCACCTGCGTGAAATGGTTCCCCGACAAGCGCGGGACGATCGTCGGGCTGGCGGTCCTCGGATTCGGCGCGGGGTCGCTCATCTTCGCACCCCTCATCCAGAAGTTGCTGGGAACCGATCCGGCGATGTATGCGTCCACCATTCCGCGGACCTTCATGATCCTGTCCGTGATCTTCTTTGTATGCGTCATCGGCGCGGCGCAGGTCTACGCTGTGCCCCCCGCCGGGTGGAAGCCGGAAGGATGGACCCCGCCGGCGGCAGCTACGACAGCGTCCGGAGCGGCCATCAAAGCAGAATTCGCCCCGGGCGAAATGGTCAAGACGTGGCAGTTCTTCGCTCTGTGGCTCATCTACTTCCTCGGGACCTCCGTGGGGATCACCGCCATCGGCCAGGCCGCTCCGCTCGTCAAGGAGTTGGCCGCGGCCACGGCATTCATGTCGGGAGCGACGGCGCTCGGCATCATGAGCGCATTCAACGGGGTGGGACGTCTCGCCTGGGGCGCCACCTCGGACAAGATCGGCCGGAAAAACACGACGATCTGCATGTTCGCCCTCTACATCGTCGCATGCATGTTCCTTCTTCGGAACGTCTCCTCCTTCAACCAGGCGCTGGCCGGCCTGTGCGTGGTGGGCTTCTGCTACGGCGGATACCTGGCCATGATGCCGTCGTTTACAGCCGACTTCTATGGCGCGAAGAACGTGGGCGCCAACTACGGCATCGTCTTCACCGCGTGGGGGATCTGCGGGTTCATCGTCCCCGGCTATTTCGCCAAGATCGTGGGAGCGGCAAAGGAAGCCGGAAACATCGCCGCGGGATACAACCAGGTCTACTTCACCTTGGCGGGGATGTGCGTCCTCGGAATCATCCTGGTGGTTATACTCAGGAGACCGGAGCACACCTAAGC
>JBAVJZ010000152.1:0-7607 GCA_049688015.1 Candidatus Deferrimicrobiaceae bacterium | reverse complement strand
CCCTGGAAGGAGGAAAGGAGCAGCACGACGATCACGGAGAAGATCGCCAGCGTCAGGAGAACTTCCAGCAGGGTGAACCCGCGTCTGCCGGTCGTCATGCTCAACGCACCGCAAGTCCCGCGAGCGTGATCTTTTCCTCGTTGCCGTCAGTATCCCAGGACACTGTCAGGTAGACTTCCCGGGCGTCGGGGTGAAGGGCCTGCCTGACGACCAGGCTCCAGGCGTACTCCTTGTGGGGGTCGGGAAACGTTCCGTTCGTCTCCTGGGTCTCCGGAAACGTTTCCGTGACTTCCTGGAGCTTCTCCTCGCCCAGGAGGATTGCCGTTGTCCATGCTTCCGCCCTCTGCTCGGCGGCCAGAGCGCCCGAGGTGACCTGGTAGGCCGTGATAAGGGTGGCGGAAAGTATTGCCAGGGACACGAGGACCTCGAGGAGAGTGAAGCCTTGCTTGGAAAAGGTTCTCCTACGCATCGACCGGGACGTTCCCTTCGAGGACGTCCACCGAACCGTCGTAGGGGTTGACCCGGAGGGTCCACTCGGGAGGGGCCCCTCCTTCGCCGGATTCGCGGAAGAAGATCCGGAAGGCGGGAACCTTTCCGCCGGGGAGGTACAGGATCTCGGTGACGACGTCGGGAGGGCGGTCCTCCCCATCGACCCGGATCCCGGTGATCGTCAGCCCTTCCGCTATGCTTCGGGGCGGCTGCGGCGGACCGCTCTCGCCCGCTACCTGAAACCGGTAGGTTCCGGCGGACGGGTCGATGATGAACCGCACCTCCTGCTTCTCGAAGAGCGCCGTATCGAATGCCTCCTCGGAGCCCGCGGCGATCTCGCGGAACACCGTGTTTCGGTCGGGCCCCATGACCGTGGCGAGACGGGGGATGACGAGCCAGAGCATGAGCCCCAGCACGAAGAGTACGACCGACAGTTCTATGAGCGTGAAGCCGGCGCTATTCGGCGTCCCAGGAGTTGATGTCCGCATCCTCGCCTTCCCCGCCGGCAACACCGTCTGCCCCGTAGGAGGATATGTCGTAGTTCCCGTGCGTGCCGGGGGAGACATAGACGTAAACGCTCCCCCAGGGATCCTTCGGTACCCGATCGAGGTATCCCTCTTTCCGGTAGTTCTTCGGTTCCCTGCCGATTTCCGGGGCGTGCACGAGAGCCTCGATCCCCTGTTCGGTGTCGGGATAGAACCCGTTGTCGAGCTTGAAGAGCTGCAGTGCCTGCTCGATGTTCTTGATCTGGATCCGTGTCTGGGTGCGCTTCGCCTCCTCCGTTCGTCCGATCAGCTTCGGGACCACGAGGGCGGCGAGGAGCCCCAGAATGACGATGACGACCATGATTTCCAGGAGGGTGAACCCGGCCCGCCCCCGCAGCCGGTCCCTTCCGTTCGGTATTCTCCCCATGACTTGCCCTCCTCAGCGGACGATTGTCGAGATCTCGAGCAACGGCAGCAGTACCGAGATGACGATGTAGGCGACGACCGTTCCCATGATAAGTATGATAACCGGTTCCATCAGAGAGAGTGCGCGCGACAGGCGAGCCTCCACTTCGCCGTCGATGGCCTCCCCCATCTTCTCGAGCAGGTAATCGAGTTTTCCGCTCTCCTCCCCGACGGCAACCATCTGGACGAGCGTGGGAGGAATCTCCGCGTGCTGGCGCAGCGCCTCGGACAGGGAGGATCCCTCCACGACGCGGGCTGCCGCCGCCTCGATCCGCTCCGTGAACACGGCGTTCCCCACGACGGGGGCGACGATCCGCAGCGCCCGGTCGATGGGAATCCCGCCCGCCACCATGGTGGACAGGGTGCGGGCGAAGCGCGAGAGGGCGGAAAGATGGACGATCCTCCCCAGGATCGGCAGGCGAAGAAGCAAGGAGTCGCGGACCCGCTTTCCCTTGTCGGTGGCAAGGTACCGCCTGCCCGCCAGCACAATGCCCCCGAGCAGCAGGAGCAGCACCCACCATCCGGCAGCGAAGAGGCCGGAGACCGCGATCAGCACACGGGTGGGAAGGGGAAGGGCCTGGCCCAGATGGGAGAACACGCCGACGATCTTCGGCACCACGAAAGACAGGAGGAAGACGATCACCAGACCTGCCACGGACGCCATGAGGAGAGGATACGTCAGGGCCGACCGGACCCGGTTTACCGTGCGGGCCTGTTCCTCGAGGTGATCGGCCAGCCGGGACAGCGAAAGGGGTAGCGTGCCGCTCTCCTCGCCGGCGCGCACCATACTTCCGTACAGTTCGGAAAACGTCCCGGGCTGGGACTCGATCGCCCGGGCGAGCGACATCCCGCTGCGGACGTCCTCCTGGATCTCGACGAGCACACGGCGGCTTTCGGGGTCGTCCACCTGGGCAGAGAGTGACTGAAGCGCCGACACCACCGGGACGCCCGCCCCGACGAGGGTGGCAAGCTGGCGGGTGAGAAGAGGGAGGAACTCCTTTCGGCCGAGCAGGGAGAGGGAGGGAAAGAGCCTGCCTTTTTCGATCTCCTCCGTAAGCGCGATAGGATACATCCCGTCCGTGCGCAGTTTCAGGCGAGCGGCGAAGACGCTTTCTGCGTCGACGACCCCCTTTTTCTCGATACCTTCCCGGGAAACCCCCGTATACCGGTACGTGGGCACGCAGACCTCTTAATCTTCCTGGGTGACGCGCAATACTTCTTCCGCGGAGGTGATGCCGGCGCAGACCTTTTCCGCTCCCGCGGCGAGGATCGTCCGCATCCCCCGCGAGACGCCTAATTTCTTGATCCCCTCCGAATCCGCCCGCTCCAGGATGAGGGCGCGGAGTCGCTCGTCCATAATCAGGATCTCGAATATTCCCACCCGCCCGCGGTAGCCGGTGTTCATGCAGGAAGGGCACCCCCCTGCGCGGAAGAATTGCCCGGAGGGATTCCCGGCGAGCCCCATCTCCCTCCACTGCGCAGGGGACGGGTCGTACGGAACCCGGCAGTCCGGGCAGAGCTTGCGCACGAGACGCTGGGCGATGACCGCCGAGAGGGAGGAGGCGACCAGGAAAGGTTCGATCCCCATGTCCACCAGCCGCGTCACCGCGCTGGCGGAATCATTCGTGTGGAGGGTGGACAGCACGAGGTGGCCCGTCAGCGACGCCTGAATCGCGATCTCCGCCGTCTCGGGATCCCGGATTTCCCCGACCATGATGATGTCGGGGTCCTGGCGCAGGATCGAACGCAGGCCCCCGGCGAACGTAAGGTGGATCTTCGGATTGACCTGGATCTGCCCGATCCCCTGGATCTGGTACTCCACCGGGTCCTCGATGGTGATGATGTTTTTCGTTCCCGAGTCGAGCGTTCGCAGCGCTCCGTAGAGGGTCGTGGTCTTCCCGGAGCCGGTCGGTCCGGTGACGAGCAGGATCCCGTTGGGCCTTCCCAGGAGGCGCCGCAAGGAAGCCAGTTCGTTGGGGGCCAGCCCGATGTCCTCGAGTCCCAGCAGGAGATTCGACCGGTCGAGAATTCGGAGGACCGCCCTCTCCCCGAACGATGTGGGAACCACGGACACGCGGATGTCGATTTCCTTCCCTCCGAGGCGGATCCGGATCCTGCCGTCCTGCGGGAGCCTTCTCTCGCCGATGTCCAGGTTCGCCATGACCTTGATGCGGGACAGGACCGGGGCGTGCCACTTTCGCGGGGGGCTGACCATGGGGTACAGGATCCCGTCGATGCGGTTCCGGACGACGAGTTCCTTCTCGAACGGCTCGACGTGGATGTCGCTGGAACGCTCCCGGATTGCACGGAAGATCAGGGAGTGGACGAACTTGATCACCGGTCCCTCGTCCGGAGACTCGAGGAGGTCACGGGTCTCCTCGATGGCCGCCTCGACGTCGAAGTCCCACTCCCCGGAAAGCCCCTCCACGATCTCCTTCTCGGGGGCATGTTGCCGCTCGTACGCCGTGTCGATCTTCCCCAGGATGATGTCCTCCGGGGCGGACAGGACGGTGGCGGGACCGGCCAGAAAGCGGATCTCGTCCAGGGCGTGGGTGGAGTCGGGCCTGCCGGAGAGGATGACGAGGGTCCCGTCGGCATCCCGGCAGGGCAGGAGAAGATGCTTCCTGACGTATCCTATCGGGATCTTCCCGAGCAGGTCGGCCTCGGGAACGAGCGCCGCCAGGTCCTGCGCCGTTTCCTTTTTCGCTTCCTTCCCCATTATTGCCATTCCATCTTTTTTCCCTTGGGTAAGATCTTCTTCACCTCTTCCTTGTTCTCTTCGAGGAACCGGTCCATTTTATTCTGGTTTTCGGTGGTCACCTCGAACATGTCTTCGGGGGACTTGATGATGTGCGGCGTCAGGAAGATCAGCAGGTTCGTCTTTTTCCGGCTGACCGACGAAAACTTGAAGAGGTTCCCCAGGATCGGGATGCTTCCCAGCAGCGGTACCCTCGATTCGTTGTTAGAGACGGTCTCCTGCATCATCCCCCCCAGGATCACCGTATCCCCGCTTTTTACGAGCACGCTGGTGCTGGCGGACCGTTTCGTCGTCGTGGGGCCGACGGTTGTGGACTGTAGCAGGGAGATGTCCTTGACGGCGGACGACTCCTGGTAGATATCCAGACTGACGAAATCGCTCTCGTTGATGCGCGGCGTGAAGCGGAGGATGATCCCGACGTCTTTCCGTTCGACCGTGTTGATCACGTTGGAGAGGTTCGTCGTGTCCCGCGACTGGCTGGTGATGAACGGGACGTTCTCGGCGACGATGATCTCCGCTTCCTTGTTGTCCATGGTCAGCAGGTGCGGCGTGGACAGGATGTTGACGTTGTTGGCGGTCTGGGCCGCCCTCAGGACCGCCGTGATGGCGGGGATTTCCGTTCCGTCCGGCAGGGTGACGTTTCCCGCGATCCCCGCTGCGAGCAAGCCGGTTCCGGAAAACAGGAGGGGGTTCCCGGTGGCCAGGGAGGCGAGCAGTTCATTGAGATTTCCCGCGAAGTTGAAGTTCGTCCCTCCGAGCACCGCGCCGTCGTTATTGATCTCACCCGCCGCGCGGAATTCGATTCCGAGGTCGCGCGCATTGTCCAGGTTCACTTCCATGATGAGGGCTTCCACGTACACCTGCCGCCGGCGGATGTCCAGTTTCTTGATGACGTCGACGAGCGTCTGGTAGTCGTTGAGCGAGGCGATGATGATGAGGGAATTGGTGTCCTTGTCCGCCGTGATCTTCACCCCGCCCTCGAGCTCCGCTGCGATGACGCCCTTGATCGTGGCGCCCTGCCGTTGGGCCTGCGGGGTTGTGCCCGGACGTTGTTCGGTCAGCGACGCGAGGACCTTGGCGACCTCTTCCGCGTCCGCGTTTTCCAGGTAGTAGACGTTGATCCTTCCCGTGCCCGAAGGCGTCGGGATATCCAGGCGGTTGATCAGGTCCCCGATTTCCGACAACACGTCCTGCCCCGCGACGACGATCAGGATGTTCGTGCGTACGTCGGGGATGAACCTCGGGGCGTTTCCTCCGGACACCGTCGGCCGGGTTGTCCGGCCGCGGCGCGCCGGCGCCTGGGGTGCCGCGATCTCCTTGTAGAGCTGGTCGAGGGTCTTGGCGATTTCCGTCACGGAGGCGTTCTTGAGCGAGAAGAGCCGCATCGTGCTCCCGGTCCCCTCCTGGTCGATCTCCTGGAGAATCCGGAGGATCTTGTCGATGTTCGCCCGCGAATCGATGATGAGGAGGGTGTTGGAGGGGGGGAACGACGTGAGCAGTCCGTCCTTGGAGACCAGCGGGGTCAGCAGGGGGACGATATCGGCGACATCGATATACTGCAGGGGAATCAGCCGGGTGATGATCCGGGAGTCGGGTCCCCCGTCCCCCTTTGTCTCGGTGGGGAGGTCTTCCTGCCTGACGTCCCGCATAGGGATGATCTTGATCGTGTTGCCCTGCTCCACGGTGGCGAACCCCTTCACGTGGAGGACCGATAGGAAAACGTTGTACGCCTCGTCGAGACTTATCTTGCGGGGCGAGATGATCGTGATCTTGCCCTGGACGCGCTCGTCGAAGATGAAGTTCTTCTTCGTCTGCTCGCTGATGAATTTGATCAGTACGGGAAGGTCCACGTCGGTGAAGTCCATCGACAGGAAGACCGGAGGCAGACCGGATGCCCGGGGAGGTGGCGCCGCCTGTTTTGTGGCCTCACCCGTACCGGTTCCGGTGCCGGCAACGGGCGCCTGGTTATCGGTCGCCGCCGTCGTCGTCCCCATCTTCGCTCCCCCGATGGAAAGCACAAGCCGGTTTCCTTCGAGACTGACGAGGAACGGCGCAACCCGGTCCCCGGCCGGTTCCACGATTATCCGCAGCGTGCTGCCGATCTGGAACAGCCGGACCGTCTTCACCTGGGGGGTTCCCACCGGGATCTCCGATGCCGCCGTACCCCGGTCCACTCCCGAGATCTCCACCATGATCCGGAACGGGTCGGTCAGCTTGATCGAATTGTAGTCCCCGATTTTCCCGTCGATCACCACCTCGACATTGGTGTAGTCGGGTGTGCTCGAGAAGGTGACGTCCCGGATTCTTCCTTCGAATACGGCCTGGTTGTCGGCCGCGGGGACGGGTTCCCCGTACCCGGCAGTGGCGGGCGCCTGGTTGTCCCCGTACCCGGCAGTGGCGGGCGCCTGGTTGTCCACGAACCCGGCAGTGGGGGGCGCCTGGTTATCCATAAACCCGGCAGCGGCGGGTGCCTGGTTATCGAGGGTTGCGGACGCACTCCCCGGGGTGCGAAGATCCGCCGTTGCGTGGACACAGGCGGGGAACAGCGCGAAGAGTACGGCGGCCAAGGCCATCATTCTCATTGTTCTCTCCCTGCTCATCGAATTTCGTACGTGAGCGTGTCCTTCTTCCCCCGCCGGAGAATGTCGATCGTCACACGCTTTTCGTCCTTGAGGTTCTGAAAGATCGTGTACATTTTCTCGGGGCTGGTAAGTTCGACGTCGTTGATGCGCTGGATGACGTCCCCCCCCTGGAACCCCAGCTGCGAGAAGGCGGACCCGGGGCGCATGGCGGCGAGGCGGTATCCCGCCGATTTGTTCGCTACGAAATAGGGGACGATCCGGACCTGCGTCATGAACTGGTTGATGTTCCCCGTCAGCTCGGTGACCGTGGCTTCGTCGAGGGAGTAGGCGTTCTCCCCGATCTTGTTCACGTTAATAGAGGCGGTCGTCGCGGAAACCCTCGGGGCGACGTTCCCGGCAGCGCGTCTGGTCACCGGGGGCGACGACGAAGCAGTCACATTCTTCGCCTGGGAGCCTACGGGGAGGAGGTCCAGCTTTTCCTTTCCCTTCCCGCGAAGGATCCAGACGTGCTCCCGTTCGATAGTCTCCACCCGGACTCCCGGCTCGATTTCCGCATGCTCTCGGACCACGACCGGTTCCTTCATCCCTTCCGTCCACAGGATTGCGCGGCGGGTGAAGGGGGAGTCGGAGGAGATCGTTCCGAGCAGGACGTACGCGCTGGTGGAAGTCGTGACCGGTCCGGCGACCGTATCGGCATACTGCGAGGGGATGTTCATGCCGCTCGACGGGGCGAAGATGTTCGTCCACTGTTCCGGGGGAGGTCCGGGTGACCGCTCCTTCGGGGCCGCTTCTTCATTGCGAGGCGGAGGGGCAGGGGGAGCGTAAAAC
>JBAVJZ010000151.1:0-22009 GCA_049688015.1 Candidatus Deferrimicrobiaceae bacterium | reverse complement strand
TGTCGTCTGCCACTACATGGACCCGTTCTACGACCAGTGGAAGACGTCAAAACACGCGGACGTCTCCTGCATCAAGTGCCACTCCTTCTCCCCCGTGTTCATCACCGTGACGACGCTCAAGTACTGGACCGGCCTGTACAACCCCAGGCCCCGTGCAAACGTGCCGGACAAGGCGTGTCTCGCCGAAGGCTGTCACGAGGGGCGCATCGAGAAGGGGAAGGCCATGCTCGGCGCCATCACCTTCGATCATCAGGAGCACCTGACGAAGCTCAAGCGGGGGGAGCAGCTCCGTTGCACGACGTGCCACTATTCGATCGTGCAGGGAGAGCACATTTCGGTGGACACGAACGTATGCTTCCTGTGTCACTTCAAGGGCATAAGCCAGGGGCAGGCGCTCGGCGGGTGCCCCGGGTGCCACGGGACCCCGAAGAAGACGGTGGAGCACAGCGGGTTCACCTTTTCCCACGATTCCTACCTGAAGATCGGCGTGCAGTGCAAGCAGTGCCACCTGAGAGTGGCGGAGGGGGACGGAAAGGTCGAGGATTCCCGGTGCTTCAACTGTCACGTCGGCAGGCTCAAGGAGAAGGCCGATACGCTTGCCCTCCACCGGACGCACGTCACCCTGAACGCGATCCAGTGCGTCCAGTGCCACGAGAAGATCCGGCACGGCGAGATCGAGATGGTCAAGACCTTCGAGGTGCAGTGCGACGCATGCCACAAGCATCTGCACAACTACCAGAAGGAGATGTACATGGGAGCGGGGGCGCGGGGCGTTCCGGACACCCCGTCCCGTATGTTCTCGGCCCAGGTGTCCTGCGACGGTTGCCACACGAAGTCCGTGGAGGTGCGGGAATCCGGCGTCGCTTTCCCCGGGGAGAAGAAGCTTACGGCCGAGCGACAAAGCTGTGTCGCCTGCCACGGGAAGAACTACGACCGGTTGCTCGACGACTGGATTCGCGAATCCCGCGTACTCGTCGCCAACATGGAGGCGATCGTCGCCTCCGGGGAGGCGGCCGTCGGGACCGGCCCCGCCAAGTCGCAGAGAGTTGCGGAGGCCCGGACGCTGGTGGCGGACGCCCGCGCCAATCTCAACCTCATGAAGGCCGGACGCGGCGCTCACAACATCGAGTATGCCTACCGGATCGTGCGGGCCGGATACGACCAGGTTTCCGCTGCGTACAAGGCGGCCGGGAAAGGCGGCGGGCCTCCCCGGCCGTCCATCCTGGCCAACTCCTCCGCGTATTGCATGACGTTGTGCCACCAGCGGGTGCGGCCGCCGGGAGAACTCTTCTTCCGGGAGATGGAGGTGCGCTTTCCCCATTCGCTGCACGTCCGGGACGTGGGGATCCAGTGCACCAAGTGCCATTCTCCGGACATGCACAAGATGCGTATCGTCACCAAGTCGGAGTGCATGGCGTGCCACCACGAAAATCGGGACATCGACTGCGGGCAGTGCCACAAGGCGCAAAAGGCGCTCTACGAGGGGAAGGTCAAGCCCGTCGGCGTCTCCCCGCACCCCGACGTGATGGCCGAGGCGGATGTGGGATGCACCGATTGCCACGAGCTTGCGAAGGGGACGCAGACGGTCCTCACCGTCAAGGCCAAGTGCGAGGAGTGCCACGACGCCGAGTACGGAAAGATGCTCATCACCTGGAAGGAGAAGATCACCGAAAAGGAGAACATCATTGCGGTGGGGCTCGAGGAAGCCAGGGAGTACCTGGAGCGCGGCGAAA
Source organism: Candidatus Deferrimicrobiaceae bacterium (assembly GCA_049688015.1). Lineage (GTDB taxonomy): Bacteria > Desulfobacterota > Deferrimicrobia > Deferrimicrobiales > Deferrimicrobiaceae > CSP1-8. Next base: position 20,276 of record JBAVJZ010000151.1, on the reverse strand, counting down.
AGATCGGCAAGAACGTCGACGAGGGGAAAACGCTGCTCCAGAGGGCCGAGACGAATTACCAGATCGTCAGCAACGGTCGGGGGACCCACAATTTCGAACTGAGCATGGAGCTTCTGAAATCGGCGCAGTCCGCCCTGGACAAGATTCTCGGTCCGAAGAAGCAGTAGCTGCGCGCGGCGCCGGAATGCTTACCGGGTGCCACCGGTGCTCCCGGCTCGCGGGGGGTTTCCCGCTTCGCTGCACTCGCGACCTTGCGCCCGCTCACCGCGGTTGCGCTCGACGGGCAGGGATGCGGCGGCGCTCGAAGGCCGGTATCTGAGGGATCGGATCTCTGGAGGCCGGTCAGTCTTCGATGAACAGGTCGTACTCGTCGTAACTCATGAGCTGCTCCAGTTCCTCGGGCTCGGCTATCTCCACCTCGACGAGCCACCCCTTCCCGTACGGGTCGATGTTGATCAGGGAAGGGTCTTCCACGACGTTCTCGTTGACGGCCCGGATGGTGCCGGACAGGGGAGAGACGAGTTCCACGATGGTTTTCTGCGATTCGGACTCGCCTACCGGCCCGCCCTGTTCGACGAACTTCCCGACCTCGACCAGGGTCACGGTCAGGATCTCCCCGAGTTGTTCCTGGGCGTAATCGGAGAGCCCGATGCGGGCGGTATCTCCCATTTCCAGGACCCAGAGGTGGTCCTCGGAAAACTTGAGTTCGCTTTCGTCTACCATAGGACATTTATAGGGACGGGTTTGGTCGATGTCAATAAACCCGGGAATCTTTCTTACCGCCCCTTTTCCAGGACGGCGAGCGCGGTCTCCACGCTGCCCAGGGGGGCACTTACCTGGAAACCGCTCACGCGGGGGGAGACGCGCAGGATGGTGTTTCTCGCGATGTCGATCCCGGTGCTCCGGCTCTCCTCCTTCGTCCGGCAGCGTGCCATCCGGTCGAGGATCTTCCGGGGAACCACCACGCCGGGGACCTCGTTGTTCATGAATTCGGCGTTCTTGTAACTGACCAGCGGCCACACTCCCGCGATGACGGGAATGCGGCGGGAATGCCCTTCCACGCGGTCCAGGAAGCGGAACAGGGCCTCGACGTCGAAGACCGGCTGTGTGATGGCGAACTCGGCCCCCGCGTCAATCTTGCGGAAATAGCGGTCGATCTCCCTCTCCCGTTCCACGGCGCACGGGTTCGCGCCGACGCCGATGAAGATGCCCGTCGGGGGCTCGATCGGGTTCCCGCCGATATCGAACCCCCGATTGAGGTTGGCCGTGACCTGGGTGAGCCCGATCGCGTCCACGTCGAATACCCCCGTGGCCTGGGGGTAGTCGCCCACCTTGGGAGGGTCGCCCGTAATGATCAGGAAGTTCGCCAGTCCGGCAGCGTACCCGCCGAGGAGGTCGGACTGCATCCCGATGAGGTTGCGGTCGCGGCAGCAGTAGTGGAGGATCGTCTCGATGCCGACCTCCTTCTGGATGGTGATGGCGGCGATCATGGGGGAGATGCGGGCGCTTGCCCGCGGCCCGTCGGGGATGTTGATCGCATCGACGCCCGCCTTGGCGCACTTCCTCACCTTGGCGAGCATCCCCGAGAGGTCGCTGGAGCGCGGGGGGGCGATCTCCACGGAGGTCACCTTTTCCCCCGCGAATATCTTTCGCGCCAGTCGCGACTTCTTCTCGGGCGGGACGACCTGGACCAGGACTCCCTGCCGGGTGGGTACCCGGACCTCGATATGCTTCTTCACCCCGCTCAGCGACTTGACCGCCCGGCTGGCCACCCGGATGTGCGCCGGTGTGGTCCCGCAGCATCCGCCGACTCCGCGCACGCCCAGTTCGATATATTTCTTGGCGTATTCGGTGAAATATTCCGGGCTGGTGAGGTAGAGCAGGCGTCCCCCGACGTCCCGGGGGAAGCCTGCGTTAGGCATCACGACAACGGGCTTTACGACCAGGGGGAGAACGGATTGCAGCGCGTCGAAAACCCCGGCGGGGCCGGTCCCGCAGTTGATCCCGATGGCGTCCACGTTCTCGTCGGCGTCCAGCGCCTGGGCGATGGCGCTCGCCTTCACCCCCGTGGCCGTCTCCTCGCGGTCGTTCAGCACGAAAGAAGCGAGTACCGGCACGCCGAGCCTCCTGGCCGCCTGGGCGGCCAGCCGGATTTCCTTCAGGTGAGTGAACGTTTCCAGCACGACGAGGTCGATTCCTTCCGAGACCAGCGCCCCGATCTGCTCGGAGAAGGCTTCCTCCACCTCCCCGGTGTGCTCGTCCGGCATGATCTGGTCCGGGCGAATGCACGGACCCACGGCGCCCGCCACGTATACCGCATCGCCCGCGATCTCCCGGGCAATGCGCACCGCCTGGCGATTGATCTCCACGACTTTCTCGGAAAGCCCGTACGGCCGGAGGGCGATGCGGTTGGCTCCGAAGGTGTTCGTCTCGATCACCTCGGCCCCGGCCTCCACGTATTCCCGGTGGATCTGCCCGATGAGCTTCGGATTGGAGAGGGAGAGTTCGTCGAAGCAGGTATTGATGAAGACTCCGCGGTCGTAGATCATCGTCCCCATGGCCCCGTCGAACACCAGCGGGGATCTCTTCATCCGTTCGAGGATCTGCTCCAACTCCTACTCCATCTCGTCAAACGCCGCCTTGGGCGCGTAGCACATGGGGCAGACCCACTCGTCCGGCAACGCCTCGAACGCCGTGCCGGGGGGAATATCCCCCATCGGGTCGCCCACCGCGGGATCGTAAATGTACCCGCAATTCGTGCAGATGTACTTTTTCACGGATATTTTCCTCCGGGTGGCTATATGGCGAAATACTTCGCCTGCGGATGGTGCGCCACGATGGCCGAGGTGGTCTGCTCGGGCACCATCTCCATCGATTCGGTGAGCGTGACCCCGATCGCCTCCGGCCGGAGCAGCTCGAAGACCGGCCGGTGGGCCGTAAGGTCCGGGCATGCGGGGTAGCCGAAACCGTATCGGGATCCCTGGTATTCCTGGACGACGTACCCTTCCGGACCGGACGGCTTCCGTTCCGCGATGCCCAGTTCCCTCCGCATCACCTCGTGCCAGTATTCGGCCAGTGCGTCGGTAAGCTCGACGGAGAGTGCGTGCAGCATCAGGTAGTCATGGTACCGGTTCGCCTCGAAGAGTTCCCGCGTCGCCTGCCCGAACTGCTCCCCGATCGTCGCCACGAAAAACCCCGCGATATCGCCGCCTTCCGCCGTCGTCCGGAAGTAGTCGGCGATGCAGAGATGCGGCGGATTCTTCTGGCGGGGGAAGGGGAAGGCGTGGTCCCGCCCCTCGTGCCGCACGACGAGGGTGTCGTCCTCGGAGAAGCACCGGAAATACCCGTATGCGACCATCGGGTGCGAGAGGTTCTCCTCCACGCACTGTTGTTTCAGCTTCTCGTACATCGGCTTCACCGCCTCCTCGACGAGCCGGCGGTACTCCTCGGCCTCCATCTTCCCTCGCCGGTACCCCCAGCGTCCCCGGAACAGCGCCTGCTCGTTGACGTAGGGGAAGAGGAGATCCGTGGGGATATCCGTGACGTGGCGGGCCCCGAGAAACGGGGGTTCCGGAACCGGATTGTCCCGGGAGATCCGCGCTTCCCTGCGCCCCGGCGCGGTGACCTTCTTTCCCGTATCCCGGTACGTCGTGGAATGGAGTGTTCCGACCTCGAGCTCCTGCATCGCCGTAAGACCTGCGAAGGCGTCGGCGCAGTAGACCACCGGTCCTCCGTACCCCGGTACGCACTCCTCGGCCACGAATTTTTCGGTGAGCGCCGCGCCTCCGAGGAGGATGGGCATGGAAAGCCCCGCCTCCCCGTACTGGGGCATGCTTTCCTTCATGATGATGGCCGACTTGACGAGGAGGCCGGAAAGGCCGATCGCGTCGACGCCGTATTCCCGGGCCTTCCCGATGATCGTCTCCGCGGGGACCTTGATGCCGAGGTTGTACACGCGGTACCCGTTGTTGGAGAGAATGATGTCGACCAGGTTCTTTCCGATGTCGTGGACGTCCCCGGCGACGGTCGCCAGCAGGACCTTCCGGCCGGTGTCCCGTTCGGCCTTGACGAGAAAGGGCTCGAGGTAGTCCACGCTCTGTTTCATGACTTCCGCGGACTTGAGCACGAACGGGAGAAGGATCTCGCCTCTCCCGAACAGCTCCCCCACGTGCCGCATGGCCGGCACGAGGATCTGGTTGATCACCTCGCCCGCCGTCCTCCGGGAGAGCAGAATCGACAGGAGATCCTCGATCCCGCCCCTGTCGCCGGCGACGACTTTCCCGGCCAGCGCCTTCTCCGGGGAGACATCGGCGCCGTTCTCCGCGGAGGGAGATCCCTCTTCTTCCGTCTTGACGGAAAAATGCCCCAGAAACGCCTCCAGCGGCGGGTTTGCGCCCTCCGTCCGCCGATCGTAGAGCAGGTCGAGGCAGACCCGCCGGTCCTCTTCCGGGATCTTCGTCAGGGGGAGGATTTTCGCCGCGTCGATGATGGCGGCGGTAAGTCCCGCCTCGACCGCCTCGTGGAGGAATACCGAGTTGAGGATGCGGCGGGAAGGCGGGGACAACCCGAAGGAGACGTTGCTTACCCCAAGGATCGTGAACGCGCCCGGCAGTTCCTCCTTCGCCCGGCGGACGGCCTCGATCGTCTCCGCCGCCGCGTTGTGGAGGGACGGGTCTCCCGAGCCGACCGTGAAGGTCAGCATGTCGAACAGCAGGTCGTGGGGCCTAAGCCCGTACCGGCGGACCGCCAGATCGTAGATTTTCTTCGCCGTGGAAAGCTTTTCGCCGGCCGTCATCGCCATTCCCGTCTCGTTTATGGTAAGGGCCACCACGGCGGCGCCGTATTTTTTCGCCAGCCGGCAGATCCGGTCGAGGTTCTTCCCGCCGTCCTCCAGGTTGATGGAGTTTATGAGGCACTTCCCCGGGTGGATCTTCAGGGCCTCCTCGATGCAGTCGGGCGAGGTCGAGTCGATCACGGTGGGGACGCGGACCGACTGGGCGAACAGACGGGTAAGGGCGGTAAGGTCCGCCTTTTCGTTCCGCCCGGCATACGCCGTGCAAAGGTCCAACGCGTGCGCGCCGTCTTCCTGTTGCTGCAGGGCGATGGCGAGCGCCCCTTCATAATCGTCCGCGAGGAGACGCTCGCGGAATTGGCGTGACCCGTTGGCGTTCGCCCGCTCCCCGACGAGAAGCGGCGGGATCTCCTGCCGGATCTCCACGGCCTGGTAAAGGCTTGACAGGGAAGGTTTTTCCTCGACGACGCGCGGAGCGGGGCGCACGGAAGACAGACTTTCCGCCAGGCGCCGGATATGCTCCGGGGTCGAACCGCAGCAGCCCCCCACGATGCTCGCCCCCTCCCCGGCCACAAACGCCGAGAGCTCCGCGGCGAACGCCTCCGGAGTGAGGGGGTAGAACGTCCGCCCCCCGACGACCTGCGGCATTCCGGCGTTGGGGATGCAGGATACCCGACCCGGCCAGTGGCGGCTCAGATACCGGATGTGGGACTTCATCCCCTCTGGCCCGGTGGCGCAGTTCAGTCCCAGGGAGAAGAGGGGGAACGGCTCGAGGGCCGCCACGGCCGTGGCCACGTCCGTTCCGACCAGCATGGTTCCCGTACTTTCGATCGTGAGAGACACCATGACGGGAATGTCCCGCCCGAGCCGCGAAAGCTCCTCGAAACAGGATATCAGCCCGACTTTCACCTGCAGCAGGTCCTGGCAGGTCTCGAACACGAGAAAATCCACGCCCGACTCGACGAGTACGCGGATCTGCGAAGCGTACGAACGGGCCAGCTCCTCGGAAGGGATGTGTCCCAGCGAGGGAAGCTTGGTCGTCGGCCCGATGGAACCCGCAACGTACCCCCCGCCGCCGTGCCGTCCGATGGCGGCCCGGGCGTTCTTCACGGCGGCGCGGTTGATCTCCTCCACACGGTCTTCCAGCCCATACTCGGCGAGGACGACGGAGTTGGCACCGAAGGTGTTTGTTTCGAGCACCATCGCCCCGGCCGAAAGGAACGACGAGTGCAGTTCCTCGATCGCCTCCGGGGCCGAGAGGTTCAGGTATTCGTTGCACCCCTCGTACTTCCCCCAGGCCGAAGGCCCCAGGGGAAGGCCCTGCAGATTCGTCCCGCATGCGCCATCGAAGATGAGAACGGGTTCGTCGAACAGACCCAACGGTGCCCCCTCCTGTACACTTCCGGTTCCCGATGCCGGGGGATCAAATAAGTGCCCTATACTACAAAGGAAAACCCATGATGTCAAACCGCCGTTCTTTGGGCTTGACTTGCGGGAAGATTTCCTGTTATTTAAGTATCGTCTTCTGTATACGGTATACAGTCTGCGTGCTTCGATTCAAACCCTTGCGTGCCAATAGATATCAGCAGCGCGTACTCCTGGCCGGCACGGTTCCACAGTGAGATAATAATCCTTTGCGAGGGATGTGGTGTCCGCTGTGTTCGCCGGGGGAACGGGGACGGAAAAGCAGCTTCGGCAAGGAGTATTCCATGTTGTCATATAGCGGAGAATGGGGTCGCACATCAAGCGAAAGGGGGTTTGCGGCATGGCAAAAGTCGCGGAAAGGATGACCATGAAGGAAAAACTTTTCGAGAAGATCACGGCACACCGTCCCCGTACCACCAAGCTCAACAAGGAATTCGGGAACGTTATCATCGACCAGGTGACTGTCGCACAGGCGATCGGCGGTGCCCGGGGAATCCGCTCCCTGGTGACCGACATTTCCTACCTGGACCCCGAGGAGGGGATCCGCTTCCGGGGGAAGACCATTCCCGAAACGTTTGCGGCGCTTCCGAAGGTCCCCGGATCCGACTATCCGTACGTCGAGGGATTTTTCTACTTCCTGATGACCGGCGATGTGCCGACGATGGAGCAGACCCTGGCGGTCGTCGAGGACTTCAAGTCGCGCTCCCGTGTTCCCCAGTATGTCATCGATGTTCTGCGGGCGATGCCCCGCGACACCCACCCGATGACGATGTTCTCCGCCGCCATCCTCGCCATGCAGCGCGACTCGGTCTTCGCCAAGCGATACGCCGAGGGGATGACGAAGATGGAGTACTGGGACCCGATGTACGAGGACGCATGCAACCTGATGGCGAAGCTCCCGGCGATCGGCGCGTACATCTACCGGATGAAGTACAAGGGCGATACTCCGATCGCACCGGATCCGAAGCTCGACCTGGGCGGCAACTTCGCCCACATGATGGGGATAGGCAAGCCCTATGACGATGTGGCCCGGATGTACTTCATCCTCCACTCCGACCACGAGTCGGGCAACGTCTCGGCCCACACCGGCCACCTGGTAGCCTCGGCCCTGTCCGACGCCTACTATGCCTATTCCGCCGCGATCAACGGGCTGGCCGGCCCGCTCCACGGCCTGGCGAACCAGGAAGTTCTGGGGTGGTGCCAGGGCGTGTTCAACAAGCTGGGCGGCAAGCTCCCCACCGAGGAGGAGCTCAAGAAGTTCCTGTGGGACACCCTGAACAGCGGACAGGTCATCCCCGGGTACGGCCATGCGGTTCTCCGCAAGACCGATCCGCGGTATGTGTCGCAGATGGAGTTCTGCCTGAAGAACCTGCCGGACTATCCGCTGTTCAAGCTGGTCAACCTGATCTACAAGGTGGCCCCGGGCGTGCTCAAGGAGCACGGCAAGGCGAAAAACCCCTGGCCGAACGTCGATGCCCAGTCCGGCGTCATCCAGTGGTACTACGGCGTCGTGGAATACGACTTCTACACCGTTCTCTTCGGTATCGGCCGTGCCCTGGGGGTCCTGGCCAACATCACGTGGGACCGGGCGCTTGGCTATGCCATCGAACGTCCGAAGTCGGTCACCACGGACATGCTCGAGAAGTGGGCCGCGGAGGGAGGCAGAAAGCTTAGCTGATCGTTCGCGGATTCGCAGGCAAGACGAAAACCCTGCCCGGGAAGGACCACCTTCCCGGGCAGGGTTTTTTCATCGTTGGCGGCGTCCGTTCCCGGGTGCACCGGAGCCAGGAAAGCTGCGGAGGAAAAACGTTTCGGAAAATGCACGGGATCTCGATACGATGAAACGGGAACCCGGGAGAAGGGTCCCTTGTCTAACGCGTCAGGACGGAACCGGCCCGCATCCCCGGCAGGCTCCCATGACGTGCAGGTCCAGGGCGTTTACCAGGGAGATATCGGGTTTTGCAATCCACTCGAGTTCCTCGAGGCACTGCGGAAGCGGAATGTCGAAAACCGCTTGGCACTTCGTGCAGTGAAAATGGGCGTGGGGTGCGCACTTCCCCTCGAACAGCGAAGAGGACTCGCTGTTCGTGCGGATCTCCTGGACCATCCCCTGTTCCCGGAGGAAATTGAGATTGCGGTACACCGTCCCAAGGCTTATGTTGGGGAGAACCTTGCGCGCTTCCTGGTAGATCGCCTCCGCGGTCGGATGGCACCCGCTCTTCCGGAGGATTTCCAGGATCACCGTGCGTTGCTTGGTGTTTCGGGACTTTTTTACTCTTCGTTCCATTATTTCGTATCGTATTTTTTATGGACGGAATTGTCAAGAAGATTGAACCGCGTGTGCGATTGGGTTATATAGGACTGATACCAGCGTAAGGGAGGTACGTCCTTCGATGTCGTATATGGGAATGGGAGCTCCTGTGACAGCGGCCGCATCCGGCCTGTTTGACACCCGGGTTTTCCAACATGTCTTGCTCGCCGGGCCTATCGTAAAACTGGTGCTCCTGATGCTCATCGTGTTCTCCGTCGTTTCCTGGGCCATCATCTTTCTGAAGTCCCGGCTTTTCAAGGGGATAGAAAAAAACCAGGTCGAATTCGCCAAGGCCTTCGCCGAGGGGAAGAACCTCGCTTCCCTGTATGACCTGGCGGAGAAGTCGGATCGGACGCCGCTCACCGAGGTGTTCCGGACAGGGTATCTCGAGCTGATGAGAATCCAGCGGGGCAGATCCGCCGATTCCGCGTCGCCGGCCGAACGCATGCCCCCGTTTCCCCTGGACAACGTGGAGCGGGCCATGAAGAAGGCGACCAACGAGGAGATCGCGCTCATGGAGGCGTACCTCCCCTTTCTCGCTACGACGGGAAGCGCGACGCCCTTCATCGGGCTCTTCGGCACCGTCTGGGGGATCATGAACGCCTTCTCGGGCATTGCCATGACGGGCAGCGCCACGCTCTCCACGGTCGCCCCGGGAATCGCCGAGGCGCTGATCGCCACCGCCGCGGGGCTGGCCGCCGCGATCCCCTCGGTCATGGCGTACAATTTCTTCCTGAACCGGGTGCGGGGCATAGCCACCCGGCTCGACAGTTTCTCCATCGAGTTCGTAAACTTCCTCGAGCGGAACCTGGAGAAGGTGTAGGTCGATGGCCATCTCCAACGGAAACGGGAGAGAACGCGGGATGATGGCGGAGATCAACGTCACCCCCCTCGTCGACGTGATGCTGGTGCTCCTCATCATCTTCATGGTCACTGCTCCGATGCTCACCCAGGGAGTCGACGTCAACCTGCCGCAGGCGAATGCCAAGGCCCTGCGGTCGGAGGAGGAGCGCCTCGTGATCACCGTGGACGCGAACAGCAGGATATTCGTCGGGAAGCAGCCGATGAAGTTCAACCAGCTGAGCGACTCCCTCCGGGCCATCGTCGAGCGGCGCACCGACCGACAGGTCTATTTCCGTGCCGACCGTGCGGTACCGTACGGTTTCGTCGTGAAGGTCATAGCGGAGGTTCGCAACGCAGGGATTGAAAAGCTCGGGATGGTTACCGAACCCCTCGAGCGTTGACAGGCGGGGGACCTACGGACACGCGGATGTTCCCCCTTGCGATTAGCCCGATGGAACTGCTCTTCCGCAGGATGATTGCCGTTTCGGTGGCGCTTCACGTGGTCGCCTTGGGCATTTGTGTGTTGTGGGCGGGTTTTCGCTCCCCCCCCTCCCGGTTCCTCTCCGTGACCGTGGTCGACCTGGTCGGAGGAGAAGCCTTCGCGCCACCCCCCCCGGAGCGCGCGAAACCGGCAGAGCCGGCTCCCCCTGTCCCGACGACGTCCGCGAAGGAGGAAAAGGCGCCTGCACCCCCTCCTCCCGTGGCCGCGAAGGCGGAGAAGAAAAGCGGGGTGGAGAAGAAACGCAGGACGGAGGAGAAGCCCGACGCCATGGCTCTTGCCGAAAGCCTGCGGAAAATGCGCGAGAAGAAAAATTCCGCGGAACACGTCCAGCAGGCGGTGCGGACGATCCGGCGGGAAAAGGCCGCTCGCTCGGCGATCCAGCAGATCGGGGAGCGCGTCGCCCACCGGATCGACCTGTCCGCCGTGCGGCCCGCACCGAAGAGCACCGCTCCCTCTCCGGCAGAGGGACTGGCGGGCGCCTCGGGGAACGCCCGGGTCCCTCCGGAGCACCTCGCCTACTTCCGGCAGCTGGACGAGAGAATCCGGTCGAACTGGACCGTCCCGGCGCTTGCGACGGGAGAGAAGGAGAAGCTCATCGTGCAGCTTCGGATCGTCATCGAGAAGGACGGCCGGGTGTCTCTGGTGCGGATGGAAAAAACCTCGGGGAATTCCTACTTCGATGATTCCGTCCTGCGGGCGATCAACAAGGCGAGCCCGCTTCCCGTCCCTCCCGAGCAGCTTCGCGGCGGGGAGGACCACTACGAGATTGGATTCCGTTTCTACGGGTCCGGGGGGGGGGCATGATCCGTTCCGCGGGGAGATTGCTGCTATTCCTTTTTCTTCTTCTGGTTCCTTCCGTTTCCGGGGCTGTCCTGTACATCGACATCAACGCGCCCGGTGGAAAGCGGATGCCGATTGCCCTTCCGGACTTCGTGGAAACGGGAGGGGACGCCTCTCTTGCCCGGAAGCTCCCCGAGGCGATCGGGGGGGATCTCGCCATGACGTCGCTTTTCGATGTCATCTCGAGACCGGCCTACCTTGAGCGGATCGTAACGGAGCACTTCTCGGGAAGGCCGCTCTCTTTTCCCGATTGGAAGATGATCGGCACCGAGGCGGTGGTGATCGGGAAGGTGGAGGTCCGCGGGGACCAGATGATGGCGGAGATGCGTCTCTACGACGTCAGCCTCGGGAACATGATGGTAGGGAAAAAGTACACCGGTCCCGCGAGCCAGTTTCGGAAGATGGCGCACAAGTTCGCCAACGAGGTGCTCTACGCCTTCACGGGAGTCCGGGGGATTTTCGATACCGAGATCGCTTTCTCCGCGAGACCGGAAAAGGGGAAGGGGAAGGAGATCTACATCATCGGGCTTGACGGCAGCGAACTCCGGCAGGTGACCGACAACCGGAGTTTCAACCTCTTTCCCCGCTGGTCGCCGGACGGGAAACGGCTCGCCTACACCTCCTACCGGACAGGGTTCCCTCAGATCTACCTGCGCAACCTGGCCGACGGGACGGACCGGATCGTGGCACGGTACGGGAACTCGAAGTCCCCGGGATCGTTTTCCCCGTCGGGCGACACGCTGTACGCCACCCTGAGTGTCGAGGGGAACTCCGACATCTACCAGGTATCGCTTGCCGGCTCCGGCGTGCAGAGGGTCGTAGGCGGATGGGGGATCGAGGTGTCCCCATCGGTTTCTCCCGACGGAAAGGCGCTTGCTTTCGTGTCCAACCGGGGCGGATCGCCCCAGATCTACGTCAAGAATATCGGCTCCTCGGGCGAGAAGCGCGTCTCCCAGGCGGGATATTACTCCACCTCCCCCTCCTGGTCCCCCGCCGGCGACCGGATCGCCTACACCTCGTTCATGGACGGGAGATACTCGATCTACACGGTTCGCCCCGACGGGTCGGACCCGCGCCTCGTAATCTCGGGCAACGGCGACTGCCTCGATCCGTCCTTTTCTCCGGACGGACGTTACCTTGTTTACACGTTCCGAAAAAATGGCTATTCTGAGTTGAAAATCGCTTCCGCGGACGGACGGTGGCAAAGAGTGCTGTTCAAAGGGTTGTCCGCCGCGGGTTCTCCTTCGTGGTCCCCCCGGCGGTGACTGCTCCTTGCGGGACCCCGCAGGTAGATAACGGAGATTGCGAATCATAATTCGTTCTGGGGAGGCCAAGATGAGAGGTTCGACGGGCGGGAAGTGGATTCTTTCGGCGTTGTCGGTAGTTCTTCTGGTGTTTGCAGTGGGGTGCGCAAAGAAGGAACTGGTGAAATCGACCGACACCGCTTCGGGAGCGGAAGCAGCGACGCCTCCCCCCGTGGAAACGCAGGCCGTTCCGCAGGAGCCGATCGTCACCGAGACGATGAAACCCGAGGAGCAGACGGCGATGGCGGGTGTGGCGGCGACCCAGGAGAAACCGTCCGAGTTTTCCGACATCCACTTCGACTACGACAAGTCGTTCATCCGGGAGGATGCCAAGCCCATCCTTCAGGATGTGGCCGATTACCTGAAGGCGAACCCGGCAGCGACGATCCTCATCGAGGGGCACTGCGACGAGCGTGGTACGCCCGAATACAATCTCGCGCTTGGTGAGCGCCGCGCGGAGAGCGCAAAAACCTATCTCGTCTCCCTCGGGGTAAAAGCCGGCGCGGTGTCCACGGTAAGCTTCGGCGAGGAGAAACCGATCGACCCCGGGCACGACGAGATGGCGTGGGAGAGAAACCGCCGGGACCACTTCGTGAAGAAGTAGGATCCGCATGAACCGCAGAAACCTAAGGCACCTGGCCTCGATCTTATGTCTTGCCCTACTGGGTGCGGCGGCGGGAGGTTGCGCCGTGGCCGACACCGGGGCGTTCGTCCGCCTCCAGGAGGACATGGAATCCCTGAAGGCGGAAGTCGCCGCCATGAAGAAGGCGGAGACCACTTCCGCCCCGGCGGCCCAGGGCGAAATGTCCTCCCTCCAGAAGAACCTGGCGGATCTCGCGGCGGACAACGACCGGGTCAAGGCGGATCTTCTCGCCGTCATCACCCGTACCGACGAGACGAAACTGGAGATGCAGAAGGAGGTGAGCCGCCTCAACGGGACCACCGTCGAAATGGGACAGGAGATCCGGGAGATGCGGGGGAAAATCGCCCGGCTCGAGGAGAAAGCGGGGCAGGGTACGACGTCCCCGGCGCCCGCCGCCGCGCCGCCCCCGAAGGTGTCGCTGGAAGAGCTTTCGACCCCCGAGGAGATGTACGATTACGCGCTGGGACTCATAAAGAACGGGGACACCAAGAAGGGGCGGGAGGTCTTGAACACCTTTGCCGCGAAATACCCCGACCATCGGCTCATGCAGAACGTCTTTTACTGGAAGGGGGAAACCTTCTACGCGGAAAAGGATTACGAGAGCGCCATCCTTTCGTTCCAGGATGTTGTCGACAAATACCCCGGGGGGGAGAAGGCGCCCGACGCGATGCTCAAGCAGGGTCTTTCTTTTCAGGCGCTGAAGGACAACAGGAACGCGCGCATTCTCTACGAGCTGCTCCTGTCGAAATACCCGAAATCCCCGGCGGCCGAAAGGGCGCGCCAGAGGCTTGCCGAACTCAAATGACCGGGCCGGCGGCCTGCCCGGAGGATGGATGATCAAGAACTTCGTGCTGGACACCAATGTCCTGCTGCACGACCCCACCGCCCTTTTCAAATTCCGCGATAACCGGATCATCATCCCCATCACCGTCATCGAGGAACTCGACCGCTTCAAGAAGGACCTGAACATGCTCGGGCGGAACGCCAGGACCGTGTCGAAGATCATCGACCGGGCGCGAAACCTGGGGAGCCTGTCGGGGGGGGTCCCCCTCGGAAACGGCGGGATGCTTCGCGTGGCGTTCGACGGCGACGGGGCGCGACTTCTCCCGGACGAACTCCAGGGCAACCGGGAGGACAACCAGATCCTCGCCGTGGCGCTTGGCGAGAAGTTGCGGGACAACGATGTGCCCGTCGTGGTCGTGTCCAAGGACACCAACCTGCGGATCAAGGCGGACGCTCTCGGGCTGCGGGCGGAGGATTACGAGAGTGATCGCGTAGATATCGAGGAGCTCTACCAGGGCTACCGGGAGATCCCGGTCGACAAGGTGTGGATCGACGCGTTCTATGCCGCGGGGGATGCCGATCTCCCGCCCGAGGCGGAGGATCTGTATCCCAATGAGTACCTTGTCCTGAGGAACGCTTCTTCCCAGTCCGCCCTCGGGCGGTACGATCCCGTCCGGAGGAAGGTCCGCCTCGTCCCCTCGTTCAAGGAGGATGTCTGGGGACTCCGCCCGCGCAACAAGGAGCAGCATTTCGCCCTCGACATCCTGCTCGACGATTCGGTCAAGCTCGTGACGCTCGCGGGGAAGGCGGGGACGGGGAAAACCTTGCTTGCCATCGCGGCCGGCCTGCGCAAGACGTCGGATGAGGAGGCGTACCAGAGACTGCTCGTGTCCCGCCCGGTGTTCCCGATGGGGAAGGACATCGGGTTCCTTCCCGGGGACGTCGAAGAGAAGCTCAAACCCTGGATGCAGCCGATTTTCGACAACGTCGAGTACCTCTTCGGGTACAGCAGGCGGAAGCGGCAGGGCATGCGCGGCTACCAGGAGTTGATCAACCTGGGGATCCTGGAAATCGAGCCGCTTACGTATATCCGGGGCCGGTCGATCCCGAACCAGTACATCATCATCGACGAGGCCCAGAATCTGTCCCCCCACGAGGTGAAGACGATCCTCACGCGGGCGGGGGAGAACAGCAAGGTCGTGCTCACCGGCGACCCGTACCAGATCGACAACCCCTTCGTCGATTCGGCAAGCAACGGCCTGGCCTACATCGTCGAAAAGTTCAAGGAGGAGGCGATTGCGGGGCACGTCATGCTGATAAAGGGAGAACGCTCCCCCCTCGCCGAGCTGGCCGCCAACATCCTCTGAGGCTCCTTCCCTTCGGCCGCTCGGTCGCATCGCGACCGTTCGCGGTGGACGCCATGGATCGGCCCGCCCCCCGTGGACCCTGGCTCGCGCGGGGCTTCCCCTCCGCTACGCTCGCGACCTTAGCGCCCGCTCGCTGCCGGTTCCGCTCACCGGATCGAACCCCGCCCAGCGGGGATATTCCTCTCTCGCTCCACAGGCCGCTTCGGGGAATCCCCCCGCATCGCCTAAGGGTCCCGGTACAGGGCGCAGCAGCCGCAGGAGGAGGGGCGCAGTGAGGTTAAGCGCAGGAGGGCGGGGGCATCGCACGCCGAGCCACGAACGGAGCCCCCCTCCGAGGATGCGGAGCCCCTGTCCGGGCGCCCCGGTGCAGAATGCGGTGAGCGGTTTCGTGTTCGGGCTCGCCGCTCCCGGGAGCGCGTGTGGTACCGTAATGGCATGCGCGTTCTGGGCATCGAGAGTTCCTGCGACGACACCGCCGCCGCGGTGTACGACTCGTCTTCGGGGCTTCTCTCGAGCATCGTCTCCTCCCAGGTCCCTGTCCACAGCCTCTACGGGGGAGTCGTTCCCGAGCTGGCCTCCCGGGAGCACATCCGGTCGATTGTGCCGATCATCGAGCGAGCGTTGGCGGACGCGGGGTCGGGACGGGAGAATATCGACGGCGTGGCGGTGACGGCGGGACCGGGCCTCATCGGGTCCCTTCTGGTGGGACTGTGCTTCGCCAAGTCGCTGGCGTACTCGTGGGCGAAACCCCTGTACGGGGCTGACCACCTCGAGGCCCACATCTTCTCCATCTTCCTCGAGAGCGAAGTGGAATTCCCTTTCCTTGCGCTCCTCGTCTCCGGCGGGCACACCTCCCTGTTCCGGGTATCGGGGTGGGAGGAGGTTTCCTTCCTCGGCGGGACACTCGACGATGCTGCGGGGGAGGCCGTTGACAAGGCGGCGAAACTCCTGGGGCTCGGGTATCCCGGGGGGGCCGCCATCGACCGGATTGCGCAAGAGGGTGACCCCGGCCGCTTGTCTTTTCCCCGGGCATGGCTTGGCCCCGGATCGGCCGACTTTTCCTTTTCGGGTCTCAAGACCTCCCTCCGGGTATTTCTCTCGACCCCGGAGGGAAAGGAAAGCCGCATCGAGGATATCGCCGCCTCGTTCCAGGAGGCGGTCGTCGACGTGCTGGTGGGGAAGACTCTGCAGGCGGCGAAGCGGGAGGGAGTCCCCCGCGTCGTGCTTGCCGGGGGCGTCTCCGCAAACACACGCTTGCGGAGCAGGATCGGAGAGGATGGGAACCGCGACGGAATCGCGGTATATCTTCCTTCGAGTTCCCTGTGCACGGACAACGCGGCGATGGTGGCGTTGTTGGGGGAACGCCGCTTGTCGGCCGGCCTGGCCTCCGGGTCCGACCTGAATGCGTATGCCGCCTCCCGATTTTCCCGCTGACCATCCCCGCCGGCTCCTGGCGGATCTGGGACTTTCCCCCAGCAGGAGGCGGGGACAGACTTTCCTCCACGACGGCAACATCGCCCGCAAGATCGTGGCCTTGTCCCGGGAGATGGGTCCTCCGTATCTCGAGATCGGAGCGGGACTCGGTGCGCTTACCGGTCTCCTGGCCGCCGAAGAAGAGGCGACGGTGGCGGTGGAGATCGACCGGGGACTCGCCCGGTATCTGCGCGACCGGTTCGGTGGCTCGGGAGTCGAGGTGGTCGAGGGAGACTTTCTCTCCATACCGGATGCCGGTTGGCGGGATCGGTTCCCCGGAGGGGGAACCGCGGTCGGGAATCTTCCGTACGCATTCTCGTCGCCGATCCTGCTGCGCCTGATGGAACTGCGTGAGGTGTTCTCCCGGGCGGTGCTGATGCTGCAGAAAGAAGTGGTGGAGCGACTCTGCGCCCCTCCCGGCGGGAAGGAGTACGGCACCCTGTCGGTGTATCTTTCCGTCCTGGCCGACGCCCGCCGGGAATTCGTCGTCCGGAGAACCTGCTTCACGCCGTCTCCCGAAGTCGATTCCGCCGTCGTCTCGATCCGGTTCCGCTCCGGCATCCCCGATTCCCTCGTCCGCAACCTGCAGACGGCAGTTCGCGCCGCGTTTGCCCGGAGACGGAAGAGGCTCCGGAACGCGCCCGTTCCGTTCCTGCCCGGCGGAACGCAGCAATGGTGCGATCTCCTGGCCGGGGCAGGAATCGACCCGTCTGCGCGGGCCGAGACGGTACCGCCGGACAAATACCTCGTGCTTGCCCGAACGATCCCCCGGGAGGGAAAGGCAGGCTGGCGGACTGACTGACGGCCGCAAGCGAGGGGGGAGGGGAACCCCCATTGGATCCCAACGGAAATCTTGTGGACTTTTCCGGCCGCCGGCGAATAAAATCTACCGGACATGACCTCCCAGAAAGCACCCCGGTATATCGGCATCGAAGGGGCGATCGGCGTGGGGAAGACCTCCCTCGCCAAGATCCTGGCCCAGAAGTTCAGCGCCCGCCTCATCCAGGAAGAGGTCACCAATAACCCCTTTCTCGAGCGGTTTTACGACGATCGCCGCAAATACGCCTTCCAGACGCAGCTCTATTTTCTCCTCTCCCGCTACCGTCAGCAGAGGGAGCTTGCGCAGGGCAACCTGTTCGAGAAGGGGTTGGTCTCCGACTACGTGATCGCAAAGGACAAGATCTTCGCCTACCTTAATCTCGAGGAGGACGAGATCTCCCTCTACGAGATGGTCTACAAACTCCTTGTTCCAACGGTTCCGCGCCCGGACCTGGTGATCTACCTCCAGGCCCGCCCGGAGATCCTCCTTTCCCGAATCCGGAAACGCGGGGTGGAATATGAGCGGAACATTTCCCTTGACTACCTGAGGGTGCTAAGTGATGCTTACAACGAGTATTTTTTCCACTATAATGAAACTCCGCTCCTGGTGGTGAACACGAGCGAGATCGATTTTGTGGAAAGTCCCCGCGACCTTGAACATCTCGTAAGGGAAGTCAAGAGTGTGAAGCGAGGGACGCAGCACTACATACCGCTGGGATCCAGGTAGGACCGGACCAAGACGGGGTCGTAAGGAAGCCGGGGGTGTGTTCCATGCCCCCCGTAGGCCGATGCGTTTGCCAAGGCCTTCCGGATGCGATTCCGGAGGGCTTTTTTTTTCGGGTATACGGAGGAACAGATGAAGAAAAGAGCGAACAAGGTCACCGTCCTCGACTTCGCCCGGTGGAAGGAAAAGGGCGAAAGGATCGTGATGATCACCGCGTACGACGCACTCTTCGCCCGGATCTTCGACGACGTAGGCGTCGATACGATTCTCGTGGGTGACTCGCTCGGGCAGGTGGTGCTCGGTCTTCCCAGCACCCTCGGGGTGACGATGGAGGATATGATACGGCACACGGGCGCGGCGGCGCGCGGCACGAAGAGGGCGTTCCTGATCGCGGACATGCCGTTTCTCTCCTTCCAGACGGGTCCGGAGGAGGCGATTCGCAACGCGGGCCGGCTCCTGCAGGCGGGCGCCGAGGCCGTCAAGCTCGAAGGGGGACGAAGCGTGGAGAACACCATCCGGGCGATTAGCCGGTGCGACATCCCGGTGATGGGGCACGTAGGGCTTACCCCCCAGTCCGTGCACCGGATGGGAGGGTACCGGGTACAGGGGAGGGAAGAGGTGCAGCGGCAGCGGCTGCGCGACGACGCACGGGCGGTCCAGGAGGCCGGGGCCTTCTCGGTGGTCCTCGAAGGGATTCCCGCCGATCTGGCGGGAGAGATCACGGAGGAGCTCGCTATCCCGACGATCGGCATCGGCGCCGGTCCCCGATGCGACGGCCAGGTGCTGGTGATGCAGGACCTCCTGGGCCTGTTCGACGAGTTCCGGCCGAAGTTCGTGAAGCACTTCGGGGAGCTCAAGGAACCGGTGCGGGACGCCGTCCGTGCGTACGCCGACGAGGTGCGGCGAGGAAAGTTCCCGGGGAAGGAGCACTCGTTCTGATGGAGATCTTCCGCACCCCGGGGCAGATGCAGTCGTGGGCCGATTCGCAGCGTGCGACGGGCAGGCGGATCGGGCTCGTCCCGACGATGGGATACCTGCACGAGGGGCACTTGAGCCTCGTGCGGATCGCCCGGGAGCACGGTTGCGACGCGGTGGCGGCGACGATCTTCGTCAACCCGGCGCAGTTCGGCCCGGGGGAGGATTACGAAAGGTACCCGCGCGACGAGGAGCGCGATCTGGCGATGTTGAAAGGCGCGGGAACCGCGGCGGTCTACCTCCCCGACAGGAAGGATGTGTACCCGGAGGGGTATCAGACGTACGTGGAGGTGGGAGAGGTTTCGCAGGGTCTGTGCGGTGCATCCCGTCCCGGCCACTTCCGGGGGGTCGCCACGGTGGTGTTGAAGCTCTTCCACGTCGGGAAGCCCCACGTCGCGGTCTTCGGGGAGAAGGATTTCCAGCAGCTGGCGGTCATCCGGAGGATGACCCGGGACCTGGACTTCGACATAGAGATCGTCGCCGCACCGATCGTCCGGGAGGCGGACGGCCTGGCGATGAGTTCCCGGAACAGGTACCTGGAGGGGGAGGACCGGAAGGCGGCACGATGCCTGTCCCGGGGGCTGTTCCTGGCACGCAACCTCTTCCTGGAAGGGGAGCGGGACCCGGCAAAGGTAACGGCCCGGGCGAGGGCGGCGGTCGAGGCGGAAGGACGGGCGACGCTGGAGTACGTGGAGGCGCGGGATCCGGGGACGCTCCTTCCCCTTTCGGGCCCGTCGGAACGCATGACGATCCTCGTGGCCGCCCGCGTCGGGCCGGCAAGGCTGATCGATACCATCACCCTGCAAGGGGGGGAGGCAACATGATACGCACCATGCTCAAGTGCAAGATCCACCGGGCGACCGTGACGGAGGCGGTCCTCCACTACGAGGGGAGCATCACGATTGACGAGACGCTCATGGAGGCGGCAGGGTTGCTGGAGTACGAGAAGGTACACATCTACAACATCGACAACGGCAACCGGTTTTCCACCTACGTCATCCGGGGAGAGCGCGATTCCGGAGTGGTCTGCGTCAACGGAGCCGCGGCGAGGAAAGTGAGCAGGGGGGACCTCCTCATCGTCGCCAACTATGCGGCCTACGAAGAGAAGGAGCTGGCGAACTTCCGGCCGACGCTGGTGTACGTCGACGGGAAGAACCGGATCACCTCCGTGAAGAGGAAGGTGGAATCCGCAAGCCAGGTTCCGCGCGTCGCTGCAGGCTGATCAGCAACGTAAGGGGACGCGAGGCGAAGTGAGACGATGACGTCCGGCGCGCGCGGCACGGTGTACGTCGCCTCCCACCTCGTCCCGGACGCCTCGAAGGAGTTCTCCCCCGGCGCCGTGGCCGTTGCCGACGGTATGGTCGTGACGACGGGGTCCCCCGCCGACGTGGAGAGGCGGATTCCGGCGGGCTTCGACCGGCGGGACCTCCCCGGCCTGGCCATCATTCCCGGCCTCGTCAACGCCCATACCCATC
>JBAVJZ010000150.1:0-5686 GCA_049688015.1 Candidatus Deferrimicrobiaceae bacterium | reverse complement strand
CGCCCCCTCACTCCCGGCCAGACCATCTACCCCCTCATCGGTAGAGTAACGCCAGACGAACGGGCCGGAACAGATCTCTCGTTGGATCGCATTGATCGTGGCCAGCACACGAGGATCCTGTGCTGGGAGGAAACCGCTGATAGGGATGAGCAGAAGGCTGGCATCCAATCCCGTTGCCCCGTAGTACTGCACGAACGAGTTGCGTTTCTTGTCGAAGCCATGCGCGCACACATCGGCGTGGATCTCATCGCGAACCCGGCGCCAACGCTCAAGCGGCGCCGCACGGCCGGTCTCCTCTGCCAACCTGATCGCGCGGTCGAGGGCGACCCATGCGGAGACCTTGGAAAAGGTGAAGTGCTTTCGCTCCCCGCGAACTTCCCAGATCCCCTCGTCCGGCTCGCGCCAGCGACGCTCTACGACGTCGATCACGGCGGAGAGGTCGATTCCCGGCGATCGAGTGGGATTGCGTTCCTGGAGACCGGCCTGCCATGCGCTATACAAGACCGCGAGGACTTCGCCGAAGATGTCGAGCTGGAACTGTTCGCTGGCGGCGTTGCCGATGCGAACCGGCCTGGAATCCTCGTAACCTGACAACCAGGGCAGCTCGAGCTCAGTCAGCCGGTGCTCGCCCCCAATGCCATACATGAGCTGCACCTGTCCAGGATCGCCGGCTATGGCGCGCAAGAGCCAGTCTCGCCAGGCCAGGGCCTCGTCCAGGTAGCCCGTTCGGACGAGCGGTGCGAGGGTGAAGGCGCCGTCGCGCAGCCAGCAGTAGCGGTAGTCCCAGTTCCGTTCTCCGCCGATATCTTCCGGCAGCGACGTCGTGAGTGCCGCCACGATCGCGCCCGTCGGCGCATACGTAAGCGACTTCAGAGTGATCAGCGACCGGACCACGTCGTCCCGGTACGGCCCCTCGTACTGGCAGCGCCCCGACCACTTCCGCCACCAGGCCTCCGTACGCGCCACCATCTCGAACGGATCGACCGGCTCCGGGCGGGGTAGGTGGGAAGGATACCATGCGAGGTGAAAAGGCACACGTTCGCCGGCGGAGACAGTGAACACTGCCGAGGCCGCCGCCCCGTCTTCACGCAAATCTACCGGGGTGCGCAGGCATATCGCGTCCGGTCCCGCGACGGCAAATGCGCCTTGGTCGATGCGGACAAGGGACGGGATGAGCCGGCCGTAATCAAACCGGGGCGCGAGGCGCATCTGCATCGCGACGCGTCCCCGCACGCCCTCGACCACTCGAACAAGATCGGTGTGACCGTCATGTGGCGGCATGCAATCCACTATCTGCACCACGCCGTCGTCCGTCTCGAAGTCGGTTTCGAGGACAATCGTGCCCTGGCGGTAGCGACGCTGGACGCGCCGCACCTCACCCACCGGCGCGATCTGCCAGTGTCCGTTCGCTTCCGTGCCGAGGATCGCGGCGAAGAACGCTGGCGAGTCAAACCGCGGGGCGCACAACCAGTCAATGGAACCGTTCTTGCCGACGAGCGCCCCCGACTCGGTGTCGCCAATCATCGCATAGTCTTCGATACGCAGTGCCATTTGCAAACCTCCTCCGGTACTGGTTTCCGTCCTGCCGGGCGAACTCCTTCAGGGGGCTGCCAATAGTCCTACGAATTTCCCGTTCGGCCGGGTCATGGGACCGCATCAACACGGATCCGGAACGCCGCCCGGAAACGATCGCCCGGCTCCACGAGTTGCAGTCCGTTGCCGCTCATCAGCGCATTCGTTGGTGCGGTCATCGGCTCAAGGGCAACATATTCTTTGCCCTTCGGTGCAAAGACCTGCGCGTAACGGTAGCCTTCGAGAAACTCCAAAGTGATTCGTCGGCCGGCTCCCTCAAGAGAGAACGATTCCGTTCCTTCCAGCATGACAAATCCATCATCGAAGTCGAGCGCCCCGAGCTCTTCATCCATCCCCCGGAAAGGCTCCTCCTTTCCGGTCGGGATCTGACGCCGGTCCAGCGCGAGCCTCCGCATCGCGGGCAACCCCAGCCGCCACTGCGACCGCGGAAGCCCGGGAAGCCCGAAGAACGGATGAAAGCCAAAGCTTACCGGCACCGGTGCATCGTGCCCGGCGACAAGCGTCGTCTCCACGGTCAGGCCTTCCTGCCGAAGCGTCGCCGCCATCTCGAGCCGATGGCGGAACGGAAATATGGCCAGGTGCTCGTTGCGGGTCCACTCGAGCCTGGTGACGAGACCGCCCTTCCTCGCTTCGGTAACCTCCCAGGCGAGACGCGACCACGGTACCCCATGTATCGGGAGGCCGTAATCGTCGAGGTGCAGGAGCGGGGACGACGCATCAAGCGCCACCTCCCGGCCTGCGGCGCGATAGCGAAAACCCGCGAGGCGGTTCGCCCACGGATGAAGAAGGGGGATCCCGGCGGCGCTTCCCTTCACGGCCATAGTTTCCAGGTCCTCTACGCGTCGCAGGATCTCCACGCCCCTGTTGCGAAACGAGGCCCCGATCATCCCGTGGCCGGGCAGGAAGACCGCTTCGAGGTCGCCCGCGACGATGAAGTGAGCGGATGAATCTCTCAGGGTGCCTGAGTATCCGGTGTGATCCTTTCCGCCAGCGTCGAACATGGTCAATGCTCCTTATCCTTTACCCTCGTCCTGTCATCATGTCCGTTCCCACCATGCCCATCGAGCCCCAGGCTAGCGGTGGCAAAGTGCCCGCCTCTTACGGTCATACTGCGGAAAACTGGACGACGACTTTGATGTCTTCCGGCGTGCGATGCAATGCGCGCGTAAAGTCCTCCGGCCGCTCGCGTCGCGTCACGAGGTGCGCCAGCCACGAGTGGTCCGCGCGGGCCAGGGATTCCCCGGCCCTGTACCAGTGCCGCTTGTTGGCATTAACGCTTCCGACGATGACGTTGTTCCGGAGCACCATTTCCGCCGCGACGTCTGCCGTCTTGGGCCCGGACGTAGAGCCGCCGCTTCCGACGCCGGTGAGACACAGGATACCGCCGGCTCCCATGGCCACCATCGAGTCGACGATGACCTGCCCGACGCCGGTGCATTCGACGATGATGTCCGGCTCGAACCCGACGCCCGCCACGGTGCCGGTGTGATATGTCGCCCCGAGGGCACGCACCAGGTCGGGTTTGGCCCCCGACTCGACCCGATCGAGAACATGAATTTCCCCCCCGTGTTGCTTCCCGATGAGGGCGGCGAGGAGACCGATCGGCCCCGCACCCGTCACCAGAACGGTCCGTGGCTTCCAGAAGGCACGGTGGCCGACCGCAGCGATCTGTTCCCACGCCTTCGCAACCACCGACGTGTGCTCGATCAGCACTCCGAGGAGGCCGAGGGAGGGGTCAACCCTCATCGCATACTCGGGCTCGATCCTCCATCGCTCGGACATGAAGCCGTCGATTTCCTTGATGCCGCGCTCGGTATACCTGCCGTTGGTGCACATGTCCCACTCCCCCACCGCGCAGTTGGGACAGGGGACAGGGTCGGGACGCCGGACGATGCCGACCACGAGATCGCCTTTCCGGAACCCGCTCCTCGGACCCGGATCGACCACGCGGCCAAGGGATTCGTGGCCCAGCACCAGGCGCGTCTTGCCGGGAGGCGCCCACCCGTACTGCCCCTCCACGATCTCGATGTCGGTACCGCAGACCCCGACCGCAACGGCTTCCACCAGCACGGATCCGTCACGCTCATCGGGCTCCGGGACGTCCTCCAGTCGCGCGGTTCCCGCCTTCTTCGGTTCCACCGTGACCGCTTTCATGTGGCCCCTCCTTCGTGTGAATTCGCTTCGATTCGGATGACCAGCAAACGGTTGCACGCAAGCGATCGACGACGGGCTTTCTCGCAGGACCTGCGAGCCTGCAAATGTAGATATCAGATAAGACATCTACTTCGAGATGGTGATCGGTATACCGACGTTTTCGATCTCGCCAGCATAGGTTTGGAATAGGATGCCGAGAATGGAACCTAAGGTTCTATCCCAATCGGTATCGTTGACGGAGTAATACCTGCTGTCGTAATCGATCCACACGGGGACATTTTCCGGTCCTACTCTGTTCCAGATCTGGTTCCTCCGCTCTCTTTCTGATACCTCTCTACCGCCTGTCCCAGGGTAAAGAACATCCGCTCCCGGCCCAACCGCGCCCACAGAGGCGAATTCCGGACAGTCGCGAGCACTCCGGGATTCAGCCCCACCAGCCAGAGCGAGGTCCCGGCCTCGCGCCCTTTCTCCTCGCCGTCGGTCAACATCCTGAGAGCGGTGAACTCCAGATCGGGAACCGCACTCAGGTCGAGAACCAGCACCCTGGGCTTGAACTCGTTGACCAACGCCCAGATCTCCTGACCAAGATGCGGGGCGTTGGCAAAGTATATGCCACCGACCGGCCGCAGCATCAGCAGACCGGGGAAGGTCTCGTCTTCCGGATGCTCCGGCGAACGAGGGCGGAACACATTGGTGCCGGGCTTGCGTCCCAGGGGAAGGAGAGGATGGCGACCGGCGCGGATAACGAGCGCCACCAGCGACACGAGCACCGCCACCAGGATTCCCTTCAGGGTCCCGAGCAGAAGCACTCCGGCGACAGTTATGAGTGCCCATCGAAACTCCATGGAACGGATCTGCCGGATGGCAAGGAACTCTGCAGGGCGAACCAGTCCGATGGCGGCGACCACAACGACGGCGGCCAGGGTCGGGTAAGGCATCAGACCGAACAGGGGCGCCAGGAAGAGGAGCGTTGCCATGACCACCGCGGCGGTCACCAGCGCCGCCGCCTGGCTGCGGGCTCCCGCACCGTCATTCACGGCCGTCTGCGATGTTCCCCCGCCGGCCGGCATGATGTGGAAAAGACTGCCGACGAGGTTTGCCATCCCTGTCGCCACCAGTTCGCGGTTTGCTTCGAGTGGCGGATCTCCCCGTCTGATAAAGGCTCGCCCCGCTGCCGCCGTCTCGACAAAGCTCATCAACGCGATTCCCATGGCTGCGGGCCAGAGCCGCCCCACCAGGGAAAGGTCCGGGAGAGCGAAGGACGGCAGCCCCGCCTGGACCGTCCCCACTAATGGGATGCCTTCCTTCTCGAGCCCGAATATCGCCGAGACGGCAATGCCGATTGCCACGGTAACCAGCGGCGCCGGCACCCGTGGTACGAAAGCCTTAAGCCCCAGCATCAGGGCCAGCATCACCATGCCGAACAGAAGAGTGGGCAGGGATGCCGCCGGCAGATGCTCTGCTATGGATACGATGTCCCTGAAAAATCCTGCCTTGGAGATATGCACCGCCAGGAGCTTGGGAATCTGGTCCAGTACGATCACCAGACCGATTCCTGTCCGGAAACCGGTGAGCACCGGGTCGGAGATCAGGTTGGCCACCGCACCGAGGCGAAGCAGACCACCCAGCAGCAGGATTGCGCCCGCCAGGAGCGCCAGGGTGGCTGATGCCGCGACGAGAGCAACCGCGTCGCCGCCAGGGGCCACCTGACCAAGTATGCCGGCCGAAAGGATAGCGATCGTGGACGTGGTCGTGACGCTTAAGGGACGGGATGTGCCCATGACGGCGTAGACAATCAGCGGCACGAAGGAGGTGTAGAGCCCGACCACCAGCGGCAGGCCGGCAATGGCGGCATAGGCCATCGCCTGGGGAATGACCACCGCCGCTGCGGTCAAACCGGCGATGATGTCAAAGCGGAGCCACTCTTTCCGATAGGTGA
>JBAVJZ010000149.1:0-11844 GCA_049688015.1 Candidatus Deferrimicrobiaceae bacterium | reverse complement strand
TCCCAACGGGGCGGTGCTTTCGATCAAGCCCGCCGAGATCCTCAGCCTGGTCGGGCAGGAGGAGAGGGCCTCCGGGAGCGCGGAGGAGATGCAGACGCTTGCCTACGGAATCGCCCACGAGATCAAGAATCCGCTGGGGGGGATCCGGGGGGCGGCTCAATGGATGCTGCGGGGGGAGGCGCCCGAGGAGGAGCGCCGGGAGGGAACCCGTCTGATCCTTCGGGAGGCGGAGAGAATCAACGGGCTCGTGGAAAAGATGCTCGAGATGGGGAGGGTCCCTCCGCCGGCCCGCCCCTTCCCTGTCCACTCGATCCTCCGGGAAGCCGAGGAACTCATGCGCTCGGATGTGCGGTCCCAGGGAAAGGAGATCCGCTTCGAGCTCATCGCCGATCCGAGCATTCCCGACGTGTCCGGACACCCCGACACCGTGTTCCGGGCGATCGTGAACGTTCTCAAGAACGCCGTGGAGTCCATCCCGGGAAAGGGGACCGTGCGCATCCACACCCGGATGAACGTAAATTACCGGTGGGGGCGGACGAGAGGAAGAATGCACTCTTTTGTGGAGATCTTCATTGCGGACGACGGCACCGGGATGTCGGAGGAGGAGACCCGAAGGGCGTTTTTGCCGTTCTACACGACGAAGGCGAAGGGGACGGGACTCGGCCTTGTGATGGCAAGACAGTCGATCTCCCGATACGGCGGGAAGCTGGAAATAAAATCGGTGCGAGGAAAGGGAACGACGGTTACAATATCCCTTCCAGTCTCCACAGGAAAGAAAAAACGCCCGTGAACAAAGTCCTCATAGCCGACGACGACGAGAGCATCCGCTGGGTCCTGAAGAAGACGGTCGCAGGGATGGGGTTCACTCCGGACCTGGCGGAGGACGGGGAAAAGGCGCTTTCCCTGCTGACCCGGAACACCTACGCCGCTGCCTTCATCGACATCCGCATGCCCGCCATGGAAGGGATCGAGGTCCTCGAGAAGGTCCAGGCGAGGAAATCCCCGACCCGGTTCTTCATCATGACTGCCGTTCGCCGGCCGGAAGCCGCCGCCCGCTCCACCCGTGCGGGGGCCGCGGAATTCATCACCAAGCCGTTCGACATCGCCCATATCGAGAACCTGCTGCGGGAAGTCTCGAACGAGGCGACCTCCCGTGAGCGTCCGTTCCGGACGGAAGACCTCGAGGAGTGGAAGTCGGCCCGTATCGTCGGGCGGAGCCGCGCCATCCTGGACGTGTTCCTGGGAGTGGGAAAAGTGGCGGACTCCGACGCCACCGTCCTTCTTCTGGGCGAGCGTGGCGTGGGGAAAGAGCTCGTCGCCCGATGCATCCACGAGCTGGGGACACCCGACGGCCCCTTCGTGCCGGTCAACGCCTCCGCCATCCCGAAAGATCTGCAGGAGGCGGAGCTGTTCGGCTTCGAGAAGGGGTCGTTCACGGGGGCGGAAACGGCCCGGGAAGGGAAGCTGGAGGCCGCCTCGGGGGGCACCCTTTTTCTCGACGAGGTCGGGGACATCCCGACCGACCTCCAGGCGAAGCTTCTCCGCGTGCTGCAGGAGAAGGAATTCCCGAGGCTGGGGTCGAGCCGGAACCGGCTGTTTCGGGGACGCATCATCGCGGCGACCAACCGGGACCTGCGGCGAATGGTCGCGGACGGCAGGTTCCGTGAGGACCTCTTCGACCGGCTGAACGTCTTCCCGATCCGCGTGCCCCCCCTTTCCGAGAGGCGGGAGGATATCCCCCTTCTCGCCGATTTTTTCCTCCAGAAGTACTGCACGATCCTTTCCCGGCCCCCCCGCTCGTTCTCGAAAGAGGCGCTGGAGGTGATCGCTGCCCAAACCTGGAAAGGAAACGTGCGGGAGCTGGAAAATTTCGTCCAGAGGCTTGCCGTTCTCTCCACGGGGAAGCTCCTGCGGCGGGAAGAGGTGGCGCGGGAGCTGGCCAAGGCGGACGGGGCGCTTGACCTGTCCACCGCTCCGCTGGAGCAGGTTATCGAGGAGCGGGTCAGGGAGTTCGTGGGGCGCCTGGGGGATGCCATCGACGGAGAGGACGATCTTCACGGCTACTTTCTCCGCCAGATGGAGAAGCCGCTCATCAAGATCGTCATGGAGGCGAGCGGCGGGAACCAGGTGAAGGCCGCGCAGGTCCTGGGGATCAACCGGAACACCCTGCGGAAAAAACTGTCGTCCCTCTCCCTTCTCCCCCGAAAGAAGAAGTCCCGATGAGCGGAAAACGGATCGCTCTCCCGTCCCCCCGGATCGAAGGGCTCTACGGGGTTCTGGACCCCGCCGTCTTCGCCATCGACGCGAAGGACACCGAGGAAGCACTGGAATTCGCTGTTTCGGAGGCGATCGTGGGGGGGTGCCGGATCCTCCAGTACCGGGACAAGCAGTCCTCCCCCCGGACGGTATTCTCCCGGGCACGCAGGCTGGCCGGTATATGCAGGAATGCCGGAGCCCTCTTCCTTGTCAACGACCGCCTCGACGTGGCACTGATGGCGGAGGCGGACGGCTGCCACCTCGGGCAGGACGATCTCCCGATCCCCGAGGCGCGGAAACTGGTCCCATCGGGATTTCTTCTGGGATCGTCCACGCACAATGTCGCCGAAGCACGCAGGGCGGAGCAGGAAGGCGCGGACTACATCGGCGTGGGGGCGATCTTCCGGACGACGACCAAGAACGACGCGCTCGTGCCGCGGGGCCCGAAGCTCATCGCTGAGGTTGCGGGGGCCGTATCGCTCCCCGCAATCGCCATATCCGGGATCACCCGGCAGAACGTCCGGGAGGTGATCCGGGCGGGCGCATCCGGGTTCGCGGTGATCTCGGACCTGTTCGGCGGCCCTGCTATCCGGGAGCGCGCCAGGGAGTTCCAACGGATATGGAAAGAGGAAACAGGCCGCCGGTGATCCTGGCCTTCGGGGGGTTCGACCCCACCGGAGGAGCAGGCGTTCTGATGGACGCAAAGGCGATACATGCGGCGGGCGGATACGCCGTCGCCGTACCTTCCTGCCTCGCGATCCAGACCACCGCCACGTTCGACCGGATCGTTCCCCTCCCGCGGGCGGCCCTGGAGCGCTCGCTCTCCCGGGCCGCGGAAAGTTTCCGCCTCCGTGCGGTAAAGATCGGGATGGTCGGGACCCGAGCGGCCGCGGAAGGCCTGCTCCGCTTTCTCAAAAGACACCGGGGGTTGCCGGTCGTCCTGGATCCGGTGCTCCGGTCCTCCTCCGGCGCGCCTCTTCTCGCGGGAAACGCCTTGCCCGTCTATCGGAACCTGCTGGCCCGGGCGACGGTCCTGACGCCCAATCTCCCGGAGATCGAGAAGATCCTCGCCCGGAGCGTCGGGGGGTTCCGGGATGCCGTCGCTGCCGCACGGGACCTCGCACTCGCCTCGGGAGCCTCCGTCGTTCTGAAGGGAGGGCATTTCCCCTGGTCGGGGAAGCGCGGCATCGACATCCTTTTTGAAGGCGAAACGGTCACGCTGCTTCCGCCGGAGCGCAAATTCCCCCGTCGCAACCCGCACGGAACCGGATGCACCCTTGCGTCCGGTATCGCCGCACGGCTCGCGGCCGGGGACCCCCTCCCGGAGGCGGTGAGGACCGCGAAGTCGATATTGGCAAGGCACGTCGAGGAGGGGTTCCCCTCCGCCGAGGGGCGGTGGACCCTCTACGCTCCCGGAAGATCCTTCTTTCCCTCCGGGAACTCCCGGCGACGCGTGAAGTAGACCCCCGGCCCGTCCGGAGTCCCGGGGCACGAAGCAGGCAAGACTACTCGTAGTCCCTCGCCAGGTCCTCGAAACGGGTGTACTGGCTCAGGAAGGTGAGATCGACCTTTCCCATGGGGCCGTTGCGCTGCTTCCCGATGATGACCTCGGCAACCCCCTTCTTGTCATCGGGGACTTCCCCCTTGCTGTACATCTCCTCGCGGTAGATGAAAAGGATCAGGTCGGCGTCCTGCTCGATCGCCCCCGACTCCCGGAGATCGGACATCTGGGGGCGCTTGTCGTCGCGCCTTTCCAGACCGCGGTTGAGCTGGGAGATGGCGATGACCGGGACGTCGATCTCCTTCGCCAGAGCCTTGAGCGAGCGGGAGATCTCCGAGATCTCCTGCACGCGGTTGTCCGCGCTTCCCCGCGACGTTATCCCCCGCATGAGCTGGAGGTAGTCGATGATGACCATCCCGATGTTCTTGTCCTTTTTCAGGCGGCGCGCCTTCGCCCGCATCTCGAGAGCGTTCAGCACACCGGAATCGTCGCAGTAGATCTGCGCCTCGGAGAGCTTTCCCACGGCAGCGACGATCCGGTTGATCTCGTCCTGGGCAAGGTACCCCGTCCGCAGCCGCTGGAAGTTGACTCTCGCCTCCGAGCAGATCATCCGCAGGGCGAGCTGCTGGCGGCTCATCTCCAGCGAGAAGATCGCGACCGGCAAACCGTTGCGGAGAGCGGCATGGAGGGCGACGTTCAGGGAAAAGGCCGTCTTTCCCATGCCGGGACGGCCAGCGACGACGATCATGTCGGACTTCTGGAACCCCGCCGTCAGCCGGTCCAGGTCGCGGAAGCCGGAGGAGACCCCGGTGATCAGCTCTTTCTTCTCGTAGAGCTTCTCGATCTCCCGCATCGCCTCCTTCCCCATCTCGGCCATCGAGTAGTAGGAGGGCTTGATTTTCTCCTCGGCGATCGAGAAGATCGCCTGCTCGGTCTTGTCGAGGAAGTCGTCGACCTCGCCCACGCCCTGGAACGCGGAATTCGTGATCTGCTGGGCCACGACGATCATCTTCCGGAGAATCGCTCTCTCCTTGACCAGCCGTGCGTAATCGGCGACGTTCGCGGTGCTGGGAATGTTGTGGATGAGTTCGGAGAGGTAGGACAGTCCCCCCACTTCGCCTGCCACGCCGCGGGTGTTGAGGGCCTCGGAAAGCGTCAGCTGGTCGATCGCGCGTCCCCGCTCGTAGAGGTCCACCATCGTGGAAAAGAGCGTCCTGTGGGCGCCCTGGTAGAAATCGTCCGGACGCAGGATCTCGACCACGTCGTTCATCAGGTCGTTGTTCAGCAGAACAGAGGCGAGCACGGCCTGTTCGGCCTCGAGACTGTGGGGAGGAACCTTCAGGAGAGGAGTTTCCGCCGCTCCGTGCGTCGTAACCCGCGGACCGCTCATGTCGACCTCCTTCCCCGGAGGATGGCCGCTATTCCGCCACCACGCTGACGGAAATCTCCGGAGCGATATCCGTCCCCGCCTTCACTTTCACCTTGTATTCTCCGACCTGCTTGATCGGCTCGGGCAAAAGCACCAGCTTTCGGTCGACCGTTACCCCCGCACTGTCGAGAGCCTCGGCGATGTCGCGCGACGTGACCGCCCCGAAGAGCTTCCCCTCCTCCCCCGCTTTGGCCGGGATGGTGAGGGAAAGGGTGGACAGCTTCGCGCCCAGTTCCTCGGCGCTCTTGCGGGTTTTTTTCGCGCGGGCCTCGATGACCCGGCGATCGTGCTCGAGCGCACGAACGTTTCGCACGTCGGCCTGGACGGCCAGACGCTTCGGAATGAGATAATTTCGGCCGTACCCGTCGGCGACCTTGACGATGTCGCCGGCCCTCCCGAGGTTTTCGATGTCCTCCCGCAGGATTACTTTCATCGGTCCCCCCCTACCTTACCTGGGTTGCCGTGAACGGTACCAGCGCCACGATTCGTGCCTTCTTGATCTCCACCGTCAGCTTGCGCTGGTGCGTCGCGCATGTCCCCGAAATCCTCCGGGGAACGATCTTGCCCCGCTCGGAGATGAAGTGCTTGAGCAAGTACACGTTCTTGTAATCGATCTTAAGGTCCTTCTCCGCGCAGAACCGGCAGAACTTCTTCCGGACGTACCGCCTTCTCGGTCCGCCGCCGGGTCTTCCCGGGCCGGACCTCGGTTTCATCGGGGTGCTCATCGTTTTCCTTTCGCCTCCTGGTATGGTTACTCGTTAAAACGGAATGTCGTCTTCCTGGGCGTCGGTCGACTGCCCTCCCTGGTCGCCCTCGGAAGCCCCCCCGCTCTTCGGCCCTCCTCCCAGGAACTGGACACCCCCCGCGACCACCTCGATCTTGCTCCTCTTGGTACCTTCCGATTCCCAGCGCCGCTGTCTCAGACGGCCTTCCACGAGCACCGGCCGCCCTTTGGAAAGATATTCCGCACAGGTTTCCCCCAGTTTTCCGAAGACGACGATGTCGAAAAAGGAAACCTCCTCCTTGAGCTCGTTGTTCGAGCGGTAGCGGGAGTTGACCGCAATGGCAAAACTGGTCACCGACAACCCGGAGGGGAGATACCGGATCTCCGGGTCCCGGACCAGGTTCCCGGCAAGGATCACACGGTTGAAGGCAACCATCGCTTCCCTCTTCCCCCTACGCGGGGGGAGCCTCGTCCGCGGGCAGTGGGGTTTCGGGAGACTCCCCGCCGTTCTCCGCGCCGGAGGGTGCTTCCTCCGGAACCGGTGCCGCCGCAGCCGGCTGGACCTCGAAATCCACGCGAGATGTCATGTGGCGCATCACGCCGTCGAAAATCTTGATGTTGCGCTCTACCTCCTCGACCACGCCCTGCTTCCCGGAGTAGATCAGAAAGGTATAGTACGCATTTTGCTTCTTGTGGATATGGTAGGCAAGTTTCCGGATTCCCCAGTCGTCCCGCTTGAGAATTTCCCCCTCGAACGAGGTGATGATCCCCTCGATCTTGGCCAGAAATTCCTTGCGCCGCTCCTCGGGAAGTTCCGGATCGAACAGGATGGCAGACTCGTACTTCGTCATCGTGCGCAAGCCTCCTTTCGGCTTATCGAGCCCCCGGTCTTGGCTGCCGGGAGCAAGGAGTATGGTCCCTTCCCCTTCCGCTTTCAGGGAGGGGGTTTACGCGTGCCGCGCGTTCCAGCGCGTCATCGCCCTGTCAAACCCTTCCCGGAAGATGTCCCCGACAGCCTCCGCAGTGGACGAAACACCTCCGTGGAACCGGTCCCGCAATTCCCCGGGGACCGGCCTGAGAACAAAATCCGCCGGGTCGACCCCTTCCGGGGGGCGGCCGATCCCGATCCGGACCCGCAGGAATTCCCGGGTTCCGAGTTCCTCCGTAAGCGAGCGGAGCCCGTTGTGCCCTCCCGTCCCGCCGCCCCGTTTCAGTCTCACCACGCCAAGAGCCAGGTCGAGATCGTCGTGGAGTACCAGCAGATCTTCGGGAACCCCCGCAAACCTTTCGTAGAGGGGGGCCACGGCCCTTCCGCTGAGGTTCATGTACGTCCTCGGCCTGCCAAGGAGAACCCACTCCCCGTCCAGCGGCCCCACGCCGTACTCGACCTCCCCGGAAGCCTTAAGCCGGATGCCGAAGGAAACCGCCAGGAGCTCAACCGCCATGAACCCCGCGTTATGAAACGTTTCCGCATACCGGCGGCCGGGGTTCCCGAGTCCGAACACAAGACGAGACGGGGGGCGGCTACTTCTCCTTTTCCTCAGGTTCCGCCACACTGGCGCCTTCCGCTGTGGCCACCGCCGCCGCCTCCTCCTCGGGCACCACGCTCACGACCTCCTCGATTCTCGGTGCGTGGACGGAGACGATGGTGGCCGTCATGTCCTTTTCCAACAGCTGCACGCCCTCGGGGAGATTCAGGTCCTTCAGGTGGAGCGAGTCTCCGATCCCGAGTGCCGTTACGTCCACCTCCAGAAACTCCGGAACGTCTTTCGGGAGACACTCGACCTCGAGGGTGCGGGTCACCTGCTCGACGATACCTCCCTGCTCGAGCCCTACCGCCTTCCCCTTGACCCGGATGGGCACCTCGATACGGAACTTCTTTCCAAAAGCGACCTCGTAGAAATCGACATGGATCACACGGTCCGTCCGGGGATTTGTCTGGACCTCCTTGAGAACCGCGTATGCCTCCTTCGTCTCGGCATCCTCCTTGACAGTCAGGCGGACGATGACGGTCCCCCGGCGGGCGACACCCAGAAACTTTTCCAGGTCCCGGCGATCGAACTCGACGGAACGGCTTTCCCGACCCTTTCCGTACATGATCCCCGGGATCTTTCCCAGGGACAGCAGTTTCCGGGCACCTTCTTTCCCGGACACGTGGCGGCGGACCGCCGTCAACTCCATCATGGCCATATCGTCATCCTCCCGCTACACAAAGAGCGAACTCACGGAATCGTTGAAATGGATCCGCTTGATGGCTTCCCCGAGAAGGCCCGCCACCGAGAGGACCCGGATCTTCGCGCACTCCGCTTTCTTTCCCAGAGGGATCGTGTTGGTGACCACGAGTTGCTCGATCGTGGACTTCTCGAGACGCTCGATCGCCGGTCCCGACAGAACGGGGTGGGTCGCACAGGCGAACACACGCTTCGCCCCGCTCTCGCGCAACGCGTCGGCTCCCTGGACCATCGTCCCGCCCGTGTCCACCATATCGTCGAGGAGGACGGCCGTCTTTCCCTCGACGTCGCCGATGATGTTCATCACCTTGGACTCGTTGGGCCCCGCCCGCCGCTTGTCGATGATCGCCAGCGTGGCGTTCAGCCGCTTGGCGAAGGCCCGTGCCCTCTCCACTCCCCCCGCGTCGGGAGATACGAACACGATATCATTGTCCCAGTTCGCCTTGATGTATTCGAGCATCACGGGTGCGGCGTACAGGTGGTCAACGGGAATATTGAAGAATCCCTGGATCTGACCCGCGTGCAGGTCCACCGTAAGAACCCGGGAAACGCCTGCTGCCGTCAGCAGGTCCGCCACGAGTTTGGCGGTGATCGGCGCTCGGGGGAGCACTTTCCGGTCCTGCCTCGCATACCCGTAATACGGGATGACCGCCGTTACCCGCTTGGCGGAGGAGCGCTTCAGCGCATCCATGAGGACGAGGAGTTCGACCAGATGGTCGTTCACCGGCGGACAGGTCGGCTGGACGATAAAGACGTCCGCCCCCCGGACATTCTCCCCGATGTCGACGTTGATCTCCCCGTCGCTGAACCGCTTCACCAATGCGGCTCCCAACGGGACGGAGAGAAAAGCGCAGATCTCCCTGGCCAGATCGGTATTCGCATTGCCCGCAAACAGCTTGAGCCTGGTCAAACCATTCCCCTGCTCGGAAAATCATCCGATGAGTAAAGAAAAAGACATTATACCGATTGGTTGGCCCTTGGCAAGGGGAAAACGGAAAATGGCTGGGAGGGAAGGGGTCGAACCTTCATTAGAGGCTCCAAAGGCCCCTGTCCTGCCGTTAGACGACCTCCCAGCGCGAGGCCCGCGGACCCTCTTCCCCCGCTCCGAATCCCGCACGCGACCCCGCCCGCCGGACAGGCCGCCTCCCTGCGGAAAGGAAGATCCGGTCCGTGGAAATGTTAGCGGGCCAGGGCGATACCGTCAAGCCTGCGGATTTCGCTCTCGTATTCCCCCAGAACCGCCTCCTCGATCATCTGGCGAGTCTCGTTGTTCAACGGGTGCGCCGTGTCGCGGTATGTGCCGTCCTTCTTCTTCTTGCTGGGCATCGCGACGAACAGCCCGCTGTTGCCGTTGATGATCTTGAGATCCCGGACGACGAAGCAGGCGTCGAAGACAATCGTGGCGTATCCCTTCAGTTTCTCGTCGTCGGTCACGGGATAAACCTTCACCTCGGTGAGCTGCATCTCCCCCCTCCTTCCGGGTCGTCAAATGTTGCGGACGACGAACAATTTTCGCCCTTTCCCGTTCTCCATTGCGTTTTTCGCCCGTTGCGCATCCTTCTCGCTTTGAAACAGCCCGAACACCGCGGAGCCGCTCCCGGTGAGGGCGGCAGCTTCCGCCCCCGCCTCCCTCAGCTCCCTCTTGATCGCCGGGATCTCCCGCCGGTCGTGTTCCCAGGCGCTCTCGAAATCGTTCCCCACGGCCACCACGAGATCCTCCCATTCCCGGAAGGACGGAGGATCCTCCCTTCCGGGGGAATCGGCCGCCTCCCGGCAAAGTCTTTCATACCCTTCCCGCGTCGGCAGCCCGAACGGAGGCATGACGATCACGGCAAAGAAGGGAACCTGCCATTCCACCGGGGTCAGCCGATCTCCGGATCCTTCCACGAGAGCGGGCATGCCCAGCATAAAGAACGGAACATCCGCCCCGACGGCTGCCGCGAGAGACAGGAGGGTCTTTGGGGGAGGCGACTTCCCGGTCAGGGCGATCAGCCCCTTAAGCGTTGCGGCGGCGTCGGAACTGCCGCCACCCAGCCCTGCCTGCACGGGGATGGCCTTGCGGACCCGAACACGGACCCCCTCCGGGACACCCGCCCAGTCGCGAAAGGAAACCGCTGCCCTGTGGCAACTGTTCCGCTCGTCGCCCGGGACCATGGGGTCGTCCATCTCCACGGAGATGCCCGCGGAGACCTGTTCCACGATAACCTCGTCGTAGAGGGAGACCGGAACCATGACCGAACGTATCTGGTGGAGCCCGTCGGGACGTTTTCCGAAAACCCGGAGGGAGATGTTTAATTTGGCCGGGGCGAGGAAAGAAACTGCCAAGGTTGCGCTCACACTTTGCCCATTTCAAACAGTGTTTTTATTTCACCCTACCCTCCAAAACCCCGTTTGTCAAGTCACCCTCGATCGACATGCCCCTGCACGGATCTTCGGAAGGAAAACCCGGATGTTTTGTCCACGTCCACAACGACTGAATCCCCCTCACGATATTCCCCCTTGAGGATATGGAGGGCCAGGGGGTCCTGGAGGTGCTTCTGGATAGCGCGACGCAACGGCCTCGCCCCGTACGTGGGATCGTAGCCGATCGTCGCGAGTCTCTCCCTTGCGGAATCGGTAACCGTTACCGAGATCCTCCTGTCGGCGAGCCGCTCGTTAAGCTCCCGGAGCATGATCGCGATGATCCTCGCAAGATCCTCCATTCCAAGGGACCGGAACAGGACGATTTCGTCGAGGCGGTTCAAAAACTCGGGCCGGAATTCCCGGCGAAGCTCCTCCATGACCTTCCCCCGGACGGCATCCTCCCCTTTCCCTGAGAGTTCCTGGATCCAGTGGGAGCCGATGTTCGAGGTGAGGATCACAACGGCGTTGCGGAAATCGACGGTCCGTCCCTTCCCGTCGGTCAGGCGACCGTCCTCGAGGACCTGCAGGAGGATATGAAACACGTCAGGATGCGCTTTTTCCACCTCGTCGAAGAGTATCACGGTGTACGGTTTCCGCCGCACTGCCTCGGTCAGCGCCCCGCCTTCCTCATATCCTACGTATCCGGGCGGCGCCCCGATCATCCGCGCGACGGAGTGTTTCTCCATGTATTCGGACATATCGAGTCGCACCATCGCCGCCTCATCGTCGAACAGGAATTGCGCCAGGGCCCGGGCCAGCTCCGTCTTCCCCACTCCGGTGGGGCCCATGAACAGGAAGGACCCGATGGGGCGCAGGGGGTCTTTCAGTCCCGACTTGGCGCGGCGGACGGCGTTCGCAACCAGCCGTACGGCGTTGTCCTGCCCCACCACCCGCTCTCCCAGCCGTTCTTCCATCCGGACAAGCTTCTCTATTTCCCCCTCGACCAGCCTCGAAACCGGAATACCGGTCCAGCGCGACACGATCTGGGCAATGTCCTCTTCGTCCACCTCCTCCTTCAAAAGGCGCCCCTCCGAGCCGTCGGATCCCTTTGCAAGCGCTTCCGCCTCCCGCTGGAGCTCCGGAATGACGCCGTACTTGAGCTCCGACGCCCGACCGAGGTTCCCTTCCCTCTCGGCCCGCTGCATCTCCGAGATGGCCCGTTCGATCTTCTCCTTGACCTCGCGGCTCTTCCCGATGCCCTTCTTTTCCTCTTCCCACCGGGACCGGTACCCGGCAACTTTTTCCTTGAGGGCGGTCAGCTCATCCTGAATGCGGGTGAGACGCTGTCCCGAGGCGGCGT
>JBAVJZ010000148.1:0-3353 GCA_049688015.1 Candidatus Deferrimicrobiaceae bacterium | reverse complement strand
AAATCAGGGAGTTACGGACATTCCGTGACTCCCTTTTTTTTGCTCACTTTCTTTTTTATCCCACCACTTATCACACACACCGAATGAAAAAAGGGGCCACACCCGCCAAGGATGCGGCCCCCGAAGAATCCCTTGGTGAATTGGATTAATACTTCTTCTCCACCGGTTGCTGCCCCATTGGTTGCTGCCCCATCGGTTGCTGCCCCATTGGTTGCTGCATCATCGGTTGCTGTCCCATCGGTTGCTGTCCCATCATTCCCCCCCCCGGTGACATCATTGTGTTGTCCATAGGGGTTGGTTTCATCTCTTTGTCTATGTCGGCCGCCAGTGTCACGCCAGCGAAGGCCACGGTGACGAACAGGGCGCAGATCAGGGATAGCACTTTCTTCATCGGAATTACCTCCATTAGGAAATAGTGATGAGATGAGTTAGAGCAGACTACACGAAATTCCCTTTAAGAAATACAATTATGTTGAAGTCGCGGGTTCAAATCCCGTCGCCCGCTCCATTAGCTTCGCAGACCCCGGATGCAAAAGCGCTTCCGGGGGTTTTTTCCCTAAGAACAGAGACGTTCCTAAGAACTCTTCCTCCCCTGCGGCGGGCGCCGGAACGCCCATTTATGGGGGACACCTCTGATGGCACGCGCTATTTCGCGGGGGCCAAAGAGCGCAGCAAGCCGAAGGAGTGGGGGCGCAGTGAGGTTAAGCGCAGCCGTGCAGATTCACCGCACGGCGAGCCACGAACCTAGCCCCCCTCCGAGGCTGCGGAGCGAGACCCGCCCTGCCCACTCCGGACTACCCGATCTTCCGCGACAATTCGTCGGCGAAGACGGGGTAGGAGCGCCGAAGAAGCGGGATCTGGGCGCGCATCAGCGCGAGGTCGGACGGGGAAGGGGAGGGCGTCACCGGAACCTTCTCCGGCATGAGAGGGAATCCCGTCTGCTGCCGCACCTCATCGAACGGTACGCCGGGATGGAGAGAGGCAAGACGCCACTCGGCATCGTCGCCGTCGTACTCCATCGTGCAAAGGGGCGTGATGAGCCTTGTGGGACCTCCCCGGCGCCACGGGTAGTGCGGGGTACTCGCCGCGGAAGTGATGAAGTCGCATTTCTCCACAAACACGCGCGGGGAGTGGGCAAGGGTCACCAGGACGACACGTCGCGTCATGTAGTAGAGCATCGCCGAGCCCGCCCCTCCGGGAAGCCGGACGCGGGGATTCGCGTACTCCCCGATGCAGGTAAGATTGATGTTCCCCTTTCGGTCGACCTGGGCGCCCGACAGGAAGAAGAGGTCGAGTTTTCCTCGCTGCGCCAGGTCGAACAGCTCCCGGGAGCCGTCGGTCACGGGGGTGTCTTCCGACCCGAAGAAGAGGAACTTTCCGTGGTCGGCATGACGGGCCCTTGCATGGAGCACCCCCAGGAGAGGAACGGGAGAGAGAGTCCCCACCGCCGTCCGCTCGAAATCCCGGACCTCGAGGGACACCTGGAAGGCAAGGTATTCCACCGGGAGGCATCCCTCGAGGGCGAGGGGCATGACGCGTCAGACCACCTTCCTTAAGGCTAGCCCGTAATATTCTTCCTCGGTCTTTCCGAGGATGAACCGGGACAGGTATTCCAAAAACCCTTCCGGCGTCTTCGCTGCGGCAAGGTACTCCTCGACGTGGGCGCGATCGATCCCGTAGCAGTGGACGCATCCTGCCGGGTGGGCGCCCCGAGGCGTCACGACGACCAGATCGATGTGGAGGGCGGAGAGGAAGATCTCCCCGGGACGGGCGACGAGTTTTTCCGGCGGGACGACTTCCTCCACGGTAACGATCGCACGCTTCGCCGCGAGGACGGCGAGCCGGTCCGACTCGAGTGCGGAACAGACGACGTTTCCCCTTTCGTCGGCGCGGATCGCGTGGATGGCCGCCCAGTCCGGGCGGATCGCCGGCACGACGAAGATCTCGTTTCCCGAATACGGGTCCTTGACGGTCCGGAAATCCTCCCGGACCTTTTCGTAGTCGGTCCCGGCGAAACCGAGCATGGGGTGGAACGGCAACCCGGAGGCTCCAGCCTGGAGACCGGCCAGGATGCCGGGTCAGGAGTGTTCGTGCGTTATGATCCGACCGCTTTCGACTCCCCGCCGGAAGTTCGGCGCCATGCCGAACTCCCCCATCGATATCTGGGGAAACTCGATGGAGCGGGCGCACCCGGCCCCGACCAGCAAGTCGATGTTGATCCCCCCCACGGGAACGACGACGAGGTCGAGATCCCTCTTCTTCTGCCGGACCAATTCCCGGACGAATGCCATCGGGCTCATGACCATCGCCCCGCCGATCGCGATCTTCGCCCCCGACGGCACGGCGGCGGCGGCCTCGGCAAGCGTCACGAACTGCGCCTGATTCATGATTGAGCCTCCTATCCCCTGTGGCTTGCCAACCGTTGCTCCGAAATCTCAGTCAAATCAGGGCGGTGAAGAGCGAATGCTGGTGCCCGGGGCGGGGATCGAACCCGCACGGCCTATTCGGCCACGGGATTTTAAGTCCCGTGCGTCTGCCAGTTCCGCCACCCGGGCGCATCCCCAGAAAGATACCATAAAAACATCAGCGAAATAGTCCCAGCAAAGCCAGCCCGTCCCGGAAGAGCAGGCCCGCGAACAGGAGGAGCAGCAACCCGAGCGCACGCATCAGGTACCGGTAGATTCTATCGGTCACCAGATGTTTCGACCGGGCGGTTAACACCGCCAGAAAGACCTTGGAGCCGACGAGGCATCCGTAGAAACCGGCTACGAAGGCCACGGCGGCGGTCGGGCCCGTTTTCCATCCTCGAATGATCGTCGGAGATCCGACGGTCAGCCAGAACAGGTAGGGGTGCGGGCTGAGCGCATTGGTGATTACGCCTTTCCATAACGATTGTGCTCCGGCGGCGCTTGTTCCAGGTTCCTGCCTTCTTGCGGTCCACGTTTCACGGGACATGTAAGTCAGGAAGAACCCGCCCAGAAGGGAGATTACCCCCAACGGGGCTCGGGAGCCCGTAAGCTTGGTCATGAGGAACGTCGAGACCAGGATGATCGGCAGATCCGTCAGGAGGGGCGCCACCGCGATCTTGATTCCCTCCCGGACCCCATGCCGGACCGTGTGGGAAAGTACCATGGCGAAAAGCGGACCGGGGGAGAATCCCGCCGACAGTCCCAGAACGACACCTGCGCCCAGATAAAAGATCAAAGGGTCCGGTTCTCCGTTCGCCTTCCCGGCGGGCGAGAAAGAAACAGGGACTCAACCGGAGTTGGCTAAGTCCCCGAAATAATTGGAGGCGGCACCCGGATTCGAACCGGGGGATAAAGGATTTGCAGTCCTCTGCCTTACCACTTGGC
>JBAVJZ010000147.1:0-44472 GCA_049688015.1 Candidatus Deferrimicrobiaceae bacterium | reverse complement strand
CGGGCTCACGGACGACATCATCACCTCCATATCGAAGCTCCCCCGTCTCTTCGTGATCGCCCGGAGCTCGACGCTCAAATACAAGGGAAAGCCCGCGGATGTTCGGCTGATCAGCCAGGAACTGGGGGTGCAGTACGTCGTGGAGGGCAGCGTCCAGAGATCCGGAAAACGGTTGCGGGTCAACGTCTAGCTGATCGACGGGACCACGGGCGACCACGTGTGGGCGGAACGGTACGATCGGGACGAAAAGGAGTTCTTCCAGGCCAGGGACGAGATCATTCTCGATCTCGCGTCCTCGCTGGCGGGAGAGATGACGGACGGAGACTTCGCGAAGATCATCCGTCGGAGGGTAAACAGCCTGGAGGCGTGGGAGGCCGTCCAGCGCGGGTATGCCTATTACGAACGGTGGACCCTCGAGGACCAGATCCAAGCCCGGAAATGGTATCAAAAGGTGACCGAACTGGAGCCGGAGTCCGTGCTGGGATGGATGGGCATCGCATGGACCTTATTGAAGGAAGGTTCTCTCAGGTCGGGGCCGGAGGGCAAGGAGAAGCTGCGGCAGGCCGTCGAGCTGGCGGAGAAGGTCCGCACGATGGACCCTTCGTACTATGGCCCCTACATGCTCCTGGCCAACATCCAGGTCCGGGAGGGGCG
Organism: Candidatus Deferrimicrobiaceae bacterium; assembly: GCA_049688015.1. Classification (GTDB taxonomy): domain Bacteria; phylum Desulfobacterota; class Deferrimicrobia; order Deferrimicrobiales; family Deferrimicrobiaceae; genus CSP1-8. The sequence goes on along the minus strand of JBAVJZ010000147.1, from coordinate 43,818 downwards.
CTACGAGGAAGCGCTCGCCAACGCGAGGAAGTGCTATGAGCTGGAACCGAACTATATCAACTCCATTTACATCACGGCGCACGTGTTGACGTATGTCGGCAAACCGGAGGCGGAGGAGGCGATCGGGCTGATCAAGAAAGTGATGCGACTGAACCCGGACTTTCGTCCCCAATACCCGCATTCCCTGGGAAGGGCGTATCACGTGACGGGCCAGACCGACAAGGCGATCGAATGGTACAAGGTCGCCGTCCAGAAAAACCCGAAGTGGGCCGCGCCACACGTCGATCTGGCCGCGATTTACGCCCAGCAGGGCCGGGAAGACGAGATGCGGTCCGAGGCGGCCGAGATCCTTCGCCTGAAGCCGAATTTCAGCGTAAAGGGGTATCTGGAGACCGTCTCGCTCCCGAAAGATCCGGCGTTCGCCAGAAATCAGAGGGAGATGCTTCTTAAGGCAGGATTGCCGGAATAGGTCGTTCGCCCGGAACGTTCCGGCTATCGCCGTTGGGCGAGGCAACACGGGCCGAATCCACGAAAAACAGGAAACTGGCGCGATGCCGGGTTTCCCTTTCCTTTCCATCCCCCCTTGGTGGCGGAAGTGTACACGGTGGATGCCCCCAAAACAACCGTGCAATATAATACTCGTCCACGGACGGGAATGACTCGGGAGGGCGAAAAGAGCCATGCCGGCAGCGTTGCGGAGGAATGCATGAACCCGCCATCGGGAGAGCGTCCGGCAAGGGTCGGGGTCGACACCGGCGGCACGTTCACGGACATCCTCGTGTTCCACGACGGCCGGGTGAGCGCGCACAAAGTGCTGTCCACCCCGGGCAACCCCGCGGAGGCGGTACTCGCGGGGCTTAACGAAACGGATCTTGCCGGACCGAAGAGCATCGTCCACGGGTCCACGGTGGCGACGAACGCCCTCCTGGAGCGGAAGGGGGTTCGGACCGCCCTGATCTCCACGAAGGGGTTCGAGGACGTGCTGGAGATCGGGCGGCAGACGCGCCCCGACATCTACCGGCTCTTCGTCGTTCGTCCGGACCCCTTGGTCGATGCGCGGTTACGGTTCGGCGTCGACGAGCGCATCCTGTGCAGCGGCGAGGCGGAGAAGACGCCGGAAGCCCTGGAGGTCCGGGAAGTCCTCGATAAGATCCGGAAGTCGGGCATCGAGTCCCTCGCCATCTGCCTCCTCCATGCGTACGCCAACCATGCCCACGAGGAGACGGTCGCGGCCCTGGCGGAAGTGCTGGGGATCCCCGTTTCGGTCTCCCACCGGATCCTGCCCGAATACCGGGAGTTCGAGCGGACCTCCACAACCGTGGTGAACGCCTACGTCTCCCCGCTCATGGACCGGTATCTCTCGCATCTCGACCGGGAGATAGGCACGGACGCCCTGCGAATCATGCAATCCAACGGCGGGAGCATTGCCGCGGAGACGGCGAAGAGGGAGTCGGTCCGGACGATCCTCTCGGGTCCGGCGGGGGGCGTTGTGGGAGCGTTCGAGACGGCCCGGGCCGCCGGGTTGACCCACGTGATCACATTCGATATGGGGGGAACCTCCACGGACGTGTCTCTGTGCGACGGGGGGATCCGCACGACGGCAGAGGCGTCCGTCGCCGGCTTCCCCGTCCGGGTCCCCATGATCGACATCCACACGGTGGGCGCGGGGGGCGGTTCGATCGCCCGCGTGGATGCCGGGGGAGCGCTTCGGGTGGGACCGGAGAGCGCGGGGGCGGACCCGGGCCCTGCCTGCTACGGGAAGGGGGAAGAGATCACGACCACCGACGCGAACCTGTACCTCGGACGCCTCCTGCCGGACCACTTCCTCGGAGGAAGGATGCGCCTTGCGGCAGAGCGCGTGGAGGAGAGGATCCGGGCGCTGGCGTCCCGGCTGTCTGTATCGCCGATGGCGGCCGCGGAGGGGGTGGTACGGGTCGCCAACGCCGCCATGGAGCGTGCGATCCGGGTCGTCTCCGTCGAGAAAGGGTACGATCCCCGGGAATTCGTCCTGGTCTGCTTCGGAGGGGCGGGCCCGCTCCACGCGTGCGATCTGGCGGCGGCGCTTTCCATCCCGAATGTGCTCGTCCCGGAGAACCCCGGGCTTTTGTCCGCCCTCGGGATGCTCCTCTCCGACGTGATCAGGGACTATTCCCGGACCCACCTGCGAAAAACGGCGGCCGTATCCCGGGAGGATATCGGCTCCTTCTTCGCGCCGCTTGCGGAGCAGGCGTTGGCCGATCTGGGCAAGGAGGGAGTCCCTTCCAGGGACATTCGGGTGGAGCGGTTCCTCGACATGCGCTACCGCGGGCAGTCGTACGAGATCACCGTGCCGTTCGGCGACGAATTCGAGGGGGAGTTCCACCGGGAGCACCAGCGAATGTACGGCTACCAGGACCCGGAACGGGAGACCGAGATCGTCAACGTGCGCGTCCGGGCGGTCGGAACCGTGGGCAAGCCGGTCTTTCCGCAACGGGATCTTTCTGGGGAGGACCCACGCGCGGCGTTTCTGGAGGAGCGCATCCTCGTGGAAAACGGGGAGGAGCGGGAAGTCGGCGTCTACCGCCGTGGCGGTCTCGCGCCGGGGACCCTCGTGACGGGACCTGCGGTCGTCGTGGAGTTCAGCTCGACGGTCTACATCCCGTCGGGATGGGAGTGCCGCGTCGACCGCCGCGGGAACCTGGTCCTTAAACCCCGCGGGGCGCCCCGATGACGATGTCGTTCGACCCGATCAAGCTCGAGGTCTACAAGAATCTCTTCTCCTCGATCGCGGAGGAGATGGGGGTGGCGCTCTGCCGGACCGGCTATTCTCCGAACATCAAGGAGCGCCGGGACTTCTCCTGCGCCCTCTTCGATGGCCGCGGAGAGATGGTGGCGCAAGCCGCCCACATCGCTGTGCACCTCGGGTCGATGCCTCTCTCCGTGAAGAGCGCGGTCGAGAAGGTGCCGATGGAACCGTGGGATGTGGTGATCGTAAACGACCCGTTCAGCGGGGGAACGCACCTGCCGGATCTGACGATGGTCTCTCCCGTCTACCCTGCAGGCGCCCGTTCCCCGCTCTTCTACGTGGCGAACCGGGCCCATCACGCGGACATCGGGGGGATGTCCCCGGGGTCCCTCCCCCTCTCGACGGAGATATTCCAGGAGGGATTCCGGATCCCGCCGGTCAAGCTCGTGGCGGGAGAGAGGATGCAGAAGGACGTCCTCGCCCTGATCCTCGCGAACGTGCGCACTCCGCAGGAACGCGAAGGGGACCTGACCGCCCAGGTCGCGGCGAACCGCATCGGGGAGCGGAGAATGCTCGAGGTCTGCGGGAAGTACGGGACCTCCGAGGTGCTCCGGTACACGGAGGAGCTCAAAGGCTACGCCGAGCGGATGACGCGGGCGGCCATCGCCGGGATACCGGACGGCGAGTACCGTTTCGAGGACTGGCTGGACGGCGACGGCGTCGTTCCGGGACCCGTCCGGATCTCGGTTACGGTCTCGGTTCGGGGCGAAACGGCCGTCGTCGACTTCTCGGATTCCGCTCCTCAGGTTAAGGGAAGCGTGAACGCCACCTACGCCATCACGCTTTCCGCGGTCTTCTACGTCTTCCGAAGCATCGTGGGGGGCGACATCCCCTCGAACGCCGGCATCATGCGGCCCCTCCGGGTCGTAACGCAACCCGGCACGGTGGTGGACGCACGGTTTCCCGCCGCGGTGGCCGCTGGGAACGTGGAGACGTCGCAACGGATCACGGATGTCCTCCTGGGGGCGCTCGCGCAGGCTCTCCCCGAGCGGATCCCGGCAGCCTCGGCGGGCACAATGAACAACCTCACGGTGGGGGGCGTGGACCCCCGCACAGGCGGGCCCTACGCCTATTATGAGACGATCGGGGGCGGATGCGGCGCGACGCCGGTACACGATGGGGCGAGCGCGGTGCAGACCCACATGACGAACACGATGAACACCCCGATCGAGGCTCTCGAACACGCCTACCCGCTGAAGGTCACCCGGTATGCGATCCGGTCCGGGTCGGGGGGAAGAGGGAGGTTCTCCGGAGGAGACGGCATCCATAGGGACATCGAGTTCCTTGCGCCCGCGACCGTCACGATGATCTCGGAGCGGAGGGAGATCCCCCCGTACGGACTGTCGGGAGGGGAGCCGGGTTCCTGCGGGGAAAACGTACTCGTTCGTCGCGGGGAGGAGACGCGGCTCCCGGGGAAGTTCCACATCGCCGTGGAAACGGGAGACAGGCTGCTCGTCTCCACGCCCGGTGGCGGAGGATTCGGACGATCCGATCGTCCATCGTCCAACAACCGGAAAACGGGCAGGCAGGAAGATGAAACGTGAAGGAAGGAGGGATCTTCCTCACTTCACCGGATTTCTTCCTTCGCAAGGAACGTCCGTCTGGCATAATCCGCACCCGAGAACATGGACATCGTAGCGCCCGGTTGTTTCGACCGGAATGGTCCCGTGCACGTACTCTTTGCATTTCTGCTTGTCGTGCCCGGAGGCGTCGATCGCTCCAGTCGGACAACGCCCGATACAGGTTCCGCAACTTCCATCATGAAAATGAAGACAATTGCCCCTGGGGTTCTTCCTTCGGAGAGTATTCGGTTTCAGAACCAGGTTCGTGACCACACTGCCGCATCGATGGGCAATCCCGCGTTCGGTGATCAACCCGTCGCTCAGGCTGAAAGTCCCCAGCCCGGCGGCATATGCAGCATGGCGTTCAGACCAGGTCGACGCCAGGCCGACGCGTGCATCATGGATCGACCGGAAATGACTTGTGAGAAGCGGCGCCACGGCGCGGTACCCGTGCTTTTCGAGGATTCCGACAACGTGTCCCCTTAACCTGTCGTTGAACTCCTCTCCGTGGGTCCGGGTTCTCGCCCATTCCAGGGAGGGCCAGCGCCGCTCCACGCGATTGGTTTCCCGGGCCGGCAGAGCGACGGGAAGAATCCAGCAGATCACCGTCCCTTCGGTCAACGTTCCCTCCGATCCCTTCTCGAATATCTCGGGCGGGGTAAGGTGAAAGTCTCCGATGATGGTCTTGTAGTCTCGGAAAATCGGATCCCGGGCGGAGGCAAACCCTAGCATCGGTTCATCAAACCAGAAATCCCCGGATTCGTCACGCCGGTTGAATCCGCTCTCCAGGACAAAGCGACGGATTTCTCCTACAATATCAAATGCTTTCACGGATTATCCTACTCAAGCTCCTGCGATTCCACGTACCGCTACCACAACCGCCGACGCCTCCATCCGCACGGTGCAACCAGCGTCCGCCTGCCCCGCCCGGACGACACACCGCAAGTAACGGTCCCCCCAATTTTAGTGTAAAAACCCTCCCGAAGTCTCCAATGAACTGCAGGTAAATCGCTCCCCGTTGACTCCCCCGGCAATTTTCTATATTCTAATTATTCGCCTTTGTAATAATATCAGTATTCTGTCGACATCTCGTTCGCCTGCTAGGTGTTAAATGGAAACGAAAACCTGTGGAATTTAGGCGCCGTTGCGCGTCGGTGTAGCGGTGACGATGCAGTTAATCAAGCAAGACCAATCGAAAAGGAGGATATCGATGAAACGACCGTGGTTGGGCTTATGGGCAATTGTGCTCATCGCCGGGCTATCGGCTGCAGGCTGCGCTACGGCCAACAGGATTAGCGCCGCCCAGGCGACGATGGACCAGGCGAGAGCCGAAGGAGCAGTGTACAAAGCGCCGTTCGAATACAAGGCGGGGGAAGCGTACCTCAAAAAGGCTGTTGTCGAGGCGGAAGAAGGGGACTGCAAGGCTGCGGACTCCCTCACGGTGGAAGCGCAGGCGTATGCCACAAAAGCGCTTGAGATGTCGGGTGGAGGTGCGAAATGAGGAATCGACTCTTCTTCCTAAGCACGACGGTTCTTCTTGCGGTGTTTCTTGCTGCGGGTTGCGCCAGAACACGTATGATGACACAGGGCGAGACAGACCAGTTTGAAGCCATCTCGGCAAAGATCGCCAAGGCGGAAAAGATGGACGCCAAGGAATGTGCTCCCGTGGAACTGGCCTACGCCCTGGCGGAGCGCGATTATGCCCGTCACGAGACGATCGAACCCTGGGAGACTGCTCCCAAGCATATCGGCGCGGCGAACAAGGCCGCCGATGACCTCCTTGCCAAGACGACCTCTTGCTGGGAGGCGAAGCAGCCGAAAATGGCACCGCCGCCACCTCCTCCTCCCCCTCCGCCACCCCCTCCCCCGGCGCCTGTCGCCTCGATAATGGCGGACCCCAAGTATGTCTATGAGGGGCAGTGCACCACCCTCAGCTGGTCTACCCAGAACGCCGCCTCGGCGATGATCGACCAGGGTATCGGGAGTGTGGGCATGAGCGGCACCAAGGAGGTTTGCCCCAAGAAAACCATGCAGTACACGGTCACCGCAACCAACGCGGGCGGCCCTGCGATGGCGGTCGTGGAAGTCCCCGTGTACCACAGAACGACCCTGCACATCAACTTCAACACGAACAAGGCCGAAATCCGGAAGGCCGACCTGCCGGAGCTGCAGAAAGCGATCGATTTCTTGAAGAGGTGGCCGGACACCAAGATTTCCGTGGTGGGGTTCACGGACAGCACGGGGACCGATGCATACAACCAGAAGCTCTCGGAGCGGAGAGCGCAGGCGGTCAAGAAATACCTCTTGGACAGCGGGTCCGCGAAAGCCGACATGATCACGGCGGAGGGACGCGGGGAAACCGAACCCATCGCGGACAACAAGACCAAGGAAGGGCGGTTCAAGAACCGGAGAGTGGAGATCAGGGAAGCGACCAAGTAACGAAGACTGCCCGTAAATGATGCAACCCGAAAGGGTCACCGGAATAGCCGGTGACCCTTTCTTTATTTACCCGTGTTTGGCCCCTGCCGTCACTTCCTGTCCAAAACTGTTACCCCTGTCCGTCTGGCAGAGGACCCAACAGGCCAAAAAAGCGATGAGAAGACGGGGGGCAAATCGGGGCCACTACCCGACCGGTCATTTCGGGGCATCTCTTTTTTCATAGTGAGGCCTGAAATTATCGGTTAGCGCATAAGCGAGCTCTTCGAGGTAACGATCGTATTGCTCTTCGGGAGTGTTCATGCTGAACGAGATGTCATTGGCGTTGGAACGGATGCCCGCCACCTTCCAATGTCCTTGACGCGAATTGCTCCATATCGTCGCCCCGCTCGAGGTTTCCCAATGCTTGGAAACCATCGAGATATTCACAACCGCAGAGGCGCGGAGGGAAGAAAGGTCGTTTGCAATACTCACCTTGGGTTGCACGTTTGAAATTTCGAAGTTTCCCGTAAAGACCGAACTCACCCCGTATTTTTCTTCAATCGCTTTCATGGCCTCGATGTCCAACGAGTTCCGGCCAAGCTTTTTTACCAGTTGGTCTTCCGGCCCCAATTCAAGAAAGCGAACCTGAGGTTGGGCGTTCTGGATAAAGCCCATGAATTTTTGGGTGGCGATTTGATTGAGATTCTCCTGGGAGTTGGAGGCAAATTCCACGATGCCGACCGTTTCATACGGCTGCAAATCGATTTTCGGGGGAATTTGAACAACGACCGTGTGAGCGCATCCAAAGGCCGATAAACCGACCAGAAGGGATCCCAGAAAGATTTTCAAAGTACGCAAGTGGTGAAATACCATTGTGGCTTCCTTTTGCACGAAAGATGACGTCGACCACCCTCCGTATGCTGTATCGGCGTCACACGCAAAGAAGTTTACGGTAATGCCTGTCGATTCCGGACCAAAAAGAAAGAGAATTGTGTATGCGTTGGCGTTTCCCGTGTCCGGTCAGCGAGGGCCCGGCACGATGAAGTGCCGGATGGCACCCAGCGCCCGGGTAAGCTCGGGGCGGAAGTCGGGGTGGGCGATGGATATCAGCGCTTCTCCTCTTTCGCGGAGCGTCATCCCATGCAGGTTGACCGCGCCATGTTCCGTGATCATCCAGTGAACGTGTCCGCGCGTGGTTACCACTCCGCCCCCGGGGGAAAGCTCGGGAACGATGCGGGATATCCGTCCGCCGGACGCGGTCGATTGAAATGCCAGAATCGGCTTGCCGCCGCGGGAAAGCGCCGCGCCGCGTATGAAATCCATCTGGCCGCCGATCCCGGAATAGATGCGGTGGCCGATCGAGTCGGCGCAAACCTGCCCGGTAAGGTCCACCTGAAGGCACGAATTGATCGCCACGACCTTGTCGTTCCGGCGGATCAGCGAGGTATCGTTGGTGCGGTCGCACGGATGAAACTCGACCAGCGGGTTGTCGTGGACGAAACGGAATAGCTTTCGGGTGCCACTCACGAAACTCGTGACTATGCGGTTCGGATGAACGCTCTTGAACCGATTGGTGACGGCACCTGCTTCCACCAGTTCCACCACGCGATCCGAGAACATCTCGGTGTGGATCCCCAGATCCCGCTTCTCGCGCAATCGGCTGAGCGCCGCATCCGGTATTCCTCCGATGCCCATCTGCAGCGTCGAACCGTCCTCGACCAGGCCTGCGATGATCTCGCCGATGCGCGCCTCCACATCCGTCTCCGGCTCGGGGAAATGCTCTACGAGCGGGCGATCCGTATGGATAAAGGCGGTGATCCGCTCGAACGGAACCACGGTATTTCCGTGCGTGCGCGGCATCTGCTCGTTGATTTCCGCCACGATGACGCGGGCGGAATCGGCCGCCGGCTTGGCCGTGTCCACGGATGTTCCCAGCGTGCAATTCCCGTGCATGTCGGGCGGGGAGACCTGCAGGATCGCGGCATCCAGGCGTATTCTCCCGGACCGGAACAGGGCCGGGATATCCGAGAGGAAGATGGGCATGAAATCCGCGCGCCCTTCCTCGATCGGCTTCCGGAGGGCGGGGCCGGTGAAAAGAGAAATCGAGAAGAGGCGCCCTTCGCAATCCGGATCGACCAGCGGCGTCTCTCCGGCGGTGTGCAGATGGAAAAGGCGCACGCCGTCCAGATCCTTCCGCCGGGCCATCGCCTTGAGCAGCGGGGTGGGGGTGGCGGCGGCTCCGTGCACGAAGACGTTCGTCCCACTTTGAATTACTCCGACGGCTTCGGCCGCCGAAACGGATTCCCTTGCCCAGTTTCTCTCCATGTCGCCTCTTCTCCGTATCCCGAAACCTCTTATTGATCCCCCGGGAAACTGCATATCATGATACATGGATACACGCGAAGAGGGAAACATCGGGGCCGGAGGAGGACATTGTCGGACATACCAATACGACGGCCCGAGTCGTTTCCATTGGTTGTCGGGAACCCGCTGTGCGTATATTCCCGCAGCCGGTATGCCATAATTTCCCCTGCATGGATGAAGAAGATGGACCATCTGCTGTTGCGCCAGTGGCAGAAGCTCATGGAGATCCAGCAGATCCAGATGGACCTGATGGAGGAGATCGCCCGGAAACCCACGAAATGATGGAAGGACGCGACGCAGACCAACCGTTGGAATGCCAATGGGCACCCTGAAGCCGGCGAAACTCATACCCTTTCTGGGCGTCCTCCTTTTCGGCCTCGCCCTGTGGGTTCTGCACCGGGAGCTGAATACCGTTCATTATATCGACGTCGTGCGCGAGATCCGGGCGCTCCACTCCCTCCGGATTATCCTCGCTCTTGCGCTTGCCGCTCTCGGCTACCTCGTCCTCACCGGGTACGACGCCGCCGCTGTCCTGTATACCAGGCATCCCCTTCCCTACACCCGAACCGCGCTGGTCTCCTTCATCGGCTATGCCGTCAGCAACAACGTGGGCGGCTCCATCGTCTCCGGCGGGTCCGTTCGTATGCGCCTCTATTCGCTTTGGGGATTTTCCACTGTGGAGATCACCAAGGTGGTGGCCTTCTGCGTCCTGACCTTCTGGGTAGGGTTCTTCTCGGTAGCGGGGGTGTACCTCCTCCTGGGACCGCTTCGTCTCCCTCCCGAATTTCCCGTTTCTCCCATCGCCTTGCGGCTAATCGGGGCGGTCTTCCTCGGCGTTGTTGCCGCGTACCTTGCCGCCTGTGCCTTCCGGCGGACTCCTCTTCGGGTGAAGGAATGGGAGATATCCCTTCCATCACTTCGTCTTGCCCTGACCCAGGTGACCATCGGCTCGCTCGACTGGGTCCTCTCGGCCGGGGTCTTTTACGTACTCCTGCCTCGCGGGGGAAACCTCTCCTTCCCTGGGTTTCTGAGCCCCTACCTCATAGCACAGATTGCGGGCCTGTTGAGCCAGGTTCCCGGCGGGGTGGGGGTCTTCGAGACGGTGCTCCTCCTCCTGCTTTCTCCCCGCGTCGGGCGGGATTCGCTTGTCGGGGCGATGTTGGTCTTCCGGGTGGTCTACTACCTCCTTCCGCTGGCCCTGGCAGCGGTGGCGATCGGCGCCCACGAAACGTTTCAACGGAAGAAGGCGGTTCTGCGCGCAGCACGTGTCTCGGGGGCGTGGAGCTCCCGGATCACGCCGACGGTGCTGGCGATTACCACCTTCGCCGGGGGGGTCATCCTCCTGTTCTCGGGGGCAACCCCGACGGAGAGTTCCCGGCTCGCCTGGCTGGCCGATTTCCTCCCCCTGCCCGTAATGGAGTTATCCCATTTTCTCGGGAGCCTGGCCGGGGTGGGGTTGCTCTTCCTGGCGAGAGGAATTCAGCAGCGTCTCGATTCGGCCTACTTCCTCTCGGTGGGGCTTCTTTCCACCGGGATCATACTCTCCCTGGTCAAGGGGTTAGATTACGAGGAAGCGTTCGCCCTTTCGTGCATGCTGCTGGCTTTACTTCCCTGCCGCCGACATTTTTATCGGAAGACTTCCCTGGTCAGCGAACGCTTCACTCCCGAGTGGTCGGCGATCATATTCCTCGCTCTCCTGGGTACGGCCTGGTTGGGGATCTTCTCCTACAAGCACGTGGAGTACTCGCAGGAGCTCTGGTGGAAGTTCGTCCTCCACGCGGACGCGCCCCGATTCCTTCGCGCTACCGCCGGGGCGTCCGGCATCGCGTTGTTCTTCGCCCTGGCGAGGCTGCTCCACCGTGCGGCGCCCTCCCCGGAGACTCCCGGAGAGGAGGAGTTGGAGAAGGCTCTCGGGATCGCCCGGAAATCCCCTCACACGAACGCCAATCTCGGTCTTCTCGGTGACAAGACTCTCCTGTTCAGCGACAGCGGGAGATCCTTCCTCATGTACGGGGTACAGGGACGGAGCTGGGTGGCTTTGGGAGATCCGGTCGGACCGTCGGAGGAGCGCTCCGAGCTGGCCTGGCGGTTCCATGAGATGTGCGATCGCCACGACGGGTGGACCGTTTTCTACGAGGTCCGGGCGGAATCCCTCCCCCTCTACCTGGACCTTGGGCTGTCTCCCTTGAAGCTGGGGGAGGAAGCCCGCGTGCCTCTGGAGAAATTTTCTCTCGAAGGCAGCGCCCGCAAGGAACTGCGCTACGTGGACCGCAAGCTTATGAAGGAGGGGGCCGCCTTCGAGGTCGTTCCGGCAAAAGACGTCGGCCTCCTGTTGCCGGAGCTGAAAGAGGTGTCGGACGCCTGGCTGAAAGAGAAGAATACGAGGGAGAAGGGGTTCTCCATCGGGTATTTCGACGAAGGATACCTCAGGAGGTTTCCTCTGGGGGTCGTCCGCCGGGAAGGGAGGACCGTGGCATTCGCGAACATCCTGGAGGGATTCGGGAAAGAGGAGATCTCCATAGATCTCATGCGTTACCTGCCCGGTTCCCCCCACGGAACGATGGATTTCATGTTCCTTCAGTTGATGCTTTGGGGGAAGCAGGAAGGATATCGATGGTTCAACCTGGGGATGGCGCCGCTCTCCGGGATGGGGGAACAGGAACTGGCCCCTCTTTGGAATCAGGTCGGCGCCTTCCTGTTTCGCCACGGGGAGCAGTTCTACAACTTCCGGGGCGTAAGGCAGTACAAGGAGAAATTCAACCCGGAGTGGGAACCGAAGTACCTCGCGTCCCCCGCAGGGATCGCCCTCCCGCGGATTCTGGCAAGCATCGGCATCCTCGTCTCGCGGGGAATCAAGGGAGTGGTGGGGAAATGAGGTGCCGGCGGATCATTTGAGATGGATGGTCGTGATATTCCCGTTGGTGAAATACGGATCCCCGAAAGAGTTCCTTCCCGTCATCGGGGGTACGAACCTGTTCCGCCCGTCCGAAGCGACCACCCCGGCGGCGACCAGATCCCGGAGCAACTCCTCCGGTTCGGCGTCGACGTCCGGACGGATCCGGTACACGACATGCCACTTCAGGCCCACTTCGAGAACCGCCGTCCCGACATACACCGCACGGCCGTCAGTCGTCTGTATATCGGTCTTCCATAGTTTTACCTGGTGCCGTTGCCTTACGGTCCGTACGGGAGTCGGTTTCTCGAAGGAGAAATCGTTCACATGGCGGTTCCAGAACGAGGGGGCCACCGGCGCGGACGGATAGCTCGTCCTGGAAATCAGGGCTCCCGCCAGTTTGATATAGGTGTCGAACCGTAAGGGGTCGGCAGGCACCCATCCGGCTTTGGCGAACGCATCGACAAGATTCCCGTCGCCGCGGGCAACAATGACCACGCTCAAGGGCTGCTGCCGGTCGCCGGGGATGTTTTCCGTGTATTTCGGCAGCTCGCGGTCGAACTCCTTCAGGATGTCCGCGGCCGCAACGACGATTGCCGGGCGGGGAGGCGGGAAATAGGCGGAAGGACTGTACCGGAGACCGGAATAGACGTAGAAGGCGATGCAGGCGATCACCAGTCCCGCGGTCAGCAGTCTCGTCGCAGTCGGGGAACGGGAAGATACCATGGGAGGCCGTTCCTCGCGCAGATTCAACTCGCTCATGCAGATGCCGATGATCAGCCACAACAGTCCCAGCAGGTAGCCTCCCAACACGTCGCTTAAAAAGTGGACTCCCAGATATAGCCTGCTGAACCCGATCGCCGCAATTATAAATACCCCGGCGAAGAGGATATTCAGTCGCCTCCCCCACGTTGCCGTACGGCGCCACAGGAAGTAGACGGCGAATCCGTAGAAAGCCGCCGCCATGGCGGCGTGCCCGCTCGGGAAGGAGTAAGACGTCTCGGTATAGACGCCGACCCCGGGAGGTCTTTGCCGATGGAAGGCCACCTTTCCCAACAGGTTGAACAGGCTGCTTCCGGTAACGGTCACCATCAAGGGGAAGAGAAATTCCCGCATGTTCCAGAGGAGGAAGACGAGCACGAGGAGCAGCAGGAAGCATAAAACGATCTTTGCCTTGGCCAGCAGGGTGATCCAGAGAAAGACCTTGACCAGCAAAGGATCCCGGAAGGCGTACAGGAGGTTCTCGATGCGGGCGTCCAGCGCGACGATGGGATCCAGGGTCAGCACGTCCTCGATCACCCCCGCCAGGAGCATCAGGAAATACAGGAACACGGTGCCGAGCAGGGTGAGGGGAAGCCCGGTAAACTCCGTCCTGTCGAGTCGTTTCCCGACGAATGCGAAGAAGGAGGGATACTTTTCAACGAGTTTCCGAACATGGGGGTCGGCGGCGATCGCCTTTCCGATCGAAGAAAGCAGGGACCCGGCAAACGCAAGGAGCTCCCTGCCCCGTTTCTCGAAGAACCTCTTCAGCCAGTAGGCACAAAGCGCCAGCAGCAGAATCGCCGCCAGCACGAGGCCGAACCGCGTCGACCAGGTCTCCACGGCCCTCCATGCCTGCCCCAGAAAGAACCCGGCGAGCAGGTGGGCCGCTGCCCACAGGATGGCGCTTGCGACGTTCCACAGGTAGAACCTCTTCTTTTCCATCCCGGAAAGTCCTGCGACAAAGGGGATGACGGCCCGGATCAGGCCGACGAACCTCCCGAGGAAGACACTTTTCCCTCCGTGGCGTGCGAAAAATTCCTTTCCCTTCTCCAGAAGCCCCGGCTTGAAAATCCGGTTTCCCTCCCGGAAGCGGATATGGCCTCCCCTACCCAATCGAAAGCTGATGCCGTCGCCGAGAATGGCCCCCGCGGAGGCGAACCAGACCAGGTCACCGATGTCGAAATACCCCCTTGCCGCCAAGGAGCCGGCGAACACGACGAACAGGGCGCCGGGCACCACGACCCCCACGAAGGCCAGGGACTCCAGGAGGGAAAACAGGAACACGACCCAGTAGCCCAGCATCCGGAAGTGTTCGATGGCCGGCAGGAGGGAATGGATAAAATCCATGCAGCAATCCTTTCAGAGCCTACGTGATCGGTTTAGCAGATTGCGTCCGCTTGACCGGACGTCGCATCGTCGGTTTGTTCGAGAACCCCGGATACAGGGTGGGTATAGAGTCCGGGATCCGAAGGCTCCCGCGACTCCTCGCGCGATATTCTTCCGGCCGATCATCGCTTGGGATAGAATATCGATTCCTGTGAATTTCGCCACCGGGATCGAACGTGCGGCAGCGCGATTCCGGATGCCGGAGTGATCATGCCGAGGACGGCGATGCCCCCGGACACGGAGCCTTGCACGGTCGGTTTTCCGCGAAGCACCATTTTGCTGTTTACGGCATCTTAAATCCCGGAAACCGGATTGAGGAAGCAAGCCCCCCTTCCGGAAACTCGATCCAGTCGACCCGCAACCGGGAGGAAAACCCGACAGCGGCGTGCCAAAGGAGGAATGACCATGGAGCTTGGGATGATCGGCCTCGGCCGGATGGGCGCCAACATGGTGCGGCGGCTGATGCGCGCCGGGCACAAGATCGTCGTGTACGACACTTCGGCGGAGGCAGTGATGGCGTTGGCGAAGGAAGGGGCGACAGGCGCCGCTTCGCTCGACGACTTCCTGAGCAAGCTCTCGAAGCCGCGGGTCGTCTGGTTGATGGTCCCGGCGGCGGTCGTGGACCGGGCCATCGCCGACATCGCACCGAGGATGGCGCGGGGCGACATCCTCGTGGATGGAGGGAACTCCTTTTACGTGGACGACATCCGGCGGGCGAAGGAGCTCGCCGCGAAGGGAATCCACTACGTGGACGTGGGGACAAGCGGCGGCCTTTGGGGCCTCGAGCGCGGGTACTGTCAGATGATCGGCGGCGAGCCGGACATCGTGAAGCGCCTCGACCCCGTCTTCCGGGCGCTCGCACCTTCCATCGAGTCGGCCCCGCGCACGCCCGGACGGGAGAAGAGCGGCGGCACCGCCGAGCACGGGTATCTGCATTGCGGGCAAAACGGCGCCGGACACTTCGTGAAGATGGTGCACAACGGAATCGAGTACGGCATCATGGCCGCCTACGCCGAGGGGCTCAACATCCTGCAACACGCCGGCGTCGGCAAGCTGACGCATGAACGGGACGCGGAGACCACACCGCTTCAGGACCCGGAGCGCTACCAGTACGACTTCCCTCTGGCCGACATCGCCGAAGTCTGGCGCCGCGGGAGCGTCATCGCTTCCTGGCTCCTCGATCTGACCGCCGCCGCCCTGCTCGACGACCCCGGCCTCGACAAGTTCGCCGGCCGGGTCTCCGACTCCGGCGAGGGGCGATGGACCATCCATGCCGCCGTCGACGAGGCGGTCCCCGCGCCGGTGCTTTCCGCCGCCCTCTACCAACGCTTCGCCTCCCGCGGGGAGGCGGACTTCGCCGACAGGATCCTCTCCGCCATGCGCTTCGCCTTCGGCGGCCACGTGGAAAAGAAATGACCCGGACGTCGTCGGACGCGCTGGTATTCTTCGGAGCGACGGGCGATCTCGCCTACAAGAAGATCTTCCCCGCGCTGCAGAGGCTGATCCGGCACGGGCGTCTCGACGTGCCGGTGATCGGGGTCGCGAAGGCGGGCTGGGGCCTGGAACAGCTCCGGGAGCGGGCCAGGGAAAGCGTGACGAAGCACGGCGGCCTCGACCGGGACGCCTTCGCGAAGCTCTCGGAGCATCTCCGCTACGTGGACGGCGACTACGCGGACCCGCGGACGTTCGAGGCGCTGCGGCGCGAGCTGGGCCCGGCAAGCCGCCCTACCCACTACCTTGCCATCCCGCCGGCCCTCTTCGAGAAGGTCGTGGAGCAGCTCGGGCGGTTCGGATGCGCCGAGGGGGCTCGGGTCGTCGTGGAGAAGCCCTTCGGGCGCGATCTCGCCTCGGCCCGTGATCTGAACCGCGTCCTGCACACCCGTTTCGACGAGCCCGCCATCTTCCGCATCGACCACTATCTCGGAAAGAACGCCGTGCAGAACCTGGTCTTTTTCCGCTTCGCCAACTCGTTTCTCGAGCCGATCTGGAACCGCAACTTCGTGGAGTCGGTGCAGATCACCATGGCGGAGAACTTCGGGGTGCAGGGCCGCGGCGCCTTTTACGAGCAGGCGGGAGCGATCCGCGACGTCGTCCAGAACCACCTGCTCCAGGTGCTCGCCAACGTGGCCATGGAGCCGCCCACCGGCGCCGGAGACAACGAGATCGTCCGCGACGAGAAGGTGAAGGTCCTCAAGGCCATCCCCCCGCTCGAACTGGCGGACGTGGTGCTCGGGCAGTTTCGCGGATACCGGAAGGAGCCCGGGGTCGCGCCGGATTCGACGGTGGAGACCTTCGCCTCCGTGCGTCTTTCCATCCAGTCGTGGCGGTGGCAGGGAGTGCCCTTCGTCATCCGTGCCGGAAAATGTTTGCCCGTCACCTGCACCGAAGTGATCGTGACACTGCGGCAGCCGCCTCCCATCTACCCGGTGACGCATCCGGCCAACTACTTCCGCTTTCGATTGGGACCGGAGGCGACGATCGCAGTGAGCGCAATGATCAAGCGGCCCGGCGAGAAATTCGCGGGCGACGAAGTCGAACTCCTCATCAGCCACGAGACCGACGCGGCAGAGGCAGACGCCTACGAGCAGCTTTTAGGCGACGCCATGGCGGGCGAGCCCTTCCGCTTCGCCCGCGAGGACTACGTCGAGGAGGCCTGGCGAATCGTGGACCCCGCGTTGAGGGGAGAGACCCCGGTCCACGAGTACGAGCCGGGAAGCTGGGGGCCGCGCGAGGCCGACGCGATCGTGTCGCCCGGTGCGTGGCACAACCCGAAAGGCGCGCGGTAGCGGCGGCGGGATGGCGATGGACGAGCGACGACCCGACATCTGGATCTTCCGGCATGGAGAGACCGACTGGAGCCGGGAGGGGAAGCACACCGGGCGCACGGACGCCCCCTTGACGGCCGCCGGCGAGCGGGAAGCTCTGGCGCTCGGCAGAAGGATCGGCGGCAGGGACTTCGCCCTCGTCCTGTCGAGTCCCCTTTCCCGGGCTTGGGAGACGTGCCGCCTCGCGGGATACGGGGAAGTCTCCCGGGCGGAGGATGACCTCCGGGAATGGGACTACGGCGTCTACGAGGGGCGAACCACAGCCGAGATTCGACGCGAGACGCCCGGATGGACGATCTGGGAAGGTGAGGTCCCGGGCGGAGAAACGGCCGCGGAGGTAGGCCGGCGCGCCGACCGGGTGATCCGGCAGGCAAAGCAGGCCGGAGGCGACGTCGCCCTTTTCGCGCACGGCCACCTCCTGCGGGTCCTCGCCGCCCGTTGGCTCGGGCTCGGCCCGACCGAGGGCCGGCTCTTCTCCATGGGAACCTCCTCGATCGGGGTGCTTGGCTACGAGAGAGAGGTTCGTGTGATACGCGCCTGGAACCTGACCGCCGGGACAGGGCCGTAAGCCCCGGGACCGGGAGGAAAGAACGGTTTTCTGGACGACACTCTCAACATCGCATGGAGGTTCCCATGGAAGACGTCCGACGGATCCTGGTCCTTGTGACGGACATCAAGAACAGCACGAAGGCGTTGCACTACGGTGCATCGCTGGCGAGGAGCTATGGCGCCGAGCTGGTTGTTCTCCACGTGGTGCACGATCCCTTCGGGGCCGAGGGATGGAACCTTCCTTTTCTGTCTATCGACGAAGAGTATAAACGCGTACTGGATGTTGCGAAAGCGGATCTGGCGAAGATCATCCGGAACGAAACGGAGAAGGGGTTGGCCGTGACGGAGATGATCATGGAAGGAGAACCCACCGGGGTGATACTCCAGGTGATCAAGGACAAGCGGATCGACCTCCTCCTCGTCCCCGCCCACGAGGAAGGCAGGCTGGAGCACTTCCTGTTCGGCCGCAGCAACGATGACCTCATCCGGAGGATGCCGTGCTCCATCATTCTGGTGAAGCAGGAACCGGAGCCCTAGTACAGCGACTCGGAAACAACCTGGCATTCGACCACTGCGGCGCATCGACGGTCCCGGTGCATCAGCCTGTTTCCGGGACGCGGCACCAGACGCAGCTTGCTTCCGTGGTGGTCCCGGGGAGACGCGTCGTGAAAGGAGTCTCCCCGGCCGGGAATCTCTTCAGGAAGCGTCTCTGCCGGCATTTGCCCGCATGCGCGCCCAAACTCCCCCAAGCACCCCCGCGGTCAAGACGAGCGCGGCCATCGTGAGATAGAAAAAGATCTTCGGCGGGATCCCCGGATGAAGCAGTTGTGCCCGGTCCACGCCGTTGCGCTCCAGGATGTAGGCCTCCAGGTCGGCGATCTCCTCCTGCGTCAGCGAGTTCGTCATCCCGAACACGAGCATCTTCTTTTCAGGCATCGGTCCTTTCGGGATCGAACCGTACTGCAGGATCCGGTCGATGTTGTTGGCGAACGTCTGTGGATCGCTGCTGTAGAATTTCCGGTCTATTGGGCTGAGCGGCGGGATCGTTCCTCCCGCAGACCCGGGATTGGTGATCCCCCCCTTTCCTTCGGAGCCGTGGCAGGAGGCGCAGTAGAGGCGGAACAGGACGGCGCCGTGCTCCCCGCTCCCGATGACGGAAGCTGCCCGGCCCGGCGGCCCGAGAGACGAGCCGGGGGGGAGAGGCCCGAGCCCGTGGACCGCGCCGGAAGGTTTGGAGGGAAAAGGTGCCGCAGGGTGCGGGGCAACGGGTGATTGCCGGGGGGGAGGCGCAGGGTCCGGCTTTGCCCGAACGGGCAGCGAAACGGTCGCCCCCCCCTCCCCGGGAGGATTCGCAGCTCCCAGGCTCTGCAGGTAGTCGACGATCTGGTTCAGCTGCTGGTCCGTAAGCGACGGGTAGGAGGGCATGATCGAGTCGGGGTTGTGGGATTTCGGGTCGCGGATCTGGTCCATGAGCCATTCCCGGGACCTTCCTTGCCGTGATTCGTTCGAGAGGTCCGGGCCCACCGACCCGCCTGTTCCGTTGATGCTGTGGCATCCCGTGCAGCCAAGGGAGCCCGCCAGGGTGGCCCCTTCCCGGGCACTTTGGGACAGACGCGCATGGGAAACGCCCGTCGCCCGCGACCCGGCCTCCGGGCCCCCGGGGTGACTCCGATAGCCGATGATGGTGAGGACGACCACGGCACCGACCCAGATCGCTCCGCCCGCCATGGCGAAGGGACGGCGAACCGGGTTGCGCTCCGGGTTCCGGTCCAGGAAAGGAAGCAGGACCAGGATCAGGATGCCGATGAGGGGAATCCCCATCGTTCCGAGAGGCTCAAGACGGCCCGGGAAGAACTTCAGCGTTTCATAGAGGAACAGGAAGTTCCATTCCGGCTTTGGTACGTACGAGGTGTCCAGCGGGTCCGCGGGCCCGGCAAACGGGGGCGATGCATAGGCGCAAAGGGCGATCAGGAAGACCAGGAGGAAGGTGGCGACGATCGCGTCCTTGAGAACCTGATCCGGCCAGAACAGCCCGCTGCGTTGGCGTTTCGCCTCGTCCCACGGGCCGACGCTTCCGAACCGCCGGAAGGCAGCAAGATGCACGGCGAGGAACGCCAGGAGGATGGCCGGGAGGATCGCGACGTGCAGGACGAACATCCGGGAGAGGGCCAGTTGCCCCATGAGATCGCCCCCCCGGAGGAGGCGTTTTACCGCATCCCCGACGAGGGGGATCGTGCCCGCGATGCTTGTGCCCACCTCCGCCGCCCAGTACCCCCGCTCGTCCCACGGGAGCGGTGCGCCCGTGAACACGAGGCCCGCGGTGACGAGCAGCAGGACAATCCCCGCCAACCACGTCAGTTCCCTCGGGGCCTTGTATGCGCCGTAGATGAACACGCGGGCGATGTGCAGGCCGACCAGCACGATGATGGCGTTGGCCCCCCAGTAGTGAAGGCCGTGGATCAGCCACCCGAAGGGAACTTCCGTGCGCAGATAATTGAGGCTGTCGTAAGCGTGGTCCACGGTAGGAACGTAATAGAGGAGCTGCCAGACCCCCGTGACCATCTGGATGACGAAGACCGCCAGCGTCGCACTGCCGAGCGTGTAGGCAAACCTTGGCCCCCCGGGAATTTCCTCGTCCAGTCCCTGGCGGATCATG
Organism: Candidatus Deferrimicrobiaceae bacterium; assembly: GCA_049688015.1. Lineage (GTDB taxonomy): Bacteria > Desulfobacterota > Deferrimicrobia > Deferrimicrobiales > Deferrimicrobiaceae > CSP1-8. The sequence continues at coordinate 23,618 of JBAVJZ010000147.1, read as the reverse complement.
GTTGTCAGAGGAATGCGCTCATCGACCCATCGCACGATCCGGTCGAACATGGCAGGCCTCCTATACGGGAATCTTCTTCGGGATACCGGGTTCAAATCGTTCCCACTCGACGTAAAGCTCCCCGTTCTCGATCTTCACGGGAAGGGTGTCGAGCGGGCGGGGCGCCGGCCCCGCCAGCACCTTTCCGTCCAGCGCGAACAGGCTTCCGTGGCAGGGGCAAAGGAAACGGCCCGAATTCGGCTCCCAGTCGTAACGGCAGCCCAGGTGGGTGCAGATCGGCGAGTACACCGTCACGTCCGCGCCGGACCGCCTGACCGCCCACACGTTGCGCGTCACCGTTTCCCGGAGATAGGCGTCAGAGGACCGGTCGGTGAACGACAGGACCGTCGGCAGGCCCTCCGGAAGTTCTGCGACCGACGCCGCACGGGACCAGCGGGCACGATTTTTCCGGAAGGCGGGGCCGATCAAAGACCCCACAAGAGGAATCCCGAGGACGAGACCGCCGACACCTGCCAGTAAACCGATCGCAATCCGGAAGAATCCCCGTCTTGTCGCTTCGGCCGGTTGCGCAGATTGGCTGCTCCTTTCGTCCATAACTGTCACACCTCCTCCTGGGGCCCAACCGACGCCCGCCGTCGGGGAAAGTCAGGGAACTGTATTATTTTAGTATCCCGGGAGGAAGGTCGGTAAACGAATCCACCCTCCTGGTGAAAAGAGAGCCGGACCCTGATCACGGACCTCCTTTGCGCATCATCCGTTTTTCTGGACGCGGCGTCTGCCGGCGGACGGCATCCCGGAAGACTTGTCCCGCCGTGAAGACAGGGATACGGGATACCACCGGGAATCCGCTCCGGGACCTTGCCCGGCGGGACCCTGTATAATCGCTAGTGGTGGAGGACCCTCCATGGAAGAGGATTCCGATCGGAAAGAGGCGTTCGGAGGACCGGGGATCCCGCCCCGTTGGACCCATGCGGCAAAAGACGGGGTCGGCACCGCCTACGCCAGTTCCAGCCGGCTCTGGTTCACCCTCTGGAACGGGATTGTCACCGAGGTCTACTACCCTACCGTGGACCGGCCGCAGCTTAGGGACCTCCAGTTCCTCGTCACGGATGGAGAGGGTTTCTTCCACGAAGAGAAGCGCCATCTCCGCTCCATGACGGAACGGCTCTCCCATCATGTCCTGGGATACAGGATCAAAAACTCCGACCCGGAGGGGCGCTATTCCCTCATCAAGGAAGTCCTCTCCGACCCTCACCTGCCGTGCCTCCTCGTGAACACGATCCTGTCCGGGGAAGAACCGTTTCTGAAACGACTTCGACTCTACGCCCTGTGCGCCCCCCACCTCGGCATGGGGGGATGGGGGAACAACGCCCGTGTGATGGAAATCGCGGGCAGGAAAATCCTCACCGCCGAGAAAGACGGGGTCTGGCTCGCGCTGGCCGCAACCGTCCCCTTCTCGCGCCTGTCCTGCGGCTACGTGGGCCGAAGCGACGGCTGGACGGACCTCGCCGTCGATTATCGGATGGATTGGGAGTTCGACCGGGCCACGGACGGAAACCTCGCCCTCACCGGCGAACTGGACCTGGGCGACCGACGGGAGTTCACGGTGGGGCTCGCTTTCGGCGATGGCCTCCACAGCGCTGCGACCACGCTCCTGGAATCTCTCGCCGTTCCCTTCGGGAGGCACCGGGAGCGGTTCGCGGAACAGTGGAACCGGTCGTGCCGGCGGATCCTTCCGCTCGAAAAGGCGGCGTCCGACGGCGGGGACCTGTATCACGGGAGCTACAGCCTCCTTCTCGCTCACGAGGACAAGACCTTCCCCGGAGCCTTCATCGCTTCGCTGTCCATCCCGTGGGGCGAAGCCAGGGACGACAGGGACCGGGGCGGGTACCACCTCGTATGGACGAGGGACATGGTCAACACCGCCACGGGCCTCCTCGCCGCGGGGAACACCGAGTCGCCCTTGCGCGCCCTGATCTACCTGGCCGTCAGCCAGCATGCCGACGGCGGGTTTTCCCAGAACTTCTGGATCGACGGCGAGTCGTACTGGCAGGGGATCCAGCTCGACGAGGTCGCGTTCCCCATTCTGCTGGCGTGGCGCCTGATGCGCAAGGGCGATCTCGGGAACTTCGACCCCTATCCGATGGTGATGGGGGCGGCCCGATATCTCGTCCTCCATGGTCCGGCAACGCAGCAGGAGCGATGGGAGGAGGCCGCCGGCTATTCTCCCTCCACGATCGCCTCCAACATCGCGGCGCTTGTCTGCGCGGCCTCCTTCGCACGCGAACGGGGAGACGGGGCGACGGCCACGTTCCTCGAAGAGTACGCGGATTTTCTCGAATGCCATGTCGAAGCCTGGATGGCGACCACGGAGGGGACGCTCGTCCCCGGGATATCCAGGCATTACATCCGCATCCTCCCGGTGGGCGTGAACGACCCGTTCCCGCACGAGGACCCCAACATCGGGTTCCTGGCCCTCGCCAACCGCCCGCCGGGCACCCCCTGGAAGTTCCCGGCAAAGGAGATCATCGATGGGGGGTTCCTGGAGCTGGTCCGGTACGGGATCCGCAGGGCCGACGATCCGGTCGTCGTGGATTCCGTACGCGTGCTTGACGCCGTGCTCAAAGTAGACACGCCGCACGGTCCGTGCTGGCGGCGGTACAACTACGACGGGTACGGGCAGAGAGAGGATGGCGGGCCGTTCGAAGGGTACGGGAAGGGGCGCGCGTGGCCCCTGCTCACCGGGGAGCGGGGGCATTACGAGCTGACCGCGGGACGGGACCCGGATCCGTATCTTCGTGCCCTGGAGGGGTTTGCTTCCCCGACCGGACTTATGCCCGAACAGGTCTGGGACGAGCCGGACCGGCCGGACCTTTACATGTTCCTCGGCCGACCCACCGGTTCCGCAAGGCCACTCATGTGGGCCCATGCGGAGTACATCAAGCTTCTCCGGTCGGTTGCGGACGGGAAGGTGTTCGACCTCGTCCCCGATGTCGCAGACCGCTATCTTCCCCGGAGCAGCGGCTGCAAACCCCTGGAAATATGGAAACATAACCGTCAGGTCTGCGTCGTGAAGGCCGGGGATATCCTTCGCATCCAGGCGGGGGCCCCGTTTCTCCTTCATTGGACGCGGGACGATTGGAGCACTGCGGAAGATTCGCGCTCCACCCCGATCCCGTTGGGGATCGAATACTTCGATATCTCCACCCCGCCGCAACAGAGCGGACGGGTCCGCTTCACGTTTTTCTGGACGGATGCGGGGCGCTGGGAAGGGAGAGATTTCGAGGTGGACGTACGGGGTTCCTGAAGGAAAGACCGGGGCGACAACTCCGTCCTCTTGTCCTGACTACGCCGCCGCTGGCGTTCCTTTCCGGGCCGTGCCCGCGACTCGCGGGGAGGTGCCCCGGTTCGGGACGGTAAACAGGAAGGTGGCTCCCTCGCCGGGCCTGGACTCTACCCAGATTCGCCCGCCATGCCGCTCCACGATTTTCTTGCAGGTCGCCAACCCGACTCCCGTCCCGGGGAACTCCTTCCGGTCGTGAAGCCTCCGGAATACCAGGAAGATCTCTTCGGTATGCTCCAGCGCAATCCCGATTCCGTTGTCCCGTATGGAGAACACCGTTTCGTTCTTGTCATTCCGGAGAGCGGTAACGTGGACCCGGGGCGATGGGTCGCGGCAGAACTTGATGCTGTTGCTGATGAGATTCTGGAACAACTGGAGAAACTGGGTGCGGTCCGCCATGACTTCGCAAAGGGGATCGCGGGTAACCATCGCGTTCCGTGTTTCGATCACTCCGGAGAGATTGGCCAAAGCGGCGTCGAGAATGGCAGAAGGATCCACGGGCTGAAACTCCTTCACGCGGGATCCCGCCCGGGAATAGCTCAGTAGATCCCCGATCAGCCGCTCCATCCGCTGGATGCCCTCCAGGGCATTGCGGAGGTATCCGGTCGCGTTCTCATCCAGCGCCTGTTTGTGTCGTCGTTCCAGAAGCCGCAGGTACCCTCCGACGGTGACAAGAGGTTCCTTGAGGTCGTGCGACGCCATGTAGGCAAACTGCTCCAGTTCGCGGTTGCTCCGCTCCAGTTCCGCGGCCAGGACTTTCAGCCTTGCCTCCGAGGCGATTCGCTTTTCGAGCATTCGGGCAACGAGGATTCCGAGCAGGAGAAATGCGGCCATGGTGATGATCCGGTCGTAGAATTCTTCGGGGGGGATATCGAGCAGGAGAAGATCCCAGAAACTTCTCGTCGGGCCGTAGTAATAGAGCCGTTCGACGAGCGCGTTGGAGATCCACGTGACCACCCCTGCGATAATCGAGAGGATGATCACGCCTTTTCCTGATTTCAATTTCTCATCCTTCGATCGGTTGTCCGGCCCGGGCCGTCGGGGTCGTATTGCGTCTCTCCTCCATTAGTCTCCGATCGCCCCGGTTTGGTTCCCAAATCCTTACAGGAGACACCCGGGAAGATGCAAACCGTCACAGGGCGACTTCAGCCGCCCTGCATCCGTTGTCCGGAATATCAGACATCCGTCGCTACGACGGCCATACCGTCCTCCCGGTCCTTCCCGTGGTCGCGCGCGATGAGCATGTAGATGGAGGGGATGATGAACAGGGTGAAGCAGGTGCCGACGAACATGCCGCCGACCAGCACCAGACCGATGGAATTCCTGGCGGCGGCACCTGCGCCGGTGACCAGGGTCAGCGGGAAGTGGCCGCCAATGGTGGCGGCGCTGACCATGAGGATCGGACGGAGACGGATCATGGCCGCCTGGCGCACGGCCGCAAGCTTTGGCAGGCCCTGGAGCTGCAACTGGTTGGCGAACTCGACGATCAGGATCCCGTTTTTCGACACCAGCCCGACCAGGGTCACCAGCCCGACCTGCGAGTAGATGTTGAGGGTGGTGGTCCAGCCATGAGTCCAGAACGGTACGTTCGGGTCGGGCATCTTCAGGAACGTGAAAAGAAGCGCCCCGAACATGGCAAGAGGCACCGATCCCGCCAGGATGACGAAGGGGTCCCGGAAGCTGTTGAACTGGGCCGCCAGTACCAGGAAAATCAGGATGACGGCCAGGCCGAAGGCAGGCAGAAATTTGTTCCCCTCGGTGCGCAGCTGGCGGGACTCGCCGGTGTAGTCGATGACGTAGCCCTTGGGCAGGATCTTCGCCGCTTCGTCCTCCAGGAAGCGCAACGCCTCGTCCAGCGGCCGGACAGCCACGCCGCTGATCTTGACCGCATTCAGCTGCTGGAAACGGTTGAGCGAACGGGGGACGACCGATTCGCGCAGGGTGGCAAAGGTGCTCAAGGGGACCAGCCTGCCGTTCGGACCCGTGACGTAGACATCCTTGAGCTGGGCGGGATTCAGGCGGTCGATCCGCTGGATCTGCGGGATGACCTTGTAGCTGCGGCCGGAGATGTCGAACCGGTTTACGAAGTCGCCTCCCACCAGGCCCCCCAGGTCGCCGGCGATCTGTCCCAGATTGAGTCCCATGGAGGCCACCTTGTCCCGGTCGATGACGAATTCGGACTGGGGCTGGTCGATCTTGACGTCGATCAGCGGGGGAAATGCGAACATCCCGCTTTGCATGGCCTTCCCCTGCAGCTGGTTCGCGAATTCGAGGATCTCCCCCGTCTCGGCCGTCGATGCCAGGATGAATTCCACCGGGAAATCGCCGCCGCCGGGGAGGGCCGGCGGGGTTGTCGGAAAGATCCGGACGCCGGGAATCCGTTGCAGCTTTCGCTGGACGTCGGGCAGGATCTGGAAGATGGTGCGATTGCGCTCATCCCACGGTTTGACGACCATGCCGCCGAACCCGGAGTTGGGAAAGGTGATCTGGAAGGTGAAATCGGTTTCCGGCTCGCTATGGAATACCCGGTTGACTTCCGCGGCGAAGAAGCTGTTCTGGTCGAGGGTGGAGTTGGCGGACGCGTCGAGTATGCCGAAGATGACCCCCTGGTCCTCCAGCGGCGCAAGCTCCTTGGCGGACATGACGTACATCGGAACCGCGGCGAGGGACACGACGACCCAGACCACGTAGATCGCCGGACGCGCCGCCAGGGTAGCGTCGAGAAGGCGGCCGTACAGGTTTCTCAGGCGTTCGAAGTCGCGGGTGATGCGGCCGGCCAGGCCTCGTTCCCCGATCCCGGGCTTGAGAAGGCTGGCCGACATGACCGGCGACAGCGTCAGGGCCACGATCCCGGAGATCGTGACCGCTCCCGCCAGCGTGAAGGCGAACTCCCGGAAGAGCGAACCGGTCAGCCCCCCCTGCAGACCGATCGGAAGGTAGACCGCCGCCAGGGTGATGGTCATGGCGATGATCGGCCCCACCAGTTCGCGGGCGCCGATCAGGGCCGCCTCCACGGGCGTTTTCCCCTCCCGGATATGGCGCTCCACGTTTTCCACCACCACGATGGCGTCGTCGACCACCAGACCGACCGAGAGAACGATGGCCAGCAGGGTGAGCAGGTTCACGGTGAACCCGAAGAGCTGCATGAGGAAGACGCCGCCGATCAGCGACAGCGGGATCGCCACCACCGGGATCAGGACCGAACGGAAGGAGCCGAGAAACAGGAAAATGACGACCATGACGATCATCAGCGTGTCGCCCAGGGTCTTGAGCACTTCGCGGATGGCGTTGGAGATGTAGTTGGTGGCGTCATAGGCCACGCGGCTTTCCAGTCCCGTCGGCAGGTCCTGCCCGATAGACTCCATTTCGGACCGCACCCGATTGATAACGTCGAGAGAGTTGGCGTTGGGGAGCGGCCAGATCCCCATGAACACCGCGGTCTGTCCGGAAAATCGGACCTCGGCGTCGTAGTCTTCGGCGCCCAGCACCACGTCGGCAATGTCGCTAAGCCGCACGATGGTCCCGTTGCGCTGGCGCACGACCAGGCGCCGGAACTCGTCGACCGTGCGGAGGTCCGTGTCGGCGGTGAGGTTGACCTGGATGTATTCTCCCTTGCTCCTGCCGAGAGCGGCCAGGAAGTTGTTGACCGCCAGGGCCTGGCGCACCTGGGTCGGGCTGATGTCCTGGGCCGCCATCCGGTCGGGTTTCAGCCAGATCCGCATGGCGAAGGTGCGGGCGCCGAGGATGTCGGCGCGCTGCACCCCCGGAATGGCGGAAAGGCGGGGTTGCACGACACGCACGAGATAATCGGTAATCTCGTTCTGCTGGAGGATATCGGAACTGAAGCTAAGGTACGCCGAGGCGAACCGGCTGTCGGCCGACTCGATGTTGATGACGGGCACCTCCGCCTCCGGGGGGAGATCCCGGCGCACCTGGTCCACCTTGGAGCTGATCTCGGCCAGCGCCTTGGTGGAATCGTAGTTGAGCCGGAGGCGCGCACTGATGGTGGAGAGGCCGAGGGCGCTCTTCGATTCCATGTACTCGATGCCGTCGGCGGCGGCGATGGCGCGCTCCAGCGGCGAGGTGACGAAGCCACGCACCAGATTGGCGCTCGCGCCGATGTATACGGTGGTGACGGTTACCGTCGCGTTCTCGCTGCGCGGGTACTGGCGGACGTTCAGGGTCCGGATCGCCTGCAGCCCGGCGATGATGATGACCAGGTTGACCACAAGGGCCAGGACGGGACGGCGGATGAACAGGTCGGTGAATTTCATCGGGTAGTGCTCCAGTTCATGAATACGGTGTGGCACCGAGAGCGTTGATGCGCCGCGCCGGCGAGGCGCGCGACTGAGGCGTACTCAAAGCAGTACGGCGCAAGGAGCGCAACGAAGCCGGAGCGGATGCAGCGGCGCTCGAATGCAACCGTATTCGTGAATTGGAGCACTTAACTGTTCTCCGGTCTGGGGTTTTCCCGGAACGGCGGGGCGAGCGTGTTGTCGACCACCACCGCCTGGCCGTTGCGCAGCTTGAATACGCCGGTGCTGACGACGGTATCCCCTTCCTTCAGGCCGTCGGTGACGGCCACGAAGTCGCCCCGCTTCTTCCCGAGTCGCACGAACTGCTGACGCAGCGTCTTCCCTCCTCCTCCCTCCTTGTCGTCGACGACGACAAAGACGGAGTTCCCGTAAGGAGCGTAAAACACCGCCGTGGCCGGAATGGCCAGCACCTTTTGCCGGACCGGGAGGCCGACCGCCACGTTGACGAACATCCCCGGCCGGAGCTTTTCCTCCCGGTTCCCCACCGTCGCCTGCACCTGGATGTTGCGGGTATCCGAATCCACCAGCGGGGTGACGGCCGTCATGCGCCCATCGATCGCAAGACCGGGCAGGCAATCGCACGTCACGCGCACCGGCAGGCCGGGGCGCAACCGGGCCATCTCCTGTTGGGGAAAGGTGAAATCGACGTAGATCGGGTCGAGGGATTGCAGCGTGACGATGGGATCGCCTTCGCGGAGCAACTGGCCGAGGTTTGCTTGTCGGATGCCCAGTCGGCCGCTGAAAGGGGCCCGGATCGTCTTCTTGGCGATGGCCGCACGGATCTGGTTGACCAGGGCCGTCGCCTGCTCGTGGTTCGCGGCGGAGGTGTCGTAATCGACCTGGGAAATGATCTGTTCCGCCAGCATCTTGGCGTCGCGGGCGAGGATGGTCTGCGTCAGGGCCGCCTGTGCCTGGGCGCCGGGCAGCTGAGCCTCTTCCACGCTTGTGTCCTGGCGAATCAGCAGATCTCCCTGTTTCACCTTTGCTCCCGACTCGAAGGCGATCTCCGCGACCTTCCCCGAAAGCTCGGCGGCCACGGTGACCCCCTGGACCGCTGTCAGGGAGCCGACCGCGGTCAGGGATGTCTCCCACGATTCCGCGGTGGCCACGGCGGTGGTCACCGTCTCCGGCGGAGGTACCCTCTCCTTTCCCTGCGCGATCATCGCCCGGATCTGCAATGCCTTGACGGCGGACAGCGCGGCAATGACGATAGCCAACCCAACAAGTGCCAACAGGATGCGTTTTTTCATGGTCGGACGACTCCGGTATCAGGATTTTCCGGTCGTTCCCTGGATGTCGATTTCGTATCGCCTTCCGTCTCCCGGTTCCACCACCCCCCGCCGAGCGCCTGGAAGAGCGCCGCGGTGTCGGCAAACCGCGTGGCCTGTGCCTGGACCAGGCCGATCCTCGCCCGCTGGTACTGGCGTTCGGCGTCGAGCAGCGTAAGATAACTCGCCCCTCCCAGTTGGAACCGCTCCCGGGCAAGTTCGAGAGCCGCCCGGGCAGCGGCTTCGGCATCCGCCTGCGTCATGAGCGCTTGCGCGTCCATCTCCAGGGCGCTCAACACGTCGGCCACACTCTGGAACGCCGCAAGAACGGTCTCGCGATACAGAGCCTCGGCCTGGTCATATGCGGCAATGGCGGCACGCCGTTTTGCGGTCAATTCCCCTCCCCGAAAGAGCGGCTGGACCACCCCGGCACCGAGATTCCAGACAGTCGTCCCTCCGCCGAACAGGTCCGAGACCTGTAACGCCTGCGACCCGAAGCTTCCGGTCAGGGTAAGCTGCGGGTAGAGATTCGCCGTGGCCACGCCGATCCGGGCGGATGCCGCATGCAAAAGCGCTTCCGCGGCGAGGATGTCCGGGCGCTGGCGCGCCAGCGACGACGGGAGGCTCACCGGCAGTTCCTGCGGCAGGAAGAGCCCGTCGAGGTCGAATTCGGGGAGCGTCCCCGCATCACCGGGAAACCTTCCGGCAAGCACCGCCAGGAGATGGCGGGTCTGGGCGAGCTGTTTTTCCAGCGGCGGCAAGGTCGCCCGGGTCTGGGCCAGCTGTGACCGCTGGGCAAGGACGTCGGGGCGGGAAGCTCCTCCGAGCCGGAACTGCCGTTCCACCAGGGCCAGTTGCTGCTCTTCCGCAGCCACGATTTCCCGGGTCGCCCGGATCTGGCCGCGAAGCGCCCCTTCCCGGATCGCGGTGGTGGCCAGGTTGGCGGTGAGGGTGAGCCAGGCGCCTTCCAGCTGAAAACGCTGGTAATCGACCTGCGCCTGCAGAGCCTCCACCTCGCGACGCGTCCCGCCGAACAGGTCCAGCATGTACGAGACGCTTACCGAGGCGTTGTAGAGAGTGAACGTGGGGGGCTGGCTCCCCGGAAGACCGAACATGGTGCCCGAGATTTTCTGCCTGTCCGCCGATACGTTCCCGTCGACACTTGGAAACAAGGCGCCGGATTGCGCCCGCCGGGTCTCCTCGGCTACGCGGAGCGTCGCCTGTGCCGCCGAAAGCGTCGGGCTGTCCTTTAGCGCCTGCCGGATCAGCCGGTCCAGCGCCTCGGAACGAAACAACGCCCACCACAGGGGGGGGATGTCCTCTCCGGAGACGAACCGCTGGGTCGCCCCGCCGGCGACCTTTGCTTCGACCGTCTCCCCCGGCAGCGCATCCGCCGTGTAGGAAGAAACCGCAGGGGGGGCGGGACGGCGGAAATCGGGACCGACCGCGCAGCCGGCAAGCATCGCGGCAACGAGCACGCCATGCACGCACAGAAGACGCTTCGCATTCCGGCGTATCAACGGTATATCCCGATTTCAGGCGTGCAGAGAATCATCGACCGGGCACCCTCCCTGCATCCCGAAGATATCCTCGTTTTCCCATTAACGTCAAAGGCGTTTCCGGACGGACATCATCCCGTTATTCGCGTTAATCCCTACGTTGGATGCGGATTTCAGGTAACCGTCTCCATTCTACCGGGTCCTCCCTGATCGATTGCCGAAAACGAAAGGACCGGAAAAGTGCTATAGTTGTAACGCCCGGATGGGCTTCCCCAGCATTGAACCGTTCGCCGGCAGGAAGGATTTCGGGCCGCCGATACCGTGAAAAGGAAAATTTTTCCTTTTTCCCTTTGGGTGGTTCTCTGTGCGCTGATCGCGGTCGGGCATGCGCACGGCGCCGTCAAGGCCGACTGCGCGGAGTGCCACGACCAGGCGAAAGAAATCGCCGGAACACCGCACGCCACCCTCTCCTGCACGGGCTGCCATAAAAAACATGAAACCTTCCCGCATCCCCCCGGGATTGCGAAGCCCTTGTGCACCCAGTGCCATGCGGATGTCGCCGGAAAGTATCGTCTCGGCGTCCACGGCCTGGCGCGAGCGAAAGGGAACGGGGACGCACCGGGTTGCGGGGACTGCCACGGCGACGTCCACGGGGTGAAACGAACCGGCACCGAGGCGTTTCGCAAGTCCATCCCGGGGATCTGCGGGACGTGCCACGACAAGGTTCTCGCCGAATATCGCGAGAGCGTCCACGGGAAAGCCGTTGCGGAGGGAATCGTCGCGGCCCCCGTCTGCTCGAGCTGTCACGGCGAGCACATGATCCTGGCGCCGTCGAAGGGTGCTTCCCCCGTTTTCCCGACGCATATTCCCGGAACGTGCGGCAGGTGTCACGGGGATGTCCGGCTCACGGAACGATTCCGGCTTCCCCGGATGACCATCTCAAGCTACGAGAAATCCGTGCACGGACTGGCACTCAAGGCCGGGTCCGAAACCGTTGCGAACTGCGCCAGCTGTCACGGCGTGCACCTGATCCTTCCCTCCTCGGACCCCCGCTCCACGATCTATCCGGGAAACCTGGTGAAAACGTGCGACAAGTGCCACCCGGGGGCGGGGACGCGGTTTGCGATCGGGCATATTCATTGGGGGGAAGGCACGCCGCCGCCAACGTCCGTCCGGTGGGTACGCACGGCGTATCTGATTCTCATCCCCCTCACGATCGGGCTGATGTTCCTTCACAACCTGTGCGATTGGATGCGCAAGCTGGTCGCGTTGCGATTCTCTTCGGGGGAACCTTCCGACGTTCCGGAGCGGGCCGAAGAAACGCTGGGGGACCCGGCATTCTTCCGCATGTATCTGCTGGAGCGGATACAACACGCCCTGCTGATGCTGTCCTTCACCGCACTCGTGTGGTCCGGGTTCGCCCTGATCTACCCGGACCAGTGGTGGGCCAGGCCTCTCGTCGCCTGGGAGGGAGATTGGCCGCTCCGCGGCACCATTCACCGAATCGCCGGCGCGGTTCTCCTCTTGACCTCCGTTATCCACGTGGTATCGCTGCTGGCGAGCGACCGGTTGCGCAGTCACTGGCTGGTCCTGCGGCCGCATACTTCCGACGCCTCGGAAGCCCGCGGTACATTTGCCTATCTTTTCGGTTTTCGCCGACACCGGCCGAAGATCTCCTCTCATTCCTACGGGGAAAAGCTGGAGTATTGGGCAGTCGTCTGGGGAACGCTGGTAATGGCTACCACGGGAATCATGCTATGGGCAAATACCTTCATCCTCGCATGGCTGCCGAAGATCGCTCTCGACATCGCCGTCACGATTCATTTCTACGAGGCCGTGCTGGCCACGTTGGCGATCGTCGTCTGGCACCTCTACATGGTCCTGTTCGATCCCATGGTCTATCCGATGGATCCCGCATGGATTACGGGGTACAGTGTCCGAAAACGGGACAGCGAGGAGAGCACCGCGGAATTCGGCAAGGGCCTTCCGGACGGCCCGAAGCAGGAACGCGGCAACCCGGAGGAGAACGGAGAAGGGAAACCGGCTCCCCCCTGAGCGTTGAATTGTTTCCGGATATCGCATCTCGCGGGCGAAAATACGGGTGGCAGATTCCCGGCGGGGACTGACACATGCACTATTTCCCATTTGCCTTTCCCTTCCTCATCGCATTCTTTCTGGTCTTCGTATTCGTCGTCGTTCTGGTCGAACTGAGGATCCTCCAATATGCCTTCGAGAAGGTGGGTGTAGACCGCCGCTATCTGTTTGTTCTTCTCCTTTTTTCGTTTTTCGGCAGCTATATCAACATCCCCATCGCCCAGCTTCCGCCGGAGCAAATGGTTGCGCATAAAGTCATAGAATTTTTCGGAATGCAGTATGTGATCCCGGTACTGACCACCGGGGCGGGGACGGTGATCGCGGTAAACGTCGGCGGCGCGATCATTCCCGTGATTCTCTCCCTCCACCTCATCGTGAAGAACAAGCTCTACCTCAAAAGCCTGTTGGCGGTCGGGGTCGTGACGGTCGTCGTCCATCGCATGGCGTATCCGGTTCCGGGCATCGGCATCGCGACTCCTGCTTTCGTTCCTCCGCTGGTTGCGGCGATCGCAGCCATTGTCATTTCCCAGCAACATGCCGCCCCACTGGCCTATATCGCGGGCAGTATGGGCACCCTGATCGGCGCCGATCTGCTCAACCTCGGCAAGGTGCAGGGCATCGGTGCGCCCATTGCCTCGATCGGGGGCGCCGGGAAATTCGACGGGATTTTCCTGACGGGGATCGTCGCGGTCCTGCTTGCGAGCGTGGTGATCCGAAATCGTCCACCCCTCACCCGGAAATCGGGCGGGTAGCCACGATACGAGGGAGTCGCCCAGCCGGAATGCACCGGAGGATTCCCGGTCACGGGGATCCCCCGCACGAGATTTGAGAAACCCGGGCACGGAGACGGAGTCGCGGAAATTGGCCGGACCAGGAAATTCGGAGAAAGCGCAGCACCGCCGGATCTTCGATGCGTTGTTCCTCGGGGTGGTCGGAGCCCTGGGGGCGCAAGCGTTCATGTGGATGCTGCGGGTGGCGCAGAGCTTTCTCTTGACGGGGGTAGGGGGGTATGTGCCGCCCCGGCTGTCGGCGGAAGGAGGTGTTCTCAGCGAGGCGATCGGAACGCACGGTCTGTGGTGGATCCCCCTGGTCACCACCCTGGGCGGTCTCCTGTCGGGCATTCTCATCTACAGCCTCGCCCCCGAGGCGGAAGGACACGGGACGGATACCGCCGTGAAGTCTTTCCACCGGGCAGGCGGCTACCTGCGGTCCAGGGTGCCCCCCCTCAAGATGATCGCTTCCGCCATCACGATCGGGTCGGGAGGCGCCGCCGGGCGGGAAGGGCCCACGGCCCTCATAAGCGCGGGGGTCGGTTCCCTCTACGGGACCCTCCTGCACCGGTCGGACGAGGAGCGACGGCTGCTGGTTCTGATCGGGATGGCCGCCGGCCTTTCGGCGATCTTCCGCTCCCCCATCGGAACCGCGATCTTCGCCATCGAAGTGCTCTACAGCGACATGGAGTTCGACGCCGGGGCTCTCCTCTACACCTTGCTCGGTGCCGTGGTGGCCTATGCGGTAAACGGCCTGTTCGTCGGGTACGAGCCTCTCTTTCTCGTTCCCGCGGGCATTTCGGTTCCCGGATTCCTCGATTATGGCTGGTATATCCTCCTGGGAGTCGTGGCGGGAGCCGTGGGGACCCTCCTTCCCGTCGTATTCTACCGCGTCCGGGATCTCTTCCTCGCCCTGCCGGTGCTTCCCCATATCAAGCCTGCCATCGGCGGCCTGGGACTGGGACTGATGGCCCTCTGGATCCCCCAGGTCCTCGGGGGCGGGTATGGATGGATCCAGGAGGCGATCAACGGGTCGCTGCCGCTCCAGTTGTTGCTCCTGTTGGCCCTGGGGAAAATTGTCGCCCTCTCCCTGACGGTCTCCTCCGGCGGATCCGGCGGGGTCTTCGCTCCCAGCCTGTTCGTCGGTGCCATGTTGGGGGGAGCCATGGCGAAGCTGTTTCACCTGCCGCCCGCCCCTCTGGCGATCGTCGGCATGGCGGCCGTGTTCGGGGGAGCAGCGCGCGTTCCCATCGCCACGATGCTGATGGTTGCGGAGATGACGGGCGGTTATCATTTGCTGGTTCCCGCGGCCCTGAGCGTGGTGCTGAGCTACCTGACCCAGGTCACCCTGTCCGAACGCCTGAAATACCGGAGCCTCTACGAGGCCCAGGTGCCCGGCAGAGCCGATTCGCCGGCCCACAGGAGGGAGCATCTGGGTTCCGCTCTCCGACTCCTCGGCGAGCAGCCGGGGGCCCTCCCTTCGGCCACGGGCACTGCGAAGCTTAAAGGGTTGCTCTCGTCGGGGATTCCGGTGACCCTGCCGGACGGGAAACAGCTGCTCCTCGGGGTGATCCGCCCGGGAAGCCCGCTTGTCGGGAAGACGATTCCCAGGAGCGGGGAATATCCCCCGGACCTTGAAGGCCAGGTGGAGATCCTTGCGGCATTTCGGGAAGGGCACACCTACCTGCCCCATTCGGACTTCGTCCTGCAGGGAGGAGACCAGATGCTCGTTGTCGTTTCACCCACCACGCGGGAGAGCCTCTCGAAGCATTTCGCCCCGATTTTGTCCTGAAATTCGCGGAAGAATCGGCGGGTACGAGTATCTCCCGTCGGGTCCGGGAGGCCTTCGCCCGATGGATCCGTCCGAACGACCTTGTACAGGTCACCCGGGGGACGAAACCGGAGTAAACGAATACGGCTACCCGCGCGGGAGAAGGCGGGCGTATCCTCCCGGGGGGGCAAGCAAAATTTGAGTGGATAAAGCATGTCGTTTTGGATATCTTCGTAAGATCCCGTTCCCCAATGAAGTTTTCGCAGAGAGGAGGTACGCGTATGGGAAGGAATGGTTTCCTGAAGGGCATCGTTGCGTTCTCGGTGGTACTCGCCACGCTGTTTTTCCTTGCCCCCGCCCAGGCCGATGAGTACCCGAGCAAACCCCTCACCTACATCATCTGCTTCAATCCCGGAGGCGAGTCGGACATCACGGCCCGCATCCAGGAGCAACCGTTGCAGAAGCATTACAAGGATGGAGTCGTCATCACGTATAAAATCGGTGGCGGCGGATCGGTCGGCTGGTCGGAACTCATTAAAAGCAAGCCCGACGGGTACATCATCGCGGGGGACAACCTTCCCCATATCATCCTGCAGCCGCTCACCCGCGGCAACGCCGGATACAACACGCTCGACCTGAAGCAGGTCTACCTCTTCGAAAGCACCCCCAACATCCTCGTCGTGCGGAAAGACAGCCCGTTCAAGTCCCTCAAGGAGCTGATCGCCTATGCGAAAGAAAAACCGGGCGCCATGACCGTGGGGGGAAGCGGCAGCAGCACCGCCAACGACCTGGGGACCCAGATGCTGAACAAGGCCGCCGGGATCAAGCTGACCTACATCCCCTTTACGGGCTCGGGCGCGGCGGTGCCGTCGCTTTTGGGCGGCCACGTGGGAGCGCTCATGACCTACTCCACCATGGCCGTCCGGTACCCGGGCGATTTCCGCCCGCTGGCCATCATGTCCGAAGAGCGGATGTCCGTTCTTCCCGACGTCCCCACGTTCAAGGAACTCGGCTTTGACCTCGTGGAGGGCGCCTACCGCGGCGTTGCGGCCCCGCCGGGAACCCCGGACGATATCGTCAAGAAAATCGCTGGGATATTCGACAACATCATGAAGGAGCCCGGGGTCGTCAAGAAGATGGACGAAAACGGCTTCAAGATCGAAACCATGGGCCCCGAGGCCTCCACTGCATTCGTGAAGAAGAAGATGGCCGAGTACCAGGTGCTAGTGGAGGAAATGGGACTCAAAAAGAAATAGTCATTCCGAAGCGTTGGAATTCCTGAATCCCCCGGGCGGAAAGGCACCGTCCTCCGCCCGGGATTCTTTTCCTCCGCGAGGGGAATAATTTAGTGTTCGGAAACATCCTCCTGGGACTGCAGCATCTGGCGTCCCTTGAAAATCTCCTGCTCGTTTTCGCCGGTACCGTGGTGGGGATGGTCGTGGGGGCGCTCCCCGGTTTGACGGCCACGATGGCCGTCGCCCTCCTGGTACCTTTCACCTACGCAATGGACCCTATTCCGGGGCTGGTTCTCCTGGGCGCCATCTACATGGGCTGCATCTACGGGGGCGCCTTCAGCGCCATTCTCATCAACACCCCCGGAACGCCGAGCTCGATCGGGACGACGTTCGACGGGTACCCGATGGCGTGCCAGGGAAGGGGCGAGGAAGCCATTATCGGGGCTACCGTCGGCTCCGCTTTTGGCGGCCTCTTCGGCGTCGTCGCGCTCATCTTCCTCAGCCCGCCGCTTGCCGCGATCGCCCTCAAATTCGGCCCGCCGGAATATTTCTGGGTCGGCGTTTTCGGCCTGACCATCATCTCCAGCCTTGCCGCCGGTTCCTTCCTGAAAGGGATCACCGGCGCGGCGTTCGGCGTTCTCATCTCCACGATCGGCATCGCGCCGATCGGGGGGGACGTGCGGTTCACCTTCGGGTCCCCCGCAATGCAGGGCGGCGTCGAGCTGATCGTCATGCTCATCGGCCTGTTCTGCATACCGGAACTGCTGACGATCGTTTCCAGGGGGATCGGGAAACACCAGGCGGTGGAGTACCGGCGGACAAAGGGAGTCCTGTGGGAAACGATCAAAAAGGTGCTCTCCCTCCGAAAAAACCTCATTCGCTCCTCGATTATCGGCACCGTCATCGGGATCCTCCCGGGGGCCGGCGGCAATATCGCCAACCTCGTCTCCTACAACGAGGCTCGCAGGACATCGAAACATCCGGAGAAGTACGGCACCGGCTTCATCGACGGTGTCGTCGCCACCGAGACGGCAAACAATGCCGTCGTCGGCGGGGGAATGATCCCGCTGGTCACGCTGGGCATACCCGGTGCACCGCCGGATGCGATCATCTACGGCGTTCTCCTTCTGCAGGGACTCCGTCCCGGGCCGGAACTGTTTACCACCCGTGCGGACATCACCTACACGTTCATGCTTGCCCTCGGGCTTGCCGCGATCGTCATGGTTCCCGTCGGGATTTACGGGGGACGCCTCCTCACCCGGTTCGTCGCCTCCCTTCCCGCGCGGTATCTCGTGCCGGGGATCGGCATCCTGACGATCATCGGCTCCTATGCCATACGGAACAACTACACCGACGTCATCCTCATGCTCCTCTTCGGGGTCGTCGGATTCGGACTGCGTTTTCTGGGGTTCCAGGCTCCCCCGATCGTGCTCGGCCTCATACTCGGCCCTATCATGGAAGGGGGCCTCGTCCAGTCCTACCTCATGGGACAGGCCTATTCCTCCCCCTGGATCGCCCTGTTCGTCAGTCCGCTGTCGTGGGTCCTCATCGCAATGTCCGCATTTTCCTTCCTGTGGCCGTATATCGGCCCCTTGAAAAAGATGTTCCAGAAGCCGGGGGGAGTAACACCCGGAGGCTCGGAGTAGGAGGCAGGCAATGACCGACAAATTCCGGGACCATCTCGGGTCCGCCCTTCTCCTGGCCTTCGTTGCCGTGCTCTGGCTGCAACGCGATTACATCACGGTGTTCGGCGGGATATTCCCCGATATCGTGATGGAAATCATGGCGGCCCTGATCGTGCTGACGGTCGTCCTGTCGTTCACGCCCTACGCGGCGATGAAAGAGACCGAAGGAACCGCGAAGGAAGAAGGGAAAGCCGTCAACTGGACCGGACTGGCCGTCGTCGGTGCGATTCTTCTCGCCTGGTCCGTCCTTCTCCGTACGCTGGGCTTCGCCCTTTCGGGAGTGCTCGGGTTCAGCGGCATCTCCTGGTATCTGGGCGGTTGCCGTTGGGAACCGAAGGGGATCGCCTGGTGCGTAGGAATCGCACTTGCCGTCACCTACCTGCTCATCTTTGTCTTCGTTTCCCTTCTTCGGGTCCCGCTTCCGGCCGGCACGATCTTCGGGTAACGGAGACTGTTGGAATCAGCCATCTTCAAGGGAGGAAACGATCCGATGAAAGAGATCAGCCTGGCGGTTATCCCGGGGGACGGGATCGGCAACGAGGTCGTGCCCGCCGCGCAGAAAGTGCTCGACGCCGCGGCGGAAGTGCACGGCGGGATTCGCTTCCGGTACGAGACGTTCGATTGGAGCTGCGAACACTATTCGAAGCACGGAAGGATGATGCCGGAAAACGGCCTCGACCTTCTCCGGCCGCACGATGCGATATTTCTCGGGGCCGTGGGATATCCCGGGGTCCTCGACCATGTCTCCCTGTGGGGCCTTCTCATCCCCATCCGCAGAACGTTCCAGCAGTACATCAACCTTCGGCCCGTCAGGCTGCTGCCCGGCGTGCGCACACCCCTGGCGGACCGCAAGCCGGGGGACATCGATTTTTTCGTCGTCAGGGAAAACAACGAGGGGGAATACTCCAACATGGGCGGCCGCCTGTATGAGGGGTTGCCCAACGAGATCGTCGTCCAGAATACCGTCTTCACGCGCCTTGGGGTGGAACGGGTCATCCGGTACGCCTTCGAGCTGGCCCGCAAAAAAGGCAGAAAGCGGGTCACGTCCGCGACGAAATCGAACGGAATCAACATCACGATGCCGTATTGGGACGAACGGTTCTGGTCCGTGGCAAAGGAGTATCCGGATATCCAGGCCGACCAGTACCACATCGACGCCCTTGTCGCACGGTTCGTGACCCACCCTCAACAATTCGACGTCGTGGTGGGGAGCAACCTGTTCGGCGACATCCTGAGCGACCTGGGCCCCGCCATCGCGGGAAGCATCGGCATCGCTCCCTCCGCGAACCTGAACCCGGAACGGAAGTATCCCTCCATGTTCGAACCCGTGCACGGCTCGGCACCCGACATCGTGGGCAAGGGAATCGCCAATCCGATGGGGCAGATCTGGTGCGCCGCGATGATGCTGGAGCACCTGGGATTCCCCGAGGCGGGAGATCTCGTCATAAGCGCGATGGAAGCGGTCCTTGCAGAGGGCATCGCGACGCCGGACATCGGGGGGAAGGCGAACACCGCCGACGTGACGGACGCCATCTGCGCGAAGATCCGCAAGATCGTTTCCAAGGGCCGATAGGAGGAACGATCATGCGCACACACAACATCGCAGTGATCCCGGCCGACGGCATCGGGAAAGAGGTCATCCCCGCGGGAGTCCGCGTTCTCCAGGAAATCGCGAAGGGCGACGGGGCGTTCCGTTTCGAGTTCAAGACGTTCCCGTGGGGGAGCGACTACTATCACGAGCACGGACAGATGATGCCTCCCGACGGCCTGGAAACGTTGCGTGCCTTCGATGCGATCTTTTTCGGCGCCGTGGGGCACCCTTCCATCCCGGACCACATCACGCTGTGGGGGCTGCGCCTTCCCATCTGCCAGGGGTTCGACCAGTACGGGAACTACCGGCCCGCGCGCATCCTGCCGGGAATTTCGGGTCCCCTCCGGGGGCGGACCGGCAAGGATCTCGACTGGATCGTGGTCCGGGAGAACACGGAAGGCGAATACTCCGGCGTGGGAGGAAGGGCGCACCAGGGACTACCTGGCGAAGTGGCAATGGAGGTATCGGTGTTCACCCGATCCGGGGTGGAGCGCATCATGCGGTTCGCCTTCGCCCTGGCGCGGAAGCGGCCCCGGCGGCTGCTGACGCTGGTGACGAAGTCGAACGCCCAGCGTCACGCCATGGTCATGTGGGACGATATCTTCGCCGAGGTCGCCCGGGAGTTTCCGGATGTGACGACCGACCGGATGCTCGTCGACGCGGTCACCACGAGAATGGTGCTCAAGCCCGAGACGCTCGACGTGCTCGTCGCCTCCAATCTCCACGCGGACATCCTCTCCGATCTCGCGGCGGCGCTGTCGGGAAGCCTCGGGATCGGCCCGACGGCGAACATCAACCCGGAAAGAACGTACCCGTCGATGTTCGAGCCGATCCACGGGTCCGCCTTCGACATCATGGGGAAAGGGATCGCCAATCCCCTGGGCACGTTCTGGACCGCGGTCCTGATGCTGGAGCACCTGGGGGAGGCGGAAGCCGGCAGGCGCCTCATGGGCGCCATCGAGAAGGTGACCGGTGCAGGCAAGACTCTGACCCCCGATCTGGGCGGGACGGCATCGACCGGCGAGGTCACCGACGCCGTGATCGCCGCATTGGGGAAATGACCTGCCGATGAAGATCGTCGACATCAAGGAGCGCACCGCTTCCATCGCCTCCCCCATCCGCAACGCGTACATCGACTTCAGCAGGATGACGGTGTCGGTTGCGGCCGTGGTCACCGACGTGATCCGGGACGGCAGACCGGTCGTGGGATACGGGTTCAACTCCAACGGCCGGTACGCCCAGGGGTGCCTGCTGCGGGAGCGGTTCCTGCCCCGCGTGCGGGAGGCCGATCCAAAGACGTACGTGTCCGAGGCGGAAAGCAACCTCGATCCCTTCCGGCTCCGGGACATCCTGATGGCCAACGAGAAACCGGGCGGCCACGGAGAACGCTCGGTGGCGGTGGGCGTAATCGACATGGCCGTGTGGGACGCTGTGGCCAAGATCGAGGAAAAACCCCTTTACCGTCTTCTCGCCGACCGCTACAACGGCGGGGCTGCCGCGAACCGGGTGTTCGTCTACGCCGCGGGCGGCTATTACTACCCCGGGAAAGGAACACGGGAGCTGCGGGACGAAATGAGCCGCTACCTGGATGCCGGGTACCGGGTGGTGAAGATCAAGATCGGCGGGGCCCCCCTGGCGGACGACTTAGGAAGGATCGAGGAGGTTCTTTCCCTTGTGGGAAGCGGAGACCGTCTTGCCGTCGACGCGAACGGCCGGTTCGACCTCGACGCAGCGGTGGAGTACGGGGAAGCTCTTAGCCCTTATGGCCTTCGCTGGTACGAGGAGCCCGGAGACCCCCTCGACTACCAACTCCACGCCGATCTGGCGGCACGGTACCCGGGGCCCATCGCCACCGGGGAAAACCTTTTCTCCATGCAGGATACGAGAAACCTCCTGCGCCACGCGGGGCTTCGGAAGGACAGGGACATCCTTCAGATGGACCCGGTCCTGTCCTACGGCCTGGTGGAGTATCTCCGGATGCTCGAGGTGCTGGACGGGATGGGCTGGTCGCGAGACCGCCTGATCCCCCACGGCGGACACCAGTTCGCCCTCAACATCGCCGCCGGCCTCGGCCTGGGAGGCAACGAATCGTACCCCGAGGTGTTCGCCCCGTTCGGGGGGTTTGCCGATGGAACACCCGTGGAGGATGGAATGATCCGCCTGCCGGAAGTCCCCGGCGTCGGCTTCGAGGCCAAGTCGGACCTGATGGATCTCATCCGCTCGCTCTTCGGCCCCTAGCGGCGATCGGATCGGTCGGCTGCGGAGTTCCCGGTTCCCTCCTTAACGATCCGGAATTCCGAATCGGTACCCGATGCCTGCATAACCGGAACTGTCGTCCGCCGAGCCCGAATCGCTATCCAACGCTCTGTATGTGTAGTTCACGGTAGAAAACCAGGACCGCGTCCAGTCGATTCCGGCGGATACCGAGAGCGCGTGCACATCCACCGTTTCCTTGAACACATCGGCCCCGAAGGCGGAGGAGAACCGCCTCCCGCCCCTCCCAGAACCGCCGCCACCAGTCGGCGGTGCGGCCACATTTGTAGAAAGGAACGAGTCTCCACGGGAATATTCGTAACCCGCCTCCGTGAAAACCTTCGTTGTCCAGCGCATCCCGAGGTACAAACCGAAGGTGTTTTCCGTGTACGAGTAGACGTCTTCCTCCGCCCGGCTGTCCGTGTAGACGTAATATTCCCCGAGGTAGAAGCCGTTCGGGAATTTCTGTGAGAAACCGACCCTGCCACCGAACGCCCAGGCCGACTGCTCCGAATCCTGCACCGCTTTCCCCTGGAGAAAGGGGGTGAGGGATGCTGTCCAGCCGGGTCGGATGATGTACGCGATCCCCGGAGAGAGCATGACCGCCGCGTAGTCGACATCGGAAAGGGAAGGGTAGACCGCGCCCTGAACGATGATCCCCATCGTCCAGTCCAGCCGGGTTTCCGCGGCGTGGCCCTTCCAGTAGCTGCCGTAGGCCGAGAGGTACCCGCTCCCGTCGCCATCTTCGATGGAGCGGCTCAGGTTTGTGTCGAACCCCGCCTGTACGCCGGCTTCCCAGCCGGCACATGCCGGGGATGCCTCCCAAATCAGGGTGGGAACCACGAAAATCGCGAGCAGCGCCTTCCACCGTCGGGGGATCATGTCCACCTCTTTTCGTCGTCTCTGGGTGTCACCTGCCCCTGCCGCCCATGCCTCCCATGCCCCCAGGCCCCTTCCCGCCGCCGCCCCGGAGCATCGGGGACCCGGATCCTCCACCCACTCCCATTCCGCCGCCTTGGCCCTTCCATAGTGGATATCCTTTCTCGTCACGGAACACCCACGCCTGGCCCGAGGACAGGACGCGGATCTCCTGGGCGATGATGTACATCCCCATGTCGCGACCAAGCGTCTTGGAGCCGCGGACGCTCACCTGCGCGCCTTCGGGTATCTCCGTCCGGAGGTCCTCCCAATACCACGACGGGGAGACGAGGACCGTGTACGTTTCCTTTCCCGATTCCAGCCGGAAACTCATCGGCCCCCGCTCCGGCCTGTCCACGTCGCGAGCCGTTCCGCGGACCTCCCCGACCGTGTTGGGGTCATACCCCCCGGGGTAGCGGATCCCGCTCCCTTCCAGAACCGTCCCGTTCCCGGCCGCCAGCACGGCGCCCGCGGGAAAGAGCGGGACGAAGAGAAAACCGAGGAGCAGGGCGGACAATGCCGCCCTGTTCCGCCCGGTTTTCACCCCCCTACCGGTTTGCCGGAGCCCCATACCCCGTTCCGTCCTTGGGCAGGTAAGGGCCTGTGCCGTCTCCCGGACCATAAAGGTTTCCTTTCTTCTCCCCGGTGGCGCCCACTGCGGATTCCGCGGCGGTTGCCGCGGACCCCGTGCCGGACTCCTTGTGGATCCGGTCACGATCCCGGTCCCGGTCGCCTTCCCCGTCCCGCATGCGAAGTTGCTCCATATTGCGGGTCCCGACCTGGTTCTGCATCTGGGTCCGGTTCCCGATGGACTCCCCTCCCATCCTGCCCGACCCGCCACCGCCCCTGCCTCCTCCGCCGCCACCCGCCAGGAC
>JBAVJZ010000146.1:0-19418 GCA_049688015.1 Candidatus Deferrimicrobiaceae bacterium | reverse complement strand
GGAAAACCGCGTCCCCTATTTCGGGATCTGCCTCGGGATGCAGGTGGCGGTGCTCGAGTTCGCCCGGAACGTCTGCGGGCTTCCGCAGGCCACGAGCCGGGAACTTGACCCCGAGTGCGAGTGCCCGGTCATCGACCTGATGCCCGAGCAGCGCGACGTCAAGGAAAAGGGGGCGACGATGCGGCTGGGGGCGTACCCCTGCCGGCTCGTCGGGAACTCGTTCGCCGGCAGGGCCTATGGGGCCTCCGAGATCTCCGAGCGGCACCGTCACCGGTACGAGTTCAACAACGAGTACCGGGAAGCCCTCTCCGCGGGGGGGATGCGGATCACCGGGCTGTCCCCCGACGCCCGCCTCGTGGAGATCGTGGAGGTTCCCGACCACCCCTGGTTTCTCGGTTGCCAGTTTCACCCCGAGTTCCAGTCCGGGCCGCTTTCCCCGCACCCGCTGTTTCGGGATTTCATCCACGCGGCCATCGTCTACGCGGGGCAGGGCGGGCCGTGATCCGGCAGGTCGATATCGCGGGTCGCTACCGGATCGGGGGGGGGAATCCCCTGGCCTTCATCGCCGGTCCGTGTGTCCTCGAGTCCGCGGAACTGGCGTTCGCGGTTGCGGCGTTTCTCTCCTCCCTGGCAGACAGGCTGTCGATTCCCGTCATCTTCAAGGGCTCGTTCGACAAGGCCAACCGATCCTCGTTGCGGTCCTACCGGGGTCCCGGGGAGCAGGAGGGACTGAAGATCCTGGCCGAGGTGAAAAGCCGGTACGGGTTGCCCGTAACCACGGACGTGCACGAGCCGCGGCAGGTGTCGCCGGCTGCGAAGGTGGTGGACATCCTGCAGATTCCCGCGTTCCTCTGCCGGCAGACCGACCTGATCGTCGCTGCGGGTGAAACGGGCCTTCCCGTCAACATCAAGAAAGGGCAGTTCATGGCCCCGTGGGATATGGGAAACGCCGTGGAGAAAGTCGCGGCCACGGGCAACCGGTCCGTTTTCGTCACGGAGAGGGGGACCTCCTTCGGCTATCGCAATCTCGTCGTCGACTTCCGGGGAATTCCCGCGATCCGCGCGGGGATCTGCCCGGCGATCTTCGACGCCACGCACAGCGTGCAGCTTCCGGGAGGTGCGGGGGACACCTCCTCGGGGGAAAGGTGCTTCATCACCCCCCTGGCTCGCGCGGCCGTGGCGGCAGGCGTGGACGGCCTGTTCCTGGAGATCCACCCCGAACCCGAACGGGCCCGGTCCGACGGGCCGAACAGCCTCCCCCTGCGGGACGTCGAGCCGCTGGTTCGGTCCCTGCTGGCGATCCGGACAGCGGTGGAAGGAGCAGGGGTTGACGGATAGAGGTCGGGATAGGGATCCGCCGGCGGACGGGCGGGGAACCCGGCCGTCGGGAAAGGAGGCAGGGGCAATGGGACGTGATCCGCGCGACCGGTCGGAAGCGCTCGTCCGGCGAGCTTCCCGCGTACTCTCGATCGAGGCGGAAGGCATCGCCGGATTGCGGGAGAGAATCAACGAGAATTTCTCCCGGGCGATCGACATTCTCCTTGCGGCCCCGGGGAAACTTGTCCTGACGGGGCTGGGTAAGTCCGGTCTGATCGGCAGAAAGATCGCCGCGACGTTCGCCTCCACCGGAACTCCCGCATTCTTCCTCCACCCGGCCGAGGGGATGCACGGCGACATCGGGATGGTCCGCACGGGGGACGTCGTCATCGCCCTTTCGAACTCGGGGGAAACCGAGGAAATCGTTCGGCTCCTGCCCATCTTCAAACGGCTGGGGCTCTCCCTCATCGCACTGACCGGGAATCCGGACTCCATCCTGGCGCGACACGCCGACGTGGCGCTGGACGCCGGGGTGCGGGAAGAGGCCTGCCCGTTGGGCCTTGCGCCCACCGCGTCCACGACAGCAATGCTGGCGCTCGGCGACGCGCTTGCCGTCGTCCTGTTCGAGGAAAAGGGATTTTCCTCGCAGGACTTCGCCATGCTCCATCCCGGAGGAACGCTGGGGCACCGGCTGCAGAAAGTGGAAGACGTCATGCACCGCGGAGAGGAGATCCCGCTGGTCCTTCCGGAAACTCCGCTCAAGGACGCCCTCTTCGTGATCAGCTCCAAACGGCTCGGGGTTACGGGAGTCGTGAACGGGAAGGGGGCTCTCGTGGGGGTGATCACCGACGGAGACGTCCGGAGGGCGATGGCCCGGGGGGTCGACCTGTTCACGACGAAGGCGGGAGAGATCATGACCCGGGGGCCGAAGCGACTGACGTCTTCGGAGCTGGCCGCGTCCGCCCTCCGGAAGATGGAGGAGTATTCGATCACGAGCCTGTTCGTCTTTGACGAGAAAGCCCCGGAGACCCTGGTAGGAATCGTTCACATCCACGACCTCCTGAAGGCGGGCATCGGATGAGCGGTCCCCGGGTGAGGCAGGATGCCGAAGCGAAGGCGGCCGCGGTGCGACTGTTCCTGGTCGACGTGGACGGGGTGCTGACCGACGGGGGAATCCTCTTCGACGGTAACGGGGTGGAGACGAAGCGGTTCCACGTGCGGGACGGGCATGGGATCAAGATGATGCAGCGGGCGGGAATCGAGGTCGGGATCATTACGGGGAGGACGTCGGAGGTGGTGCGGTTCCGCGCGGAGGAACTGGGGATATCCCTCGTCCGGCAGGGGGTATTCGACAAGGTGGCCATGTGGCGGGAAATCCTGGGGGAGAAAGGGATCTCCCCGGAGGAAAGCGCTTACGTCGGAGACGACATCGTGGACGTTTCCCTCCTGCGGCAGGTCGGGTTCGCCGCGACGGTGGCCGACGCCGAAGAGTACGTCCTTTCCGAGGCCGACTACGTCTCCTCCCGGCCCGGAGGGCACGGTGCCGTGCGGGAGATCATCGAATTCGTGCTGAAATCCTGCGGTGCGTGGGGCAGCGTCTCGGGGAAATATTTCGACGCCGGGGAGGGAGGGTGATCGGGAAGCTGTTGTGGGGGCTGGCGGCGGTGGCGTTCCTCGCCGGGGCCTATCTGCTGGTTCAGAACCTGTCGGAGAGCCCGCGCCCTCTCCCCGAAGGGAGGGGCGGCGGGAACGGCGGAGGCGCGAAAATCATTCTGCGCACGGTCGAGATCGTCGAGGTTCACCCGGAAGGACAGATCTACCGGCTCGCTTCGGATAACGCCTCCTACTCGATTCCGCTGGGAAGAGTGGTCGCCTCGGGTGTGATTCTCTCGCTGCGGGAGCGGGGAGAGAACGTCGTGGCGAGCGCCCCCGCGGCATCCTGGGACCTCAACAACGGCCGGATCGATTTTGCAGAAGGGGTCGCTGTGGAAAACGGTACGGGTTGGATCGCGACGGCACCCCGGGCGAGCGTCGACCTGAAGTCGGAGGTGATCATGGCGGCGAACGCCCTCCTCTCCGGCCCCGGATTTACGGTGGAGGGGAGGAACCTGCAGTGGCGGTGGCAAGACAGAACGGTGACGCTCGATTCCCCCAGGAGCAGTATCCTTCCGGGGAGAGTCCTGGCTCCGGGAAGGGAAGGGTGAGGACGTGAGAGGACAAACGACCTGCTTGCGAGACTTCGCGCGTGTTGCGGCGAGGGGAGTGGTTTGCATTCTGCTCTTTCTGGTCATGACGGTCCCGGCCGGGGGCGCGGAGAAACCGGCAGCATTGCGTTCGGATGAGGCGGGCCGTCAGCCCATCGAGATTACCGCCGACACCCTGAATGCCGACAGCGACGGGAGAACCGTGACCTTCGAGGGGAATGTCGTGGCGACACAGGGTGGCGTGACGCTTCATGCCGACCGGTTGTACGCGGAATATTCCCGGGGGCAGGATGCCATCGAGAAGATTACGGCGGACGGCAACGTCCGGGTGGTGCAGGAGGGGAGGGAGGCGCGTGCCGCTCACGCCGTTTTCTACAACCTGGAACAGCGGATCGTCCTGTCGGGGGGAGCCGACCTGCAACAGGGGGAGAACACCCTGAAAGGCGATTCGGTGACGATCTTCCTGCGGGAAAACCGGTCCGTGGTGACGAGTGGGGAGAGCGGTCGCGTCCGTGCGGTCCTCCACCCGCAACGTTTTCTTCAAGGGAAGGGGAAAGAAAGCCCTTGAAATCACTGGCCGTCCGCGACCTGAGAAAGCGATATCGGGAACGTGAGGCCGTCAAGGGTGTTTCGCTCCAGATTGCCCCGGGGGAGGTCGTGGGTCTCCTGGGTCCGAACGGCGCGGGGAAAACCACGATCTTCTATATGATCGTGGGGCTGGTTCGGCCGGACAACGGCACGGTCCTTCTCAACGGGCAGGATATCACCCGCCTTCCGATGCACCGGCGGGCCAGGATGGGGCTCGGGTACCTCCCCCAGGAGCCGTCGGTCTTCCGTAAACTGACGGTCCGGGAGAACATCCTCGCCTTTCTGGAAGAGACGTCCCTGCCGAAGGGAGAACGGGAGCAGCGGCTCTCCGACCTCCTCGCGGAGATGCGGATATCCCACGTGAAGGAGACGATGGGGTATTCCCTGTCGGGAGGGGAGCGGCGGCGCGTGGAGATCGCCCGTTCCCTGGTGATTTCCCCGGTGTTTCTGCTCCTCGACGAACCGTTCGCCGGGATCGACCCCATTTCGGTCGCGGATCTGCAGGAGGTGATACTTGGCTTAAAAGCGAAGGGAATCGGGGTTATAATAACGGATCATAACGTGCGCGACACCCTCACGGTGTGCGACCGGGCGTACATTATTTCCGAAGGGGAGATCCTTCTCGAAGGGATCCCCGAGGAGATCGCTTCCTCCCCGCGCGTGCGGGAAATATACTTGGGAGAGCAGTTCTCCCTGTAGGTTGCCGGAAAAATCATGGCCTTGGAACTACGACAGTCCCTGAAACTGAGCCAGCAGCTGGTGATGACCCCGCAGCTGCAGCAGGCAATCAAGCTCCTGCAATTGTCGCGCCTGGAACTGCAGCAGGCGGTGCGGGAGGAGCTCGAGGTGAATCCCGCCCTGGAGGAGGATGCAGAGGAGTCCCCCGAAGAACAACAGGAGACGATGGAGGCGTCTCCCCCGGAAGCCTTGCCGGACAGTCCCGAGCCTTCCGAGGCTTCGGCAGCCAAGGAGCTGATCGACCGCGTCGACTGGGACTACTATTTCGGGGATAACGCCACGGCGTCCGGAACCCGCGGGGAGCGTGATCGCGAGGAGGAGGACGGCCGGCCCTACTACGAAAACCTTCTTACCCGGAAGCCTTCCCTCGCGGAATACCTCGAAATGCAGATCAACCTGTCCTCTGCGGACGATGCGGTGGCCGAGATCGCCCCCTACCTGATCGGCAACATCGATGAGAACGGATATTTGAAGGTGTCCGCCGAGGAGACCGCAAGCGCCCTTGGGAAGCCGCTCGAGGATGTGGAGCGGGCGATCGCGAAGATCCAGACGCTCGACCCCGCCGGGGTGGGGGCCCGCGACCTCCGGGAGTGCCTGATGATCCAGGCCCGGGAGAAGGGCGAGGAATTCTCCCTCCCCTTGAGGATCCTCACCGAGCACTTCGATCTCTTCACCCGCGGGGATGTGGCCGGCGTCGTGAGACGGCTCAAACTCTCCCGGGAGGTCGTCCGGGAAGCCTTCCAGAAGCTGGTGACGCTGTGGCCGAAACCCGGCAGGGCGTTTATGGGGGACGACGTGCACTACATCACCCCGGACGCCTACGTGATCAAGAGGGACGACCAGTGGGTGATCACGCTGAACGAGGACGGCCAGCCGCGCCTCCGGCTCAGTTCGTACTACCGGGACCTCCTGTCCGCAGGGGACCGGCTCGGCAAGGAGGACAAGGAATTCCTGAAGCAGAAAATCAACTCCGCTCTCTGGTTCATCAAGAGCATTCATCAGCGACAGCGGACCATCTACAAGGTCGTGGAAAGCATCATGAGGATACAGCGGGAATTTCTCGAGAACGGGCCGAGGAGCCTGAAACCCCTCACGCTCCGGGATGTCGCGGAAGACATCTCCATGCACGAATCGACGGTGTCCCGGGTGACGAACAACAAGTACGTGTACACACCCCACGGGATCTTCGAGCTGAAGTTTTTCTTTAATTCCGGTCTGAACCGGGACGGGGGCGAGGAGAATATCGCGTCCAAGTCGGTGAAGGAGGTGATCCTGGAGATCATCAAGGGGGAGAGGGAGGAGAAACCGTTGAGCGACCAGGACCTCGTCCGGATCCTCCGCAACCAGGGAATCCGGATTGCCCGCCGCACGGTCACCAAGTACCGCCAGGCGATGGGGGTGCTGCCGTCGTCCAAGAGAAGGAAGCTGTTCTAGGCAGAAGCGAAATGCATCGAGCAAAGGAGGAAACCGCGTGACCAACATCTCCGTGACGTTCCGTCACATCAACCCGAGCCAGCCTCTCAAGGACTACGTTTCCGAAAAGCTGGGAAAGATCCAGAAGATCCTGGACGATACCTTCGAGGCGAACGTGACGCTCTCCGTGGAAAAATACCGCCACATAGCGGAGGTCTTTTTGACGTCACGAGGCATCACGATCAAGGCGTTCGAATCCACCGACAACCTGTATTCCGCCATCGACCTGGTCTGCGACAAGGTGGAGCGTCAGACGAAGAAGTACCGGGAGAAGCGAAAGGACAAGAATACGGGTCTCTCCGTGGAGCCGAGCGTTTCCGGGTCCTCCCTCACGATCACCGAGGGCGAGACGGGCCCCCGCATCGTACGCCACGACAACTTCATCCCGAAACCGATGAGCGTGGAGGACGCGGCTCACTACCTCGACATCCTGAAGGTCGACGTGTTCATGTTCGTCAACCAGGAGACCAACCAGCCGAGCGTCGTATTCCGACAGCAGGACGGGAACATCGGGTTCACGGAACCCATGGCCCGATGAAGATCCAGGAAATCGTCCCTCCCGAGGCGATACTGGACGATCTTCGGGCGGACACGAAGGAAGGCGTCCTCCGGGAACTTTCCGAGGTGATTGCGAAGTCCGTTCCGAAGCTGTCGGTGGAATCCCTGGCTGCCATCCTGATGGAAAGGGAAAGCCTGGGGAGCACGGGCATCGGGGACGGGGTGGCCATTCCGCACGGCAAGGTGGCCGGGATCGAGCGCCTGGTCGCCGCGTTCGGCAGGAGCCGCAACGGCGTCCAGTTCCACTCCCTGGACGGCAAGCCGGCCCATCTGTTCTTCCTGATCATGGCCCCCGAAAATTCGGCCGGGATGCACCTGAAGGCGCTCGCACGCATTTCTCGTCTGCTCAAGGACGAGCGGTTCCGGCGGTCGCTCCTCGAGGCGGCAGGCGTCGACGAACTGCGAAAGATCCTCAGCGAGGAAGACGCCGGTTCCTAAAGAGGCCGCTCCGGCAAAGGAGGCACATGACATGCCGGTTACGGTAGGCCGTTTCCTCAAGTCCTGTGCCGATCCCCTCCGTCTGCGGCTGACGTCGGGGGCGACCGGCCTGTCCCGCGAGATCACCGACAGAAGAGTGCAGAAGGCCGGGCTCGGGATCACGGGAGAGGTCGACTCGATACACCCGGGAAGGATCCAGATTCTGGGGGAGACCGAGGTCACCTATTTCCGGAACCAGCCCCCCGACCGGCAGGCCCGGATCGCCGATCTCTTTTTCTCCCGGCCGATGTCGTGCGCCATCGCGGGAGCTTCGCTTCCCCTTCCCGCTCCGCTGGTGGAGACGGCCGAGCGCCGGGGGATTCCGCTGCTCGTTTCCGATCTCACCACCTCGGATCTCATACACGAGGTGCTGCGGGGCCTCGAGCGGATGTTCACCGGGGCCGCTACGATGCACGGGGTACTGATGGAAATCCTCGGGGTGGGAGTTGCCCTCCTGGGGAAGGGCGGAGTCGGAAAGAGCGAGTGCGCGCTGGACCTCGTTCTCCGGGGCCACCGGTTCGTATCCGATGACGTCATCCACCTGGAGAAACGGGGGCCGGAGACCATCCTGGGGACCGGGGAGGACATGACCAGGTACCACATGGAGATTCGCGGCCTCGGGATCATCAATATCCGGGACCTGTTCGGCCCCACGGCGGTCGTGGACCGGAAGCAGGTGGAAATGGTCATCCAGATCGAGGAATGGGCCGCCGGAAAGGAATATGACCGCCTCGGTATCGAGGACCTGCGCACGGATCTCCTCGGGGTGAGCCTGCCGACGTGCCTTATCCCCGTCTCCCCCGGCCGAAACCTCGCCACGATCGTGGAAGTGGCGGTCCGGAACTATCTGCTGAAGAGACGGGGCGTCTTCTCCGCTGCGGATCTTGTGGAGCGCCAGGGGAAGCGGGCGGGAGGGGGCGAGCCGGAATGACGGCGCACCGCAAGACCCGCGCTCGCATCGTCGTGGTGACCGGATTGTCCGGATCGGGGAAGAGCACGGTGATAAAGGTGTTCGAGGATCTGGGCTATTTCTGCGTCGACAACCTTCCGCCGGTGCTGCTCCCCAAGATCGTGGACCTCGTCTCCGAAGCACGGGACGACACGGCCCGGATCGCGCTCGTGGCGGACGTGCGGGGACGGGAATTCCTGCCCGATTTTTCGCGGGTCATCGAGGAGCTGCGGCGCGGGCGGCACGACGTCCAGGTCCTGTTTCTCGACGCAGGGGACGACGTCCTTCTCTGCAGGTTCAGCGAGACGAGGAGAAAGCACCCGCTTGCCGCGCGGGGCGGGGCGAAGGAGGCGATCCGAAGGGAACGGGAGATGCTCTCCCCCCTCCGGGAGATGGCCGACACGGTCCTCAATACCTCCCAGTACACGGTCCACCAGCTGCGGGACACCATCGTCCGGATGTTTCGACCGAGCGAGAAGTCGGGCCTCCAGGTGGGCATCATATCCTTCGGATACAAGTACGGGATTCCCCTCGAGGCCGACATGGTGGTGGACGTGCGGTTCCTGTCCAACCCCAATTTCGTCTCCGCGCTGAAGCAATTGACCGGGCTGGACCCCAAGGTCCGGAATTACGTCATGAAGAGCCGGTTCGCCCGGACATTTTTCGGCAAACTGACCTCTTTCTTGCAATTCCTCCTCCCCCTTTATACAAAGGAAGGGAAGGCCTATTTCACCCTTGGCGTGGGATGCACGGGGGGGAGACATCGCTCGGTGGTCGTGGCGGAGGAGGTGAAGCGCTTTCTCGCCAGGCCGGTGGCTCCCATCGTGGTTCATCGCGACATCGGCAGGTCATCTCCCCATTTCAGGAGACCCCTATGATCGGCGTCGTTCTTGTTTCCCATGGACAGCTTGCTTCCGAGATCCTGCGCGCCGCGGAAATCATCGTCGGGAAGATCGAAAACATCGTGACGGTGGACATCCACCCGAAAATGGGGATGGAGGAGATCCACACGGCGGTGGAAGCGGCTATCCGGACGGTCGATGCGGGAAAGGGCGTTCTCCTCCTCATCGACATGTTCGGCGGCACACCCTCCAATATCGGACTGTCGTTTCTCGCGACCCATCAGGTGGAAGTGGTGACGGGCGTAAACCTGCCGATGATGGTGAAGCTTCCGATGGCGCGGCCGTCGATGCCCCTCCCCGAGCTGGCGAAGCACCTTCTCGAATACGGCCAACGGAACATCACGATACCGGGCGATATGCTCAAGAAAAAGGCGGAAAAATAGACGCGATGTCCCTCGTTCTGGTGCGGGTAGACTGCCGGCTGATCCACGGACAGGTGGTGGAGACCTGGGTCCCCCACACGGGGGCTAACTGTCTCGTCGTGGCCAACGACGATCTCGTCGGTAACACGATGCTGAGGTCGGTCATGGAGATCGCCGTGCCGCAGGACATCCACACCGTCTTCTGCCGTGTGGAAGAGGTCGGGACCGTCCTTTCCGAGATCAACCGGTTGGGAGAGAAGGCGATTCTTCTCTGCGCGACATTCGGCGAAGCTCTCGACATGTTCCATCGCGGTGTCCGTTTTTCCACCCTGAATATCGGCAACCTCCATTACGCGGAGGGGAAGGTGGAGATCGCCCCCTCGGTGTATTTCTCCCGGGAGGACTTCGAGGCCGTTCATTGCCTTTCCCACCAGGGGGTGGCCGTAACCGTCAAGGCGACCCCGTTCGAAGCCGGCACTTCGTTCGGCCCCGACAGGTAACGGCGATGGTGTGGAGTTTCCTGCTGGCCGCCGCGTGGGGGGGGATCTGCTATCTCGACCGGACCGCCGCGTTCCAGGTGATGCTGCACCGGCCCCTCGTCGTGGCCTCCGTCACGGGGGCGATTTTCGGAAACATCACGGCGGGGGCGCAGGTGGGGGCGGTGCTGGAGCTTCTCTACATCGTGCGCCTCCCCGTCGGGGCTTCGATACCCCCGGATGACACCGGTGCTGCGATCTTCGGCGGGGCGGCCGCGGCCACGGCATCTTCCTCGATCGGGCTCGATCCGGGGAGTTTCACCGCGATCCTCCTGCTGTCCGTGGGATGCGCCGAACTCGGGAAGTACGCGGATCGCCTCGTACGAAGGGTAAACGGACGAATCGCGCATCTGATCGTCGAACGGGTGGAGGGGGGGGATTTTCTGGCGGTGGAGAACGGCCTGATGGCCGGTTTCGTCCTCTTCGGGGTTATCGGCATGGCGCTCACACTCCTGTTTTCCGGTCTCGGAGTGTTCGCGGCGAGATCCCTCCTTACCCGGTTCGGTCCGGAGAGCCACTTCCAGTTCAGCGTCCTCCTGCCCACGATCCCTCTCCTCGGGGCGGCGGCGGTCTTTTCCTGCAGCAGGACGGACCGGACCTCGCCCGTGTTTTATCTGACGATGGGGTGTGTTTTTGCCGCGATCTTCTTTTTCCGGTGGCTGGGCTGATGAGCGGGATCCCGCAGCATGTCCGCCGGAAGGTCTGGTTCCGCCAGTTCCTCCTGCAGGCCTGCTGGAACTACGAGGGAATGCAGAATGTGGGGTTTGCCTACAGCATCCTTCCTGCGCTCCGCCACCGCTACGAAGGCCGGCCGGAGGAGTTTTCCCGGGCGCTGAAGCGCCACCTCGAGTTCTTCAACACGCATCCGGCGATGGCGGCGGTGATCCTGGGCTCGACGATCCGGCTCGAGGAGCGCGTGGCGGAGGGGACGGTGGATCCGAGGGCGGTGGGGACGTTCAAGGTGGGGATGATGGGTTCGCTCGGGGCGATCGGGGACTCGTACTTCTGGGGGGCGCTGAAGCCGATGGCCTCCGTGGCGGGCGCGATACTGGCATTCGTCCATCCTCTCCTGGGAATCGCGATGCTCCTGTTTCTTTACAACAGTTCCCATATGACCCTGCGATTCCGGGGGTTCGCCGCTGGCATGGAAGGCGAGGAGAGCGCGGTACGGTTCCTGAAGGAAGCGGGATTCACCGGGAAAACGGAGGACAGGAAGATGATCGCCGCCATCCTGAGTGGAGCGTATGGCGGGGTGGTGGCCAGTCAGACGGCGCACCTGTTCGGCGGAGCCTGGCTGGAACTGGGGGTATTTCTCGTTGCCGCCCTGGCGGTTCATCTGTTCACGGTTTTTTTCCGGAAGGCGGTGTCGCCTTCGGAAGTTCTCGTCCTGCTTTTCCTCGTCGGGACGCTGATCCTTTGGCAATGACGGCGGAAGGAGACGGAAAAGGCGATATGGCTGTGGAATCGCAGAAAGTCGAACGCCGGTTCGAGATCGTGAACAAGCTGGGGCTGCATGCCCGGGCCGCGGCGAAGCTCGTCCGTCTCGCCAACCGGTTCACCTCGGAAATCCGTCTGGAAAAGGAGGGATTGGAGGTGAACGGCAAGAGCATCATGGGGGTTTTGATGCTCGCGGCACACCGGGAGTCCCTCATATCGGTGTCCGCCGTGGGGCCGGATGCCCACGATGCCGTGGATGCGATCGGAGGATTGATCGCGGAGAAATTCGAGGAGGAGGAGTAGGTCCCTTGTCCGAAAGTGCGCGTCCCCGGATGAAGATTATGCAGGGCATTCCCGCCTCCCCCGGCGTTGCCATCGGGAAGGCGTTCTTCGTCAACCGTGCGCTCCCGCGGTCCGTCCACTCGACGGTGCCCGGGGACAAGATCGACGAGGAGGTCGCCGCGTTCCTCCGGGCCGTGGTTCGCTCCAAGGAGCAGATTCAGTCGATCCGGGACGGCGTGAAGGACCAGTCCACGGATCATTACCAGATCCTCTCCGTCCACCTCGCCCTTCTCGATGACTCGATGCTGGTCGACCAGACGGTCCGTCTCATACACGAAAACCGGTTCAAGGCGGACTGGGCGTTCAACAAGGTATTGCAGAACCTGCTCGAGACGTTCCACCGCATCGAGGACAAGTACCTGCGGGAGCGGGGACAGGACCTTCGGCAGATCGGCCACCGGGTTCTCGAGAACCTGGCCGGCCGCACCATGGAATCGGTAGTCTCCATCAAGGAACCGGTGGTGGTGATCGCGCACGACCTCTCCCCGGCCGATACGGCGCAGATACTGAAAAGTCCGGTTCTGGGCTTCGCGACCGACGTGGGGAGCAAAACCTCGCACACGGCGATCACCGCCCGCTCTCTCGGCACCCCCGCCGTGGTGGGGCTCGAGCGCGTGACGGTGGAATTCGCGGAAAACGAGACGGTCGTCGTCGACGGGGAGGAGGGAGTCGTGATCCTGCACCCCACCCCCGAGGCGCTGAAGGAATACACGGATAAGCAGAAGGCGTACGCACTCCGCATCCGGGACCTTGCGAAGTTCGCCAAGCTCCCCGCCATCACGAAGGACGGGAAGACGCTCAAGCTTCTCGCGAACATCGAGTTTTCCGAGGAGGCGGATGTGGCTTTGCGAAGCGGGGCGCTCGGCGTGGGGTTGTACCGGACCGAATTTCTGTACATGAACCGCAAGGACCTCCCTTCGGAGGAGGAGCACTTCCAGACCTACCGTCGCATCGCGGAGAAGTTCGGCCGCCAACCCGTCACGATCCGGACCCTCGACCTGGGGGGAGACAAATTCGTGTCGCAGCTCGAACTGGCCGAGGAGATGAACCCCGCAATGGGGCTGCGGGCGATCCGGTTTTGCCTTCGGGAGCGGGACATCTTCAAGCAGCAGATTCGGGCCATCCTGCGCGCCTCTTCGCACGGCCAGGTCAAGATGATGTTCCCCATGATCTCCGGGGTCGGCGAATTGCGCACCGCTCTCGCGGTCGTCGAGGAAGCGCGGTCGGAACTGAGGAAGAGACGTATTTCGTACGACCGCAACATGCGCGTGGGAATCATGGTGGAGATTCCTTCGGCGGCGATCATCGCAGACCAGCTGGCAAGGGAGGTGGACTTCTTCAGCATCGGAACGAACGACCTCATCCAGTACGTTCTCGCCATCGACCGGGTGAACGAGCATGTCTCGTACCTCTACGAGCCGCTGCATCCGGCGATCCTGCGGCTGATCCGCCGGGTCGTCGAAGGGGGGCATGATGCGGGAATCCCGGTAGCCATGTGCGGCGAGATGGCGGGCGAGCCTCTCTATGCCTACGTCCTTCTCGGGCTGGGGGTGGACGAGTGGAGCATGAACGCGACCTCCATCCCGCGCGTGAAGAGGATCCTCCGGAAATCGGTCGCGTACGAGGCGCGGGAATTTGTGGCAGAGCTTCTTGTCCATCCCACCGCGGCCGATATCGCCGGGAATCTGATGAAAAAGCTGGTAGAGCTATTCCCGGAAGAACGTTTCTGAAGTATAATTCGCCCGGCTTACATTTTCCCTACAGGAGTCCTGCGACATGGGAGAGTATCTTTTCACCTCGGAATCGGTAACGGGAGGCCATCCCGACAAGGTTGCGGACCAGATTTCCGACGCGATTCTCGACGAGATCATCCGGAAGGATCCCCGGGGGAGAGTGGCCTGCGAGACGATGGTGACGACCGGTCTCGTCATCGTGGCCGGGGAGATCACTACGAACGCCCTGATCGACATCCCCGCCCTGGTCCGCCAGACCATCACCGCCATCGGGTATACGGAGAACACGAAGGGGTTCGACGCGAACAACTGCGCTGTCGTGACGGCGGTCGACAGGCAGTCTCCCGACATCGCCCGGGGAGTCGACCGGGGGGCGGCCGAGAAGCAGGGAGCCGGCGACCAGGGGATGATGTTCGGGTACGCGTGCAACGATACGAAGGAATTGATGCCGATGTCGATCGCGTTCGCCCACCGGATATGCGGGCGACTGACCGAGGCGAGGGAGAAGAAGGTGTTGCCGTGGCTTCGGCCCGACGGGAAGAGCCAGGTGACCGTACGGTACGTCGACGGCGTTCCGCGCGAGGTGACCGCGGTCGTCTGCTCGGCGCAGCACGCGGGGGACGTGAAGAGGGCCACGCTCACCGAAGGAATCCTCGAGGAGGTCATCCGGAAGAGCATCCCGGCGGATCTTCTGTCCCGCAAGGCGAGGATCTACATCAATCCCACCGGGAGGTTCGTCGTCGGAGGACCCCACGGCGACACGGGGCTGACGGGACGGAAGATCATCGTCGACACGTACGGCGGGTACAGCCGCCATGGCGGGGGGGCGTTCTCCGGAAAGGACCCCTCCAAGGTCGACAGGAGCGCCGCGTACATGGCCCGGCACGTGGCGAAGAACATCGTTGCCGCGGGGCTGGCGGCGAAATGCGAGCTCCAGCTTGCCTATGCCATCGGCGTGGCGGAGCCCGTGTCCGTCATGGTGGACACCTTCGGCACGGCCAGCGTTTCCCCGGAAAGGATCGAGCGGGCGGTGCGCGAGACGTTCGACCTGAGGCCCGCCAAGATCATCCGGGCCCTCAACCTCCTCAGGCCGATCTACCGGAAGACCGCGGCCCTGGGCCATTTCGGACGGGAGCTGCCGGAGTTCACGTGGGAGAGGACAGACAAGGTGAAGGCGCTGCGCAAGTCCGCGGGCCTCTAATTTGCCTTGGAAAACAGAAAGGGGGACAGGATCATGGCCCGCGGCAAACCATTCGACATCAGGGACAGGCGCCTTGCTCGGGCAGGACGAGGACG
This sequence comes from Candidatus Deferrimicrobiaceae bacterium, assembly GCA_049688015.1. Lineage (GTDB taxonomy): Bacteria > Desulfobacterota > Deferrimicrobia > Deferrimicrobiales > Deferrimicrobiaceae > CSP1-8. The sequence continues at coordinate 4,506 of JBAVJZ010000146.1, read as the reverse complement.
CATCGAGTGGGCAAAGAGGGAGATGCCCGTTCTCCGCTCCATCGGGGAACGGTTCGCGAAGGAAAAGCCGCTCAAGGGGACGCGGATCGCCGCCTGCCTTCACGTAACCACCGAAACGGCGGCCCTCATGCAGGTGCTCGCTGCGGGGGGCGCGAAGGTTGCCTTGTGCGGCTCCAACCCCCTCTCCACGCAGGACGACGCCGCCGCCGCGCTCGTGGCGGACGACGGCATATCCGTCTATGCCGTCAAGGGCGAGAACCGGAAGACCTATTACGGTCACATTCTCCAGGCGTTGTCGGTAAAGCCCCACGTGACGATGGACGACGGCGCCGACCTGGTCTCCGTGATCCACACGAAACGGAAAGAATATCTGAAGAGCGTCGTGGGGGGCACCGAGGAGACGACGACCGGCGTCATCCGCCTGCGCGCCATGGCGAACAAGGGGGTGCTTCGCTACCCCATCGTGGCGGTGAACGAGGCGAAGACCAAGCACTTTTTCGATAACCGGTACGGGACGGGGCAGTCCACGATCGACGGCATCCTCCGGGCGACCAACCGGTTGCTGGCGGGGGCCTGCTTCGTGGTGGCCGGGTACGGGTGGTGCGGACGCGGGCTGGCGATGCGTGCCCGGGGAATGGGGGCAAGAGTCCTCGTCACCGAGGTAGACCCCCTCGCTGCGCTCGAGGCGGTCATGGACGGGTTCGAGGTCTCCTCGATGAGCGATGCGGCGCCGAGGGGCGACTTCTTCTGCACTCTCACGGGAAACATCCACGTGTTGCGGGAGGAGCACTTCCGCAAGATGAAGGCTGGGGCGATCCTTTGCAATTCCGGGCATTTCAACGTGGAGATCGACATCCCCTCCCTGGCGGGGATGGCCAGGTCGATCCGCACCGTGCGGCCCTTCGTCGAGGAGTACCGGATGCGCGACGGGAGGGTGCTTTACCTTCTTGCGGAAGGGAGGCTCATCAACCTTTCCTCCGCGGAAGGGCACCCGTCGAACGTAATGGACATGAGCTTCGCCAACCAGGCGCTCGGCGTGGAGTTTCTTGTCCGGAACAGGGAGAAGATGGAGAACGTCGTATACGCGATACCCGAGGAGATCGACCGGGAGATCGCGAGACTGAAGCTTGCGGCCATCGGCGCCAGGATCGACCGCCTCACGCCGGAGCAGAAGAAGTACCTTGCCTCGTGGGAGATGGGGACCTGAGGGTCGTTTTCTACCGTCTTGTCCCCCGGAACAGGTACACCCCGGCGGAGGCGATCGCCAGGTCCGGGAGCCAGGCCGCCAGAAGAGGTGGGAGAAGCCCTTTCTTTCCCAGCGAAAGGGATATCGAAAGCACGATCCAGCATACGAAGCCGATGAACATCCCCGCCCCGATGCTTCTCCACACTCCCCCCGACCGGGGGGACCGCAGGGCGAAGGGAATGGCGACCAGGCTGATGACGACGTTCAGCAGCGGGTAGGAAAGCTTGGCGTACAGGTCCACCTCGTATCGGCGCACATCGTACCCGCGTGCGAGGGAATCCCGTATGTAGCTGGAAAGCCTGGAAAATGTCATCTCTTCCGGCGGCGCTTCCCCCTCCAGGAACGGGAGGAGGGAATCCGGGAAAGCGAACGTTCTCTCGGTGAAGCGTTCGACCCCGGGATGGCCGGGAAAATCCCGTTCGGTACCCTCGCGCAGCACCCAGCCCCCGTCCTCCTGGTACGTTGCCGATCGGGCGTCGATACGCCGGACGAGCCGGAAATCCTTGTCCAGCTCGAGGTACTGGAACCCGGACAATTCCCGTTTCCGGGGATCGACCACCTGGGCGGAGAGGATTCCGTTCTCCCCGCGAATCCAGTACCGGTTCAGCGAGAACTGGGCGGCGACCTTCCCGGGCGCCACCGTGAACTGTACGATTTCCCTGGCCTTGCGGTTCGTCCGGGGAACGAGGAATTCCGAACCCGCCAGGGAGAGGGCGGAAATGACCGCGCATCCCGCGAGAATCGGGGCGCAGGCCCTCCAGATGCTGATGCCGCCGGAGAAGATGGCGGTGAACTCGTTGGCTCTCGCCCGCAGGGAGACGGTGATCAGCACCGCAAGGAGGACCGCCACGGGGGACGTCAGGAGGAAGATGTGCGGCGCGCTGTACAGGTAGTATCGGAACACCTCTACCGCGGAGGTCTTGTATTTCAGGAATTCATCGGCCCGTTCGACGAAGTCGATCACCATGAAAAGGACCAGGAACCCCCCGATCGTCGCCACGGCGATCCGGGAGAATTCCCGGAGAAGGTAGCGGGTGATGATCGTCATTTCTTCCTTTCGAAACGTCCGAACAGATCAGGGAGGAATATCAGGCGGGACTCGGATCGCCAGATGAGCCAGCATGCCGCCGCGAGCCCCGCGGAGTTGGGGACCCAGAGAAGCAGCGTCATGAGCTCGGGCGAGAACGACTCGAGCGCCCCCGCAGCGGCGAGAAACAGGTAGTAGAAGAGGATGACGGCAAGGGTAAGGGCGAGTGCGGGGGATTTCCCGCGAACGCGCTGCGAATGCCCCAACGGTAATGCGAGGAGACCGAACGCCAGGCAGGAGACCGCAAGCGAGAGACGTCGGTGGAAGTGGTACCGGTAGGTCGACGCGGACCCTGTTCCCCCCGTTTCGGAGATCTTTCGTGCCAGCTCCGGCAGGGTGAGGTAATTGGGACCGCCCCGGTCGCCGGCTTCGACGTTTTTCCTGGGGAGGTAGAATTCCATCTCCCGGAACGAGGCGATCCGGTACGCGTCCGTCTTCTTGTCGTCGTGGTGGATGGTCCCGTCCGTGAGGAGAAGCCCCGCGGCCCTGTGGGGGCTTTCCGGCAGAAACCTCCCCTCCCTGGCAAAGACGAGCAGGGGGTCCTTGCCTTCCACCCTCTGGGAGAGAAAGACCCCGGTCATCCCGGTGCCGTCGGGCGATACCCGGTCGGGGTAGAGCAGGACATCGGGGGCCACTTCCCGGAAGACGTGTTCTTCGACCCCGGCGCCGGCGCGGACCGAGACGATGCGGGTGATCGAATCCGTGAGGATCCGCTGTCCCCAGGGAATTCCGGCCCATCCGATGAAGAGATTCGCCAGGAACGTCACCATGCTGAGCAGGAGAACCGGGAGGACCAGGCCGCGCATTCCCACTCCCGCCGTGCTCAGGGCGGTCGTTTCCGAGTCGGCCCCGAGCCGTCCGAGGGACAGGAGGACGGCAAGGAGGAGGGCGGCCGGGAGGGTGATTTCGAGGAACCGGGGAAGAAGGGAAAGCAGCAGCTTCCCCACGAGCGGGGAGGGAACGCCCTTGGCGACCACGAGATCGGAGAGACGGGAGAATCGGTGCAGCAAGGTCACGAGCGTGAAGGTGAAAAGGGCGATGAGATAGGGTCCTGTGATTTCGAACAGGACGTATCGATGGATGATTTTCATCGCCTGGGTTTATCCTCCTTCCCTCCGACCCGCTCCTTCCCCGGCTGACCGGTAGTACGCAGGTGCCGGATACGGCCTTCGGGAACCAAGCCTTGATAAATCGGGAAAAACGGTGGAATCTGTGTATAGTATCATAATAATTGAGAGATTTTATTGCCGGCGGGCGCGGAAAGAGAGGGCGGGTTGGCCAGGAGCAAGGAGCTTGACGGATGATCGTGGTCCGCGGTTCCTCCGCATTCACCTCCGAAACGGGCGTCTCCCTCACGGTGGGGAACTTCGACGGGGTGCACCTGGGGCACCGCGAACTGCTGCGGCGAACTGTTGCCCGGGGGCGCGAGGAGGGAACGATCGCCGTGGCCCTCACGTTCATCCCGCACCCCGTCCGCTTCTTTTCCCCGGGCGCCCGATTCTACGAAATCACGGGGGAGGAGGAGAAGGCCGATCTCATCGCACAAACGGGCATCGACGTGCTCGTGGTCGAATCCTTCGACAGCGCCATCGGGAGCATGCGGCCGGACGAATTCGCCCGTCAGATTCTTGCGCTTAGGTTTCGGCCCCGGTGGGTGACGGTCGGCTACGACTTCACGTTCGGGAGGAACCGGACCGGATCCCCCGCGATGCTCGCCGAGATCGGGCAGGAGCTCGGGTTCGAGGTGGACGTGGTCCCTCCCCTCCTCCGGGGCGGTCTGATCGTCAGCTCGACCCGCATTCGGGACCTCCTGCTGGCCGGCCGGGTTCGTGAAGCGGAAGAGCTTCTGTGCTGTCCCTACCGGATGTCGGGACCGGTGGTGACGGGGGCGGGACGGGGGAAAAACATGGGGTTCCCGACCGCGAATATACGGTTCTCCCAGGAGCTGGTACCTCTCCCCGGCGTCTATGTTGTGGAGGCGGAGGTCGGGGGTATCCTGCACCGATCGGTTGCCAGCATGGGGTTCAATCCGACGTTCGGCGAGAATTCCCTCTGCCTCGAGGTCCACGTGATGGACTTCCACCGGGACATCTATGGAGAGAAAATCGCCGTGTATTTCCGGGACCGGATCCGGGACGAGAGAAAATTCAAGAGCGTGCAGGAGCTGGTGCGC
>JBAVJZ010000145.1:0-15445 GCA_049688015.1 Candidatus Deferrimicrobiaceae bacterium | reverse complement strand
GCCGTCTTGAAGCTGGCGGTGTCCGCGCCGACCTCGCGCTGGTTGACCAGGCAGCCCTTGTGCGGGTGCAGGTACTCGATCGGGTCCTCCACCGTGACGATATGCTCCTGGCGTTCCGAATTGACCTTGTCGATCATCGCGGCAAGCGTCGTGGACTTTCCCGATCCCGTCGGCCCGGTGACAAGCACAAGTCCCCTCGGCTTTTTGCACAACTCCCTGGCCACCTGAGGAAGCCCCAATTCATCGAACGACCGTATCTTGAACGGAATCGTCCGGAACGCGCCGGCCGTCGCTCCCCGCTGCAGGTAGATATTCGCCCGGAATCGGCTCAACCCCTTCACACCGAAGGAGAGGTCAAGCTCCCAGTCCTCCTCGAACCTCTGCTTCTGCGCCTCGGTAAGAATGCTGTAGCAAATACGCTTCGTGTCCTGAGGAGTAAGCGGTTCGGCGGGCAGCGGGAGAAGCCTGCCGTCGACCCGGATCGTGGGAGGGACTCCGGTCGTGATGTGGAGGTCCGATGCTCCCTTTTCGTACATCGCGCTCAATAGTTCGTGGATGGTCAACATCTATCCCTGTCTCCCTCCGATTGCGTCAATCCGGAGCCGTCACCCGCAGAATCTCTTCGAGTGTCGTTACCCCTTCCTCTACCTTCGTCAGGCCCGCCTGCCTGAGCGTCTTCATTCCCAGGCGGATTGCTTCACGCTTGATGTCTAGCGCCGACCCCCCGCGCAGGACCATATCCTTGATCTCCTCACGTACCGGCATAACTTCATAGAGAGCCACGCGCCCCCGAAACCCCGTCCTGTTGCACTCGTCGCACCCCTTTCCCCTGCGCAGCCGCGCCTCCTTCAAACGGTCGGTTTTCATCCCGGCATCGGACAGCGCCTTCAGGGGAACCTTCAATTCCTCTTTGCAGTTCTCGCACACCCGGCGCGCCAGCCGCTGCGCGAGGATCAGGTTGAGCGACGAGGAAACGAGGAACGGTTCGATCCCCATGTTGAGCATCCGGGTGACCGTACTGGGCGCGTCGTTCGTGTGGAGGGTGGAAAGGACGAGGTGACCGGTAAGGGCCGCCTTCACGCCGATCTCCGCCGTTTCGTAGTCGCGGATCTCGCCCACCATGATGATGTCCGGGTCCTGGCGGAGGAAGGAGCGCAACGAGGCCGCAAACGTGAGTCCGATTTCCTCCTTGATCTGCACCTGGTTGATCCCGGCGAAATTGAACTCCACCGGGTCCTCGCACGTGGAGATGTTGTCGCTCGTCTTGTTCAGGTCCGACAGGGCGGAGTACAGGGTCGTCGTCTTCCCCGAACCGGTGGGACCCGTGACCAGGACCATCCCGTAGGGGCGGTGAATCGCTTCCATGAAATCCTTCAACTGTTCCGCCTCGAATCCGAGCTTGGTCATGTCAAGCTGCAGGGTGGACTTGTCCAGGAGGCGCAGAACGGTCTTTTCCCCGTAGATCGTCGGCAGGGTGGAGACGCGAAAATCCATCTCCCTTCCCTTCCCGATCTTGAGCTTGATTCTGCCGTCTTGCGGGAGACGGCGCTCCGCGATATCGAGAGAGGCAAGGATCTTGAGCCGCGAGGAAATGGCGTTGCGCATCTTCAGGGGAGGACGCATCACCTCGTACAGAACACCGTCGATGCGGTACCGGACGCGAAACTCCTTTTCGTACGGCTCCACGTGTATGTCCGAGGCCCTTTTCTTGATTGCGTCCGTCAGGATGAAGTTGACGAGCTTGACCACGGGAGCGTCGTCCAGGCCCCGTTCGAGCTCGGTGGTGTCGACCTCCTCCTCCCGGACGATCTCCAGCTCGTCGTCCAGCTCCGAGATGATGTCCTGAAACTCGAGGGTCTGGTCGAAGAACTTGTTGATGGCGGCGGAGATATCCTTCTCGGAGGCCATCACGAGTTCCACGGCGTAACCGGTCTTGAACCCGATGGCGTCCAGGATCGCCATGTTGGAGGGATCCGCGACCGCAACGATCAGCTTCGCCCCCACCCGGTTGATTGGAAGCGCCATGTTCTTCTGTACCATTTCCTCGGGCAGGAGGCGGACCACTTCCGGGTTGATCTCGTACTTGGACAGGTCGACCACGGGGATATTGAACTGCCTCCCGAGGAAGGACAGCAGTTCGGACTCCTTGATGGTGCCCGTCTTCACGAGAACCGATCCGATCCGCTCCCTGGTCTTCTTCTGGACCTCGAGGGCGGACCGGAGCTGCTCCTGGGTGATGAGGTTCCCCTTCAGGAGCATTTCCCCGATTTTTGTGGCCATCACGGACATTTCAAATTCACCTAATTATACCTAAATTATGCAAAATTTATAAAATTTATTGCCCCTTGTCAAGCCTGAATCCCCCTTCCGGGTCTCCTCTTGGCCAACTCCCTGCGGGCGTGGGACAGGAACTCCTCCCCCGCCACCTCGATTCCGGTCCAGGCGCCGAAGCTGAGCGCCGCCTGGTGGGCAAGCATCGGCAGACCGTCCATGGCGGGGACGCCCTTCCTGCGAAGGACACGCACGAGGGAAGTTCCCCCCCTTTGATACACTATATCGACGAATCTCGTTTCTTTCTTTACCCCCTCGACGGGAAAAGATTTCCACTCCGCCGTCAGGCCCAGCGACGTGCACTGAACGATCAGGTCGGTCCCGGAAAATTCCCGGGCCATCTCCCTGGGTTCGAGTTTTCCCGCCGAGAAGGCCACCCGGGGGAATTTTCGGGAGAGAAGTTCCGCCACGGCGTGCGCGCGCAACGGCGTCCGGTTCAGGATCACCATTTCCCGCGTTCCCGCACGTGCCAGTGCATAGCCGATCCCGCGGGCCGACCCTCCCGCGCCCAGCAGCACGACGCGGGAGAAGCGTCTCCCCCACCCCGCTCCGGCAAGAGCCGCGAGGAGGCCGAGCCCGTCCGTGTTGTCGGCATGGAGGCGTCCCGACCGGACCCGAAGAACGTTTGCCGCCCCGCATACCCGGACAGCTTCCGACATCCCGTCGGCCAGGGAGGCGGCCTCTTCCTTATACGGAATCGTGACGTTTCCCCCGAGAAAGTTCCCGGCGCGGACGTCGCGAAGGAAATCGGGCAACTTCCCCGGAGGCAGGTCGAACATCACGTATCGGAGGGGAAGCTTCCGGCGCGCGATCACGCCGTTGTGCATCGATGGGCTCAACGAGTGGGAGAGGGGATGCCCAACGAGAAAGATCAGCGATTCCGTAACGTCGCGGCCCTTTTCCCCGGTCGATCCTCTCAATTTTCGAGTTCGAGGTTCCAGTAGGTGAAGTCAACGATGGACAGGAAGGGTAGCCAATCCCGGTGGATGGAGGCACGTGGGGAGAAGGAGAACTGGTGGGCCCATTGGGGCCGCGCCGGGCGGCGGATCAGGCGCATCCCCGCCTGTACCGGCAATTCTCCTCCCTTCCGCTTGTTGCAGGCGATGCAGCTGCATACGATGTTTTCCCACGTTGTCATCCCGCCCCGGGACCGGGGGATCACGTGGTCGAGGTTCAACTCGCTCGTGGTGAACGTTTTCCCGCAATACTGGCACGTGTTTTTATCCCTGACAAAGATATTGCGGCGGCAGAACCGCACATTCCGCCGGGGAACCCGGTCGTAGGCCGTGAGAACGACCACCCGCGGCACCCGAATCATCCGGCCCACCAGGCCGATGGCCTCCTCGTTGGCATGGACGGACAGTTCGCTCCACGACCGGAAATCGAACATCTCGTACTGGGAATTGATCGCCTTGGCCATGTCGGCGTAAAGGAGACAGAAGGCACGCCGGACGCTGGTGATGTGAACGGGGAAGAAGGCTTTGTTGAGAACAAGCACTCCGGAATTAAGCATCTGACCCCCGGCTTCCGTTTTCCTGAACCACTTTATCCAGCACGCCTCCCCGGGTCAATTTATTTACGATCCTCCGGTTCGCGCACGGATGCGGCAAGTGCGGCGGCAAGCTCCGCAAGCTCCCCGTCCCGGACCGTCCGCATGTCGAGAAGAAGTTTCCCTTTCGCGATCCTGCCCACTACGGGAGGGATCCCCTTGCGGAGTCTGGCCTCCAGTTCCTCGACCCGGATATGCGGATGAGACACGGCAACGCACGCGGTGGGGATCTCGACCTCCGGCATCGCGCCACCCCCGGGGGAGGATACGGATGGCTCCACGTGCAACGTCAACCCTGCCCCAGCTGCAGGAACGCCTCCCGGACCGGCAACCGCATCCCCCGCGTAGGAGTCGTCCCGGCGCCCGGCGGAAGCCCTTTGCCTTCTCACTTTTGCGATCAGCTTCCTCGCCCGGGCCCGCGCGATCTCCTCTCCCTCGAGGATCATCTCCAGGACCGGGAGGCGTGCGGCCGCCCTCCTCTCGTCGGCGTAGAGCCAAAGCGTGGCGGCGAGTGCGGCAAGGCACAACTTGTCGATCCGGAGCGCCCGGGAGAGTGGATGCTTCTTCAGCGGGTCCACCAGGTCTTTCCTGCCGGCGATGATCCCTGCCTGCGGCCCCCCGAGGAGCTTGTCGCCGCTGACGGTGACGATCCCCGGCCCCTGGGCCAGCGCCTGCCTGATGGTCGGCGTCCCGGGGATGCCTGCCCCCGCGAAGTCGAATACGGCCCCGGATCCCAGATCCTCCATCAGGGGGATTCCGCGCCGGCTTCCGAGGACGGCAAGGTCGGCGGTCGACACCTCCTCGGTGAACCCCGTGATGCGGAAGTTGGACCGGTGGACCTTCAGGAGAAGCGCCGTGGCGGGGCCGATCGCCCTCTCGTAGTCTGCGGAACGGGTGCGGTTCGTGGTCCCTACCTCCACGAGGTTCGCGCCGCTGGCTGTCAGGATTTCCGGAATGCGGAAAGATCCCCCAATCTCGACGAGCTCCCCACGGCTCACGATCACGTCCTTTCCCCGCGCCATGGCCGCAAGGCAAAGGAATATCGCCGCCGCGTTGTTGTTCACGACGTGTACGGACTCCGCCCCCGTAAGCGCCAGAAGCATCTCCTCGACGTGAACCAGCCGCCGGGAGCGGGTCCCTCCGTCCAGATCGAACTCCAGGTTGGAGTACCCCGCGGCCGTGGCCGTGATCGCCCGGATCGCCTCCTCGGAAAGCGGGGCCCTGCCGAGGTTCGTGTGCACCACGACTCCCGTCGCGTTGATCACCCGGCGAAGGGTGATCTCTTCGCTCTCGGCCACCGCGGCGGGAAGGGCGGCGAGCAGGCGGGAGATCCATTCCTCCCGGGGGCGACCGGGCCCCTTCTCCCGCAAGGCTTCGCCCCGGTACTCGTCAAGAAGATTCCGCATGGCCTCCAGGACCACCGCGCGGGGATAGTGCGCAAGGAGGGAGCGGATCTCATCGCGTTGCAGGAGAGAGGCGACAGAGGGAATCTGGCGAAGGCTGTCCGGCGCGGGCATGCCCGGGGATTACCCCTTGGCGAGTTCCCGGAGAAGAATTTTCTTCCCGTAATAGGCGTTTTTCTGGACGAGGGACTCCGCCAGCGCTTCATCCTTCTTCCGGAAGGCTTCGATAATCTCCCAATGCTGCTGGATAATCCCTTCGATCCGCCCCGGCATTGCCAGGATCAGCCGGAACCTCTGGAACTGCATCACCAGGTTATGGACGATGGTTTGGAGTTTCTCGTTCCCGCACGCCTTGAGGAAGATGTCGTGGAAATCGTTGTGCAGGGCCTGAATCTTCTTCACTTCCTTCTTGGCCGCGGCGGCCTCCATCTGGCGGTTCAGCGTTTCCATCTTCGCAACGTCTTTGTCGGTGAGATTCTTCACCGCGGCGCGCGCCGCATAGCCTTCGAGGATGGCCTTCAGATCGTAGAAATCCGAGACATCCTTGGGGGACAGGGAGGCCACAACCGCCCCTTTCCGGGGTATGACGGTGATGAACCCCTCCGTCTCCAGCTGCCGGAACGCTTCGCGTATCGGCGTCCGGCTGATGCCGAACCTGTCCGCAAGTTCCGGTTCGGCAATCCGGGTGCCGGCGGGCATTTGACCGGTCACGATCGCGTTGCGGATTGTCTCAACAATTTTCTCTCGCAAAGTCAAATGGTTGTCAATCTGAATCTTGATCTTTGCCATAGGGGGGGGGACCTCGTTTAATTGCCCGTCAATGTATGCAGTATACGACCGTATGTCAAGGGGTTTTCTTCCCCGTTTCCGGCCGAATACCGATCCGCTTGCGGCGGAATTCCCTATACTGTATCTTCTCACGTTCCAGAATCCATCAGATGCGGAGGAACAGAACCGGATGGCATGGACGATTCATTCGACGATTCCGTTTCCCATGCTGGGGAAGAATGATGCGGTCAGCCGGCTCTCCCTGGCGGGGGTCGGGCCGGAGATCTACCTTTCCGGACACACCCTCGACCGACTCACGCCGGGAAGCGCGGAAGCGGCGGCGGATTCTCTTCGGTCGGGGGGCATCGCGACCGCCACGTTTCACGCTCCTTTCAACGACCTCTGTCCGGGTGCGCGCGACGAGGAGATTCGCCGCGTTACGGTGCACCGCCTGCGACAGGCCGTCTCTCTCGCCCCTCTGTTCCGCCCGCTGGGAATCGTGATGCACGGCGGATACTCGGACTGGCTCTTCGACTTCGATGCGGAATCCTGGCTGGAAGGGGCGAAAAAGACGTTCTCCGAAGTGGCGGAGGCGGCGGAAGCCGCGGGCGTCGACATCCTCCTCGAAAACGTCTTCGACGATGTCCCCGACCACCTTCTCCGTCTCCGGGCGGCCGTCGGGTCGAAGCGACTGGGATTCTGCTTCGATGCGGGCCATGCCACGCTCTTCTCGCGACTCCCGGTCCAGAAATGGATGGAGGCGTTCGGCCCCGATCTTCGGGAGATGCACATCCACGACAACCGCGGTCTCCGGGACGATCATCTTCCGGTAGGGGAGGGATCGATCAACTTCCGGGGGGTCCTGCTCGCCGCACGGGACATGGGAACAACGCCCATCCTCACGGTGGAGCCGCATCGCGAGGAACATTTCTCCCGTTCCGTCGCGTCCCTGCGGGCCATTCTGACGGAAATCACGTAGCCCTCCCCCGGGCAGGGGGATGGCGACGCCCGCCGTCGGCGGACGGACGAATTCGTCTTCCGACGCGGGGTCAGACCGTCTGGGCGAAGAAGGCGATCGCCTCTTCCTCGGAATCGAATGCCCGGACGTACCGGGAGACGCCTGTCATCCGGAAGAGGTCCTGGTTGATTCGGTTCAGTGAACAGAACGCAAGCGTGCCGTTCCGCTCCGCCGTCCGTTCCACGATGCCGATGATGAAGGAGATCCCGATGCTGTTGATGAGCCGGGTCCCCTCGAAGTTGAGCACGACCCTTGGCCGTCCGGCTTCCAGAGCGTCGTGGACCACCCGCTCCAGTTCCTCCCCCAGGAGGCTGTTGAGGTATCCGTTTACGTAAACGACGGATGTACCCTCGCCCGCTTCGCGCGTTTTCACGTTCAGTTCTCTCACGTCATCATCCCTCGCCGTTTGTCGTAGTGCTTCCTTCGTCGCTCACGGGACGCAGGTTCTTCACCATCCTGACCGTCGTCCCGCGCTCTCCCGTTTCGATGTGGACTTCGTCAACCAGCTCGCTGATCAGTTTGAGCCCCCATCCCCTGTTTTGCTTCGACTCGTCCCCTTCCGCAGATGTGCGGAACCCCTTGCCTTCGTCCTGGACGAACAGCTCGATCCGCTCGGGGGAGAGGACGTACCGCAGGCGGACTTTCCCCGTTTCCGCCCCGCTGTGCTCGAACGCGTTGATGCATGCCTCGATGATGGCCATCTTGATCCGGTCCACCGTATCCTTGTCCAGCGATGCGTAGGCCGCCACCTCTTCCGCCACACGGGCGGCCACGACTTCCGTGTCCGCCTTCATCGGCAGCACGAGCTCGAACTCGAGCGGCTGCTCTCCCGCCCGTGCCTCCGGCGGGCGCTTTTCCTCCGCTCCCTTCTCCAGTTCCTGCATGCCGAACAGGTTCAGAAAAAGGCGCATCTGCGTCCGGTGGGTCAGGTGTATGCCGTACCGGTCCGCCAGCCCCACGACCGCGGCGTCCGCGGCCCCTTCGAAGAGGATCCATTTCCGGAGCTGGCCGGGCTTCAGGCCTTTGTCCAGGCTCAGCAGCCGGCACCGGTTCTCGAAATGTTCCACTGCGACCTGCACGAGCTTCTTTTCCGTGTTGACGTCCACGGCCCAGATGACCAGATTCTCCTCGGAGAAATCTCCGTCGTGGAAACCGTAAGCGACGAGGTCGAAGTCGAAGCGGCTCCCGCCGCGGAGGGTCCGGTGCCCTTTTGACACCGAACTGATCTTGGGGAGCCTCACCTTCCGCGGATCCCCCTCCAGGCCGATCACCACCTCCAGAAGCCCCTTGTCGCCGTACTTCTCGTGAAATTTTCCGAAATCGAACAGGAGCGCGGGCACATCCCGGCAGTCCCAGCGGCGCATCATCTCCTTCGCCATTTCGGCGCTCGCCTCCTGCTCGCCCCCGCTCCCCTCCTGCAGGTCGTGGGAAATCTTCGCCTGCACGATGCTCGCCGCGACCTGTGACGTGTTCTTTCCCAGGACGCCGCGCTCGAACGCCCAGAAGAGGAAATCGGCAAGGACGGGATCCCGGACGAATTCGATGTGCTCGAAATCGGACTTCAGCAATCCCTTGAACTCAAGCGCCGAAAGAATCTCGCTTCCTTCCTCCGGCGAAGTCCCCATCAACGAGAACGCCCCTTCGAACGTGTCGATCGGGAAGCGGTCACAGATGATCCGCTTCAGAAACTTGATGGCACGGGCCCGGTCAACGCGGTCCGGTATGGCGTTCTCGAAAAATTCCCGCCAGTACCGGTTGAGCTTTCCTTCGGTAACCGAGAGCGCGAACAGGTTCTCGAACTCCACCTCGTCCTCGATACGGACGTTCCGGAAGGAAATCTCCTCGGCGAGCATCCTCTGGTAGATGGGGATGTGGCCGAGCCGGACCGCCGCGCGGACCGCCAGGTGCTCCGGTATCCGGATCTTCCTTCGCTCAAATAGGGGACCCCACGCCGCAACCGAGGCATCCGGCGAAAGCCCGCCGACCTCGAGAAGCTGGAACGAGCCGTACAAGCCTTCCCGCTTGAGGGAGGAGGTGACGTGCCCCGGGGATGAGCCGGAGACGATCATGGGGAAGTGGCCGGACTTGATGTAGGGGCGAAGGATGGAAAAGATCGCGCCTTCGGGAATGTTCTGCAGTTTAATCGTATACTGGAAGTCGTCGAAGAGAAAAACCGGGTACAGCAGTTCCCCTCCGGTCGCGAACGGGAAGGAAAACGCGTTCGCCAGTGCGGACAGACCATCCCCCTTCTCCGAGTACCGGCGGTGGGCGGACAGATAATCCCGGCATTCCACGTGCCCGCGAGCGGCAAGCGTGTCGCATAACGCATCGAGGTCGAACGCCGCGGGGGGCGATTCCCCCAGGAAGACGAGAAGTTGCCACAGGTATTCCTGAAGGAAGTGCTGGGAGAGGGCCAACGGGTGGGACAGGATATTGCTGAACGAATAATAGAACGGGAATGGGCACGGGGGCGCAGTGCTCTGCGGCAGCGACTTGAGCTCCGATTTCAGTTTGAGGAGAAGGGAGGATTTCCCGACGTTGGGCGGGCCGTAGATCAGAACCGATGCCCCGATGCCGGACTTTCCTTCGAGGCACACCCGGAGAAGGGTGCGCAGTTCCTCTTCGCGGCCGAAGAACTCCCCGGGACGGAACGAAGCCTCCGCTCCCTGGCTCCACAGGAGGCGCATTACGCAAATGCCCGGAACAAGGTCTTCATCCGATCTAATGTAACTTGAACGGATTGAATTATCAAAAAGATATTGGGCAGATGGAACAATGGAAACCATTCCTGCTAACGTGAAGAAACCTTCCCGGTACAGCGGCGCCGAAGTGCGGCCGGCGCTCCTGTCGTGGGACGAGGCGGAAACCCGGGTTCTCCTCGCCTTCCCGGATGTATACGAAATCGGAATGTCGCACCTCGGGATCCTCCTGCTCCATGAGCTACTCAACACCCGGGGGAAAACCCTCTGCGAGAGGGCCTTCGCCCCTTGGAGGGACATGGAGGAGCACCTGCGGGAAACGGGGGCGCCCCTGGTCTCGCTGGAATCGGGGAGGCCCGCCCGCGACTTCGACGTGCTCGGATTCTCCCTGAGCTACGAACTGACCTACACGAACGTGCTTACCATGCTCGATCTGGCCGGAATTCCCCTCCTCCGCCGGGAGCGGGGGGAGAGAGACCCGGTCGTCCTGGGGGGAGGCATCTGCACGCTCAACCCGGCGCCCGTGGCGGAATTCTTCGACGCTCTCCTCGTCGGAGACGGGGAAGAAGCGATTCTGGAGATCGTGGAACAGGTGGAGAAGAGCAAGAAGCGGGGAGGGAAGAGAGAGGAACTGCTCCACCAACTGTCGGGGATCGAAGGCGTCTACGTTCCGGGGGTCTCCACGACGGTATCCCGCAGGGTTCTTCCCGATCTGAAAGACTCTCCCCTTACCTCCTCCCCGATTCTGCCCGCCATGCGCGTCGTGCACGACCGCCTGAGCATCGAGATCTCCCGGGGATGCACCCGCGGATGCCGCTTCTGCCAGGCGGGGTACGTCTACCGGCCCGTCCGGGAGAGAGACCCGCTGCTTCTCCTGCGGTACCTGCAGGAGACCGCCCCGAAGACCGGCTACGACGAGGTAGGGCTTCTCTCTCTTTCAGCAGCAGATTACGGCTGCATCGATCGCCTGATCACCGACGCGATGGAGACCCTTTCCCCCGAGAGGATCTCCGTGTCCCTCCCGTCCCTTCGACTGGACGCCCTCCGGGAGAATACCGTTCGCCAGATCCGAAAGGTTCGGAAGACCGGGTTCACGCTCGCACCGGAGGCGGGAACGGAGAGACTCCGACGGAGCATCAACAAGGAAATGGGGAACGGCGAACTGTTGCGCTCGGCGGAGTGGATTTTCGGGAACGGGTGGCAGACGCTCAAGCTCTACTTCATGGTGGGACTGCCGGGAGAGACGGCGGACGACGTCCGCGCAATCGGGGAATTGATCCGGAAGGTGGCGGCGGTCGCCCGCCGTCACGGGAAGCGGAACTCCGTGACCGCAAGCGTGTCCTCTTTCGTCCCCAAGCCGCATACCCCCTTCCAGTGGGAGCGTCAGATCGGGAAGGAGGAAATCCGGGAGCGGGTGGGAATCATCCGGGCCGCGGTCGGGCGGGACCGGAACGTGGAGGTCAAGTTCCACACCCCGGAGGTATCCGAACTGGAGGGCGCGTTCTCGCGGGGAGACGGGCGCCTGTCCGCGGCGATCCTTGCCGCCTATCGACGAGGGGCGAGGTTCGACGCATGGACCGAGGAGTACCGTCCGGACGCGTGGTCCGAGGCGTTCCGGGAGACGGGTATCGACCCGGCCGAGTACCGGCGGGAACGGGACCCGGCCGGGCCGCTGCCCTGGGACATGGTGGATGCCGGGATCGACCGCGATTTCCTCCTGTCCGAGCGGGAGAAGACGCGGTCGGGGGAAACAACGGCCGATTGCCGCAAGGACGGGATGTGCGCGGCGTGCGGCGCATGTCCTCCGGGCCTAACCAATATTACCTACTCCCCCGATCCGGACGGGAAAGAGGAAGCGAAAGCGCATCACCCGGTACCGGACGAGTCCTCTCGCAAGGACGGCGGGTTCCGCCATATCCTGCGGATACGGTATGCCAAGGAGGGACCGGCAAGATACCTGAGCGGCCTGGAGATCCAGTCCCTCTGGGGGCGCATCCTGCGACGGGCCGGGTTCCCCCTGGCGTACAGCCAGGGGTTCAACCCGGCGCCCCGGATCTCCTTTTCCCATGCCCTCCCCGTCGGCACGGACAGTCTTGCCGAATTCCTGGAGGCGGAGTTCCGACTCCCCTTTCCCCCGGCGGATATCGAGAGGAAACTCCCCTCCTGCCTCCCGCGCGGGATTTCTCTCGGGGAGGTCCGGCAGGTGCCACCGGGATCGCCGCGGCTTTCCGACTTCAACCTGTCCTGCCGCTACGTCATTCTCCCGGTTCCCCCGCAGCGGATGCCCGAGGAGATTACGCCGGACCGGGTGGATGCCGCGTGGCGCGCGTTCCGCGGATCCGGGCATTTTCCGGTGACGACAGGGAAAGAGGGGAACCGATCCGAGATCGACCTCAAACCCCTGGTCGGCAATTTCCTGGTGAACGGGGAGGGTCTCTTCATTACAATCATCCATGGAACCGGAAAAGGGGCACGGCCGCTCGATGCCGCGAGTGCGATCCTTGGGACGGCGCTTCCGCCCCATCGCTTCTCGGTGAAAAAGTTGTCGGCCGAATTCGAGCCCCGGCAGAAGGGATAGGGTGCAGAAAGGAAACAAGCTCATCGTCATCAACTCCGCCCCGTACGAGACGCGCGTCGCGACACTCGAATCCGGGGTCCTCGTCGATTTCCTCCTCGAGCGCGGTGACGACAGGAACATCATCGGAAACATCTACAAGGGGAAGGTCATCCGCGTCCTCCCGGGAATGCAGGCCGCCTTCGTGGACATCGGCATGGAGAAGGCGGGGTTCCTGTACGCGGGCGACTTCGTCACTCCCCGGCTCGGGTTCGAGGCCGACGAGAACGGGGAAGAGGACCTTGCGGAGGACATCGACATCCACGCTGCCCGGTTCCCGCAGGAGCAGTACATCCCCCCGATCGAGGGAATGATCCGGGAGAGCCAGCATCTGATCGTGCAGGTGGCCAAGGAACCATTGGGAACCAAGGGGGCGCGCATCACCAGCCACATCACCCTGCCCGGCAGGTATCTCGTGCTCCTCACGTGGTCTGCGCACATCGGCATTTCCCGCAGGATCGAAGACCCCGGAGAGCGGGAAAGGCTACTCGAGATCGGGGAGAGGATTTGCCTGGACGGCATGGGGGCAATCGTGCGCACCGCGGCGGAGGGCAGGACGGAAGCCGAGCTGAAGGCGGACATGGACTATCTGGTCCGCCACTGGGACACGATCCGCAAAAAGTGCGAGGCCGCGAGCGCACCCACTCTCATTCACCGGGAACTCTCCCTTTCCCTCCGTGCCGTACGGGACATGTTCACAGCGGACATGGACCGGATCGTCGTGGACTCGGAGGAGGAGTACGTCCGAATCCGGGACTTCACCTCCCAGTTCTTCCCTCGCCTGCTGGAACAAATCGAGCTCTACCAGGGAAGCCAGCCGATCTTCGAGCATTACGGCGTCGAGATCGAGCTCGCACGGGCCCTCGACAAGAAGGTATGGCTGAAGAGCGGCGGTTATATCGTGATCGAGCAGACCGAGGCGCTCACCGTCATCGACGTCAACACAGGCAAATACGTGGGACGGTCCTCACTCGAGGAGACGACCGTCAAGATCAACCTCGAGGCGGTGAAGGAGATCGTCTACCAGCTTCGTCTGCGCAACATCGGCGGGATCATCACCATCGACTTCATCGATATGAAGACCGAGGAGAACCGGGATAAGGTGTACCAGGCGCTCGTCGACGCGCTGCGTGCCGACAGGAGCAAGACGACCATCTGCAAGATTTCGGAGCTCGGCCTGGTCGAGATGACGCGCAAACGCATACGGGAGAGCCTTTCCCGATTCCTTTCGGAACCTTGCCCCTACTGCTCCGGAGAGGGGATCATCAAGTCCAAGAAAACGATCTGCTACGAGATCTTCCGCGAGTTCGAGCGCCAGGCGCTCCTCCTGGCGGGGAAGCAGGTCTCCCTGTATGTCCATCCAGCGGTCGCGGAGGAGATGTTCGGCGAGCACCGCCGGTTTATCGAGATGCTCGAGAACCGGTTCGGTATGAAGGTAAACATCTCGGCGTCCGAGAAGTTCCACGTCGAGCAGTACCAGATCGAGCATTCCTGACCGGGCCTCCACCGGAAAAACATAACCCCCCGAATCCGCTTGACTTCGGAGGGCCGTTTTCCTACGCTTGTTTTTCGCAACCGCCCCGACGCATCCTCGGGCCGACGTAGCTCAACGGTAGAGCAGCTGATTCGTAATCAGCAGGTTGGCGGTTCAATCCCGCCCGTCGGCTCCATCAATTCATCCTTAAACCATCGCTGGGTCCCCCTGGAACGCAACCTAATCTTTATTGGAATTTACGAGGGTTTGTGCCAATTATTATCTCGTTCATTTTCAGAAAAGTACCGCTATATAAAACAGCCCTTCCATCGATAAAAAGAAATGATTGACTCTGTTTATATATCCATTAACATTTGTTTTCCCTACATCGCGTTTTTTTTGAATTGTTCCAAAGGATTTCGTCGTCCAGTTAACCGGTCAGCCTGACCCTCCTGGAGGGTCTTTATGGCCCGACTCGGTAAACAGATCCCCCCTCCCCTTCATGGTCGTTTTGCATCTCCTCCGCCGAACTCGTTCTGCCCGTCTTATCCATTAGCCAATTCTTTTCCCCCTCGAATCCGTCCCCGATCTGTCACTTTCGCCATGTCATTCTTTGTACCAGAAAGCACATTCGTGTGTTTCCACACCTTGTATCCCGTCGAGGAAGGGTGTCACCCAACCGTTGCCTGATCTGGAAAAAGGGGGTGCATCATGGGGAAGTGGAAAGAAAGTATTCGCGGAAGGATGCAGATCATCTGCAACTGTTTTTCGGCTGCGTCCAGGCAGGCCAGAGAGGCCGAGATCGATGTTCCTTCGAGGAGGAGTTACCGGCTGATGTATGGATCAGGGAGCGAATCGTTCGCCCCTCCAATGGATGCAGGTACCGGTTTGGATGAAGGTATCGCACGAACGAAGATCGGGCTGAGGGCACTCCTGGACTGCCTGATCGATGCAAAAAATCGGGTCGAGTGGAGCAGAACCGATGGCTCCACACGGCGGTTCTACCAGAAATTGCCCGAATAGGTCCCAGGGAGAACGGCAAGCAATGACATCGAACCCGATGTGGAAGACCGTCTATGAATGGAATAGTGGAAAGATTTCTCCTCTCGCTCTTTGCCCTGTGCGTCCTCCTGTCCATGATTCTGCTGTTGGGCAGATGCTAAACGGTGCCATTTGAGGAATCACAGATGATTGGTTATCGGGGATAGGCTTTCACAGGGCGAATGGTGTCATGGGGTAACTGCCTCCAAAGGGAAGGAGGACCGGAATGAGTATCGGTCCATCGAAGCTCTCGGCTGTCCCCATCGCTGAATCGAGCCTCCCTTGCCTGGGACACTTTAAGAAGCTGCTTGACTGCAAAACATTACGGATTGTCCCTCCCGAACACGTAATCTTTTACCAGGGCGAATCTCCCCACACCGTCTGCCTCATATGCAACGGGCTTGTGAAGTTGACCCGGACGGAATCCGACGGGAAGCCGGTGATCGTCGGTTTGCGGAGAACCGGATGGCTGTTGGCAGCCGCCCCATTACTGGGAGAGAATTATGCCTCCACAGCCGAGACAGTGACCCGGAGCAAGTTGTGCTTTG
>JBAVJZ010000144.1:0-2144 GCA_049688015.1 Candidatus Deferrimicrobiaceae bacterium | reverse complement strand
CCGTACAGGTTGCGGTTTTTCGACCTTATCCGCGAGAAGACGCAAATGAAGGAAGCTTCGTTATTGCAATCTCGTATGCAAGCGAGGCTGGTACGAGGATATTTCTGGGTATTCCCGGAGAGTTTTTTTAACCAGATCCTGAGCCGTTAATTCGGCATCCGCATCCAAGAGAAAAGAATTTGGGTGTTTCTGGCGGTAATTCTCGGATTTACATAAATAATCACAATCTCGATTATGGGACGCGGTGAAAAACCTGCGATGGACTGGCCAAGGCAGTTTACTACAACCGTATCAAGTGACAAGGAGCGAGCATGAAATCACGGGAAAAATGGATCAAGGACAGGTATTTTGCGGGATTGGCGGCGGTCGCCCTGGTGTGCGCCGTCATGATTTCCGCTTGGCCGGCGGCCGCGGCAGATAGGAAACCGAACATCCTCGTCATCTGGGGCGACGACATTGGCTACTGGAACGTCAGCGCCTACAACCAGGGGATGATGGGCTACCAAACGCCCAACATCGACCGCATCGCGAAAGAAGGCGCATTGTTCACGGACTGGTATGGCCAGCAGAACTGCACGGCCGGACGCGGGGCGTTCATCACCGGCCAGTCGGGGTTTCGCACCGGTCTTCTCAAGGTCGGCCTCCCGGGCGCAAAAGAAGGTCTGCAAAAGGAAGACGTGACGTTGGCCCAGTTGCTCAAGCAGCAAGGCTACGTGACCGGGCAGTTCGGCAAGAACCACCTGGGCGATCTCGATGAGCACCTGCCCACCGCGCACGGCTTCGACGAGTTCTTCGGTTCTCTCTATCATCTGAACGCCGAGGACGAACCCGAGCATCCCGACTACTTCAAGGACCCGGCGCTGAAAAAACGATTCGGTACGCGCGGCGTGATCCACACGTGGGCGAACCCGGACGGCACCCAGAGGATCGAGAGCACGGGACCGTTGACCAAGAAGCGCATGGAGACGATCGACGAGGAAGTCACCGCGCAAGCCCTGCGCTTCATGACGGACGCGAAGAAGTCGGGCAAGCCGTTCTTCCTGTGGTGGAACTCCACCCGCATGCACATCTGGACGCGCCTCAAGGCGGAGAGCCAGGGCAGAACCGGCCTCGGCATCTATCCCGACGGCATGGTGGAGCATGACGGCCACGTCGGCCAGTTGCTCGACAAGCTCAAGGAGCTCGGCCTCGATGAAAACACCATCGTGATGTACTCCACTGACAACGGCGCGGAGAAGTTCACCTGGCCCGACGGGGGCACGTCCCCCTTCCGCTCGGAGAAAAACACGAACTGGGAAGGCGGTTTCCGCGTTCCGACAGCCATCCGCTGGCCCGGCGTCATCAAGCCCGGAACCGTGCTGAACGATATCGTTGCGCACGAAGACATGCTTCCGACGCTCATGGCCGCGGCAGGCGAACCGGACATCAACGAGAAGCTCATGAAGGGGTATCAGGTCGGCAAAGAGACATTCAAGGTCCACATCGACGGCTACAACCAGATGGATTACTTCTCCGGCAAAGGCCCTGACCCGCGCCACGAGTTCTTCTACTTCAACGACGACGGCTCGCTGGTGGCGCTGCGCTACAACCAGTGGAAGCTCGTCTTCGCCGAGCAGCGATCGCATGGTCTGGATGTCTGGCAGGATCCTTTCGTGACGCTGCGCTTCCCCAAGCTGTTCAACCTGCGCTCCGACCCATTCGAGACGGCCGATCACGAGAGCATGGACTACGGACGCTGGCGGGTGGAGCACCTTTTCCTCCTGGTGCCGGCACAGCAGTACGTCGGGAAGTTCCTGGGAACGTTCAAGGAATTCCCGCCGCGCCAGAAGGCCGGCAGTTTCGGCATCGATCAGGTGCTGGAGAAGCTCACGAACCCGCCCCGAGGCAGCAACTGACGCCGCGGTAGCGGTAACGCTCCGTTAACCTTCCGGGCCGCACCCGTTTCAACCGGGTGCGGCCTTTTATCATTACGAGAGGAGTATCACTATGAACCTCACAAAACGATTCGCACTGGTAGCCCTGTGTGTTGCCAGTCTCGTGCTGCCGGCGCTTGCCGCCGACCCGCTTGCCTCCTGGAACGAAGGCAAGGCCAAGCAGTCCATCGTCGCCTTCGTCGAGCGCGTATCGAAAGAGGGCTCGCCGGA
>JBAVJZ010000143.1:0-18671 GCA_049688015.1 Candidatus Deferrimicrobiaceae bacterium | reverse complement strand
CGTAGACGCCGGGGACCTGTGCAAGGGCCTTGCGGTATCCTTCGTCGGAAGGCCGGGGAGGACCCAGGTCGAGGATCGACCCGATCGCCCGCTCTCCGTCCCCGACCACCACGGCGTCCGCGACGGTTCCCGCCGGTTCGGGGGAGAGCGACGCCGCGAATCCTCCCGCCAGGACCAGCGGGCGCTCCTTGTGCCGGGAGGGTTTTTCGGCGTCCCGGTCGGTCCGAAAAGGGGGGACCCCCCCGGCCAGTAGCAGGCCGGGGAGGTTAAGGAGGTCGTTCTCGTACGAAAGAGAAAATGCTACTACGTCAAAATCGGAGAGCGGTCGGCCGCTCTCCAGTGTGGTAAGTGGGAGCCCGCGGCCGGCAGGCTCCCCGCGCGGCATCGGCCGCTTGCCGCCGCCGTGGAGGGTTTTTCCCGCCGCCTCCGCCGGCAGGAATGCCCTCTCGCATACGGCGTCCGCCCGTGCGTTCACCCGGGCGTAAATGGTCAAGAACCCCAGGTTCGACATCGCCGCCTCGTACCGGTTCGGGTAGACGAGGGCGACCCGGACCCTTCCTCCCCACTCCTTTCGAACCGCCCCGACCTCGCGGGACAGGATCTCCTCGTTACGCCGGCGGATCTCCCACGTCATACGCTCGGGGGCCGTCGGCGAAGGAACGTCGGGATGTCGAACTCCTCCAGGTTTTCTTCCTCGACCGGCTTCTCGGGCACCGGAAGCGGGTCGATCTTTTCGGGTTCCTTCCCCTGGGCGCGCAGGAAGGTCGGTTTCTCCAGGTCCTCTCGTCCCACGAGCTTGATCGTGCGTCGCGGCGCCTTCCAGATGGTCTCGGCCACCCCGGTTTCGAACCCGGTGGCGATGACGGTGACTTTGAGCTCATCCTCCATCGCGTCGTCGATCACGGTCCCGAAAATGATGTTGGCTTCCTCGTCCGCCTCCTCCTGGATGAGCGCGGCGGCCTCGTGCACTTCGCTCATGGAGAGGGAGGGACCGGCCGTGATGTTGAAGAGGACTCCGCGCGCGCCCCGGATGGCCACGTCCTCGAGCAGGGGGCTGGAGATCGCTTTCTCCGCGGCCGCCATCGCCCGGTTCTGCCCCTCGGCGCCGCCCGTCCCCATCAGGGCCACCCCGGAACCCGACATGATCGTCTTTACGTCGGCGAAGTCCAGGTTGATGTACCCCGGCTTGGTCACCAGCTCGGAGATCCCGCGCACCGCCTGGTACAGGACCTCGTCGACCTTCCGGAACGCCTCCACGAACCGCATCTCCTTCCCGGCGATCAGGAGAAGCTTCTCGTTCGGGATCACGATGATGGTGTCGACGATGCTCCGAAGCTCTTTCAGGCCGATTTCCGCCTGCCGGCGCCGGGTCGCGCCCTCGAACGCGAACGGGCGGGTGACCACCGCGACGGTGAGCGCGCCCACCTCCCGCGCGACCTCCGCGAGGACCGGTCCTCCCCCCGTGCCGGTACCCCCTCCCAGCCCCACGGTCATGAACACCATGTCGGCACCCATGAGGGACTCGCGAAGGATGTCCCGGTCCTCCTGGGCCGCCTGCCGTCCGACGTCGGGGTTGGCGCCGGCACCCAGCCCCTTGGTCAGCTTCGCTCCCAGCTGGATCTTCAAGGGGGCAAGGTTCTTCTCGAGGGCCTGCGCGTCCGTGTTCGCGGAGATGAACTCCACGCCCGTCAGGCCTTCCTCGATCATGGTGTTGATGGCGTTCCCGCCGCCGCCCCCGAGGCCGAACACCTTGATGACCGCGTGGCATTTGTTTTCCTCTACGAGAGTGAACATGGTTTTCCTCCTTCCGTACGTCCCGGTGTATTTAAAAAATATCCGACAGGATCCGCTTTACCCGCTTCCACCCCCCGCGGGCCTCCTCTTCCGTTTTTCCTCCCCCGATTTCCGAAATCTGCGCCCCGTAGAGCGCAAGCCCCACCGCGGTGGCGAACGTCGGGCTGCTCACCACTTCCGCCATTCCCCCGACCCGGATGGGGACTCCCCGCCGCACCGGCAGATGAAAGACCCGCTCCCCCAGCTCGGGCAGGCCGTCCAGGCGGGACCCGCCCCCCGTGAGCACGATCCCTGCCCCGAGCATCTCCTCGAGCCCCGAACGCAGGATCTCCTTCCGCAGGAGAGTGAAGATCTCCTCCGCGCGAGGCTCGATGATCTCGCTCAGGTATTGCCGCCGGATCGGCCTCGGCTGGCGTCCGCCCACTCCGGGCAGCTCCACGAGCTCGTCCCGGCGGACCTTCTGGATCATGGCGCACCCCGAGGCGACCTTCAGCGTTTCCGCGTCCGACGCGGGGATCCGCAGGCCCACCGCCACGTCGGAGGTGATGTTCCCGCCCCCCAGCGGCAGCACGAAGGTGTGGCGCAGCGCCCCGTCGTAGAAGAGCGCCATGTCGACGGTCCCGCCGCCGAAGTCCAAAAGCGCCACGCCCACCTCCCGCTCTTCCGGGGTCAGCACGGCGTCCGCGGAGGCCAGCGGCGAGAGCACGATGTCGACGATGTTGATCTCCGCCTTCTCGACGCACCGCACCAGGTTGCGCGTGCTCGGCAGGTCGTCGGTCACCACGTGCACCCGCGCGTCCAGGCGGATGCCCGTCATCCCGCGGGGGTCCTTGATCCCCGGCATGTCGTCGACGATGAACTCCTGGGTCAGCACGTGCAGGATTTCCCGGTCCGCCGGAAGCTCCACCGCCTTGGCCAGTTCCAGGACGCGCGCCACGTCGAAATCGGTCACCTCCCGCTCGTTCCGCACCGAGACGGCCGCGTGGCTGCTGAACGACTTGATGAGCGGTCCGGACACGCCGACCAGGGCCGAGTTGACCGGGAGGCCCGTCATTCGCTCGGCCTCGGCGACGCTCGTCATGATCGACTTCACGGTCGCGTCCACGTTGACCACGGACCCCTTCCGCATTCCCTCCGTCGGGCACACCCCCGTGCCGAGGATCTCCAGCCCCTCGGAGGTGTGTTTCGCGATGACCGTCGCGACCTTGCTCGATCCGACGTCCAGCCCGGTGATCACCGGCCCGCCTGACGTATCCATTTATTCCCCCGACCGCACGAAGATGCGGCCTGCAGTTTTTAAGTCCACGACCCCTTTTGTCTTCCCCAGGCTCGCCAGCTTCGGCATCGCCTCCTCCACCCGCCGCATCGCCTCGCGAAAGTCCATCAGGCCGATCTTCAGCTGCAGGCCGAAATCCCGGGTCACCAGCGTGTATCCGTCCTGCGCGTCGAAGTGAACCTCCGAGATGTTCCGGCTCAGGGAACCCGATTCCGCGTACCGCAGGAGGTCGATCGTTTTTTTCAGGTTCCGGATCGTCACCGGGTCCTTCGCCGCCAGGTCGTCGCGGGAAAACCCGGTGAGGATCGGCTTGTCCTTCGCGTCGTACGCGGTCAGCCGCTTGAAGATGGTTCCCTCCCCGTCCACGTAGTAGAGGGCGTCCAGGTTGATCATCGCGACCGGTTCCCGCTCCCCGATATGCAGCACGAGCTTGTCCGGGAACGCCTTCCGGACGACGACCTCCCTCACGTACGGATGGGACAGAAGCCGCCGGCCGATCTGCTCCTTGGAGAGCGACCAGATGTTCCCCCCGGCGACCCCCTTGAGGGTCCCCGCGATCTCGTCCCCCGACACGTGCTCGCAGGGGTTCATGTCGACGACGCGCACCGAGAAGATGTCGGACCGCCCCAGCCAGGAGTAGACGGACGCACCCGCCGCCCCGACGAGAAGGAGGACCAGCAGCGCGGCGGCCACCGGAAGCGACTGCCGGAGCGGGAACCGGCCGCGGGCCGCCTCCTTTTTCTTCTTTTTCTGCGCCGCATACGGCCGCTTCCGCTTCCCGAGCGACTTCTTGTGGTATGCCTTGTACTCGATCATCTACTTGTGCAACCCCGCATCCTCGAGAATCTCCTCGACGAGGTCCCCGAAGGAGAGCCCGTCGAACCGGGCCGCCTTCGGCAGGAGGCTCGTCTCCGTCATTCCGGGTATCGTGTTCGCCTCCAGGAAGAAGAGGGCCCCCGCCGGGTCGACCCGGTAATCGACTCTCGCCGCCCCGCGCAACGACAGGGCGGCGGCGGCCGCGCGGGTGAACTCCGCCGCCCGCGCGAGAATGTCCCGGTCCATCGGGACGGGGATCACGTACTCCGTCTGCCCGTCGGTATACTTGGACCGGTAGTCGTAGAATCCGGAGCCCGACTTCGGGACGATCTCGATCGCGGGGAGGATCCTCCCGTTGACGATCCCTACCGTGATCTCCCTGCCCGGCACGTACGCCTCGACCAGCACCCGGCTGTCGTATTTCGCCGCCTCGGCCATGGCCCCGCTCCACCCCTCGACGTCGCGGACCACGCTGATCCCCACCGTGGACCCTTCCCGGTCCGGCTTCACCACGAGGGGAAACCCGAACGCCGGCGGAGCCGGGGAGGCAAGCGCATCCCCCTGGAACAAGGCGTCGGGCGGGCAGGGGACGCCGGCGGCGGCGACGACCCGCTTGGCCAGCACCTTGCTCATCGAGACGGCGGAAGCGGCCACGCCCGACCCGGTATACGGCACGCGGGCAAGCTCCAGGGCGCCCTGGATGCATCCGTCTTCGCCCAGCCGGCCATGGAGAGCGATGAAGGCCACGTCGATGTTCGCCTCCCGGATCGCCCGGAGCCAGTCTCCCCGGATGTCGACCTCCACCACCTGGTACTTCTTCTGCCGCAGCGCCTCGGCGACGGCGAACCCCGTCCGGAGAGACACCTCGCGCTCCGAGGACTCCCCGCCGAGAAAGACCCCCACCGTCTTTTCCCGGAACCGCCCCTTCTCAGTCACAGGCCATCCCCCATATCTTCACCTCGGTCGCAAGCGAAACCCCCGCCTGGGAATACACCGCCTCCCTGCCCCGCGCGATGAGCGTAAGGACCTGGGACGCGGTCGCCCGCCCCCGGTTGACCATGAAGTTGGCGTGCTTCTCGGAATACGCCGCGTCCCCTTCCCGGGCGCCTTTCATCCCCGCCCGCTCCAAAAGGACCGCAGCCCTCTCCCCTTCGGGGATATTCCGGAACGTGGAGCCGAACGTCCGCTCGCCCCAGGGCTGGCTGGCCCGGCGCCTCTCGTTCAGCGCCTTCATGCGGGAAAGCGAGTCGTCGGAACGCCCCGGACGGAGGCGGAACTCCGCCCGGACGATGATCCCCTTCACGGGGTACTCCGCAGTCCGGTAGGAGAACCGGATCTCCTTCGCCGGGACGCGGTGAAGCTCCCCTTCGGCATCCACGATCTCCACCCACTCGACCAGCTCCCCGACGGCCCGCCCGTAGGCTCCGGCGTTCATGACCAGCGCTCCGCCGATCGTGCCCGGGATCCCGCCCAGCTCCTCGGCCCCGGAAAGGGCGGACAGGGCGCACAGGACCGAAAACCTCGGGAGCATCACGCCGGCGTCGGCGACTACGCCTCCCCGGGGACCGAAGACCATCTGCCCCATGTTTTTCTTAAGGCCGACGACCGTTTCTCGAACACCGTCATCCGAAACGAGGAGGTTGCTGCCCGCGCCAAGCACCTTCACCTCCCGGTTCGCGGCCCGCTCGGAGGCGAGGACCTCCTGTATCTCCCGGACCGAACGGGGGAAGACCAGCCGGTCGACCTCACCGCCGATTCCCATCGTGGTATGGTCCCGCATCCTGGCGAAGGCCACCTCCTCGACCTCGCTCATCGCCCCTCCCGGCCGCCTGCGTTCCCGTCGGACATCAACGGGATACGACAGCATCTGCGAGCTTCCAGACATCTCCGGCCCCCATGATCAGGAATATATCGCCAGGACGCAGGCGGGGCAGAACGTCGGCCGCCGCTTCGGCGGCTTTCCCCGCGTAAAATACCGCCTTGTGCCCGTGGTCCCGTATCGCCTCGCAGAGCCGCTCCCCGGAAGCGCCCGGGATCGGCTCCTCCCCCGCCGGGTAGACGTCGAACACGAGCAGCAGATCCGCCTCGTGGAACGCCGAGACGAACTCCTGGAACAGGGCGTTCGTCCGGGAGTACCGGTGCGGCTGGAAGCCGACCACGACGCGGCGGTCCGGCCACACTTCCCGTACCGCGGAGAGCGTGGCGCGGATCTCGGCGGGGTGGTGCCCGTAATCGTCCACGACCGTCACGCCGTCGCGCTCCCCCTTGACCTGGAACCTGCGGTGGACCCCCCGGTAGTCGGCCAGCCCCTCCTGAATCTTGCCTACGGGGATCCCCAGCTCCGAGGCCACCGTCACCGCCGCGAGCGCGTTGCTCACGTTGTGCCGGCCGGGCGCGGTAAGGGAAAACTCCCCGAGAAGCTCCCCGCGCCGCATCACCCGGAACCGGTTCACCATCCCCTCGGGCACGACGCCGTCCGCCCGGTAATCCGCCTGGTGGGAGAACCCGTAGGTGACGTACGTCTTCTGCAGCGAGGGGATCAGTTCCAGGACGTTTGGGTGATCCACGCACAAAACGGAGAACCCGTAAAAGGGCACCTTGTTCAGGAAGTGAAGGAACGTCTCCTTGATCTGCCCTATACCAGAGTAGTAGTCGAGATGCTCGGGGTCGATGTTGGTCACCACCGCCACGGTGGGGGACAGCTTCACGAACGACCCGTCGCTCTCGTCGGCCTCCGCCACCAGGAAATCCCCGGAGCCGAGCTTGGCGTTGGATCCGAGGCTGTTCAACTTCCCCCCCACGACGGCGGTCGGGTCCCACCCCGCCGCCGCGAGAACGGTGGCCACCATCGAGGTGGTGGTCGTCTTCCCGTGCGTTCCCGCGATGGCGATGCCGTACTTCATCCGCATGAGCTCGGCGAGCATCTCCGCCCGGGGAATGACCGGGATCTTCCTGCGGTGCGCCTCGACCACTTCCTCGTTGTCCGGCCGGACGGCCGAGGAAACCACCACCACGCGGGCGTCTTCCGGTATGTTGGCGGCGCCGTGCCCGGACCGGATCTTCGCGCCGGCAGCCTCCAGCCGTTCCGTGGTGTCGGAGAGCCGCAGGTCCGACCCGGAGACCCGGTAGCCCAGGTTCAGGAGCAGCTCCGCGATTCCGCTCATCCCGATCCCGCCGATCCCGACGAAGTGGATTTCCAGCCCTTTTCTATACACCCTCGTCCGCTCCCCTCCCGATCTCGCGCAACGCCGACCCCATGATCTGCCGGGCCGCGTCCGGCCGGGAGAACGCCTGGGCGCCCTCCCCCGCCGCTTTCCTTCTGCCGGTGTCTTCCGCCCACAGGGAAAACACCCCCCCCACCTTCTCCGCCGACGCCTGTTCCTGCCGGATCCAGACCCCGCCGCCTGCCGCGCAGAACTCCTCGGCGTTTTTTTCCTGGTGGCGGTCGGCGGCGAAGGGATACGGGATCAGGACGCACGGCCTGCCGAAAAGCGCCGCCTCCGCGAGGGAGAGGGCGCCGGCGCGCATCAGCACCGCGTGGCAGCGGGAAAACGCGTCCCCGATACGCTCCGCAAAGGGGAACGGCTCGATCGGGAGTCCCTCCCGTCTGACCGTGTCTGCCACGGCGGCGAATTCCGTTTCCCCGGTCTGCAGGATAAACCGCATCGCTTTTCCCCTGGTCTTCACGGCCCGCCCCATGCCGAGCACGATCCCGTTGATCGCCCGGGCCCCTTGCGACCCCCCCATCGCGAAGACGGTGAAGGGCGGCGAAGGGGGGATTTCACCGAGCGACTGCGCTGCCGCCTCCACGATTTCCCGCCGGACGGGGTTCCCGTAAACCACCGCGCGGCCCCGCGGGAAATAGGGCGTCGCGCCCGCAAACCCCGCGTACACCCGCCTTGCCATCCTCGCGAGCATCCGGTTCGACCGGCCGGGGACCGCGTTCTGCTCCTGCAGGAACAGCGGAACCCTCGAGGCTGCCGCCGCCAGCGACACGGGGACGGAGGCATACCCCCCCACGCCGAACACGAAATCGGGGCGCCGCCGGCGCAGGATCCGGAACGAGGGCCCAAGCCCGCCGAGCATCATGCCCATCCCGCGCAACCCGCCCGCGCCCTTGCCGCGGATCTGCCCCGAGGAGACGAATTCGATCTCGAAGCCCCGGGCAGGGACAGCCCTTGCCTCGAGGCCCCTCTCCGTTCCGACGAAGCAGACGGAACCTCCCGGGGAAAGGGAGAGAAACTCCTCAGCAAGCGCTATCCCCGGGAACACGTGCCCGCCTGTTCCCCCGCCGGCGATCAACAGGTTCAGAGACAAATACCTCCGCTCCTTTCATCGAGATGTTGGTGAGGATGCCGATCGCCGCCAGGTGGAGGATGAGGGAGCTCCCCCCGTAGCTTAAGAACGGCAGGACCATTCCCTTGGGCGGAAGCATCTTGAGCCCCACCATCATGTTCGCGAGCGCCTGCACCCCGATCACGGTAGCCACCCCCATCGCGAAATACTTCCCGAACGGGTCGCGGGCCCGGCGGCCGATCCGGAACCCCACCCAGACAAGCGTCATGAAGCAGGCGCCCACGGCGACGACCCCCGCAAACCCGAGCTCCTCCCCGATGACGGAGAAGATATAGTCCGTGTGCATCGCCGGGAGGTAGAAAAGCTTCTGCTTTCCCGCGCCGATTCCCGTCCCGAGGAAACCCCCGTTCGAGAAGGCGATGAGGGACTGCACCACCTGGTAGCCCGCCGCCCTGGCCTGGGAGAACGGGTCGAGGAACGCCGACAGGCGCGCCATCCGGTACGGTCTCGCGGCGATCGCGAGGACCACGCCGGCAACCCCCAGGACGCCGCACCCCGCGAGATATTTCCACGGGAACCCGGCGATCACCAAAAGCGCCATGAACGACGCGGTGATGACCACCGCCATCCCGAAGTCCGGCTCCTTGAGGATCAGCGCCACGTACCCCGTCATCACGGCCAGCAGCGGCAGGAACCCCCGTATCCCTTCGCGGAAGTTCTCCCCCTTCCGGTCGATCGCATAGGCGCCGTAGGCGATGAGGGAGAACTTGGCGAACTCGGAAGGCTGGAAGGTGAAGAGCCGGAGGTCGATCCACCGGGAAGCGCCGTTCGCCGTGTGCCGGATCCCGGGCACGTAGACAAGGACGAGGAGCAGGAGAGTCCCCCCCATGAGGATCCCGATCCGCCGGCGGTAGACGTCGTAGTCGACCCGGGAGAGGAAGATCGCCAGGGACGTCCCCAGGAAGAGGAAGAGAACCTGCCGCTTGAAATAGTACGCCGCGTCGTGCCCGAGCCTCGCGGACGCCTCCGCCGTCACCGACGAGGCGCTGTACACCATCACGGCCCCCAGGCCCACGAGGATCAGCGTGCAAAGGGTAAGGATCAGGTTCTCGTGCCTTTTTCCGATGTTCATTCGGCAAGCCCCTTGACCGCTTCCCGGAACGCATCGCCGCGCTCCTCGAAGTTGCGGAACATGTCGAAACTGGAACAGGCCGGGGAGAAGACCACGACATCGCCCGGCTGCGCGTTCGCGGCGGCCGCGCGGACCGCCTCCTCCAGGGAGTCGGCCCCCAGGAGGGGCACCGTCCCCGAAAGATCCCGCACCATGCGGTCCCGTGCCTCGCCCAGGAGGATCGCCGCACGCCCCTTTCGCGCAAGCGTCTCGCGGAGCGGACGGAAGTCCAGCCCCTTGTCCTTCCCGCCGGCGATCAGCCACACGGGTTCGGTAAATCCCTCGAGGCACTTGATCACCGCGCCCACGTTCGTCCCCTTCGAGTCGTTGAAAAAGGAAACCCCCCGCAGGTTCCGGACGAACTCCACCCTGTGCGGAAGCCCCCGGAAGGCCCGGAGGCATTCCCAGACCGCGTCGGGAGGGACCCCCATGCGCCGGGCCGCCCCGATCGCCGCCATGGCGTTCTCCTGGTTCTGGATCCCCCGGATCTTCAGGATGGAGACCGGGTACCGCTCTTCCACGGAGCCGTCCCGGTACACCATGTCCCCCTCGTCCCGGGAGACGCCCGTGGAAAGGGTGCGGGAGAGCGAAAACGGCACCTGCACGGAAGGGATGACGCGGAGCCGGGGGGCGATCTCCGGGTCGTCGGCGTTCACGACGGCCGCGTCTTCCTTCCCCTGGTTCCGGAAAATCCCCATCTTCGTTTCGGCGTAGGAGGAAAAGTCGGGATACCGGTCCCGATGGTCCTCGGTGATGTTCAGAAGTACGGCCACGGACGGCCGGAAGGCCTCGATCGTCTCGAGCTGAAAGCTCGAGACCTCGACCACGGCCCAGTCGTGCGGGCCCGGATCCGCGCTGACGAAGGGAGTCCCCAGGTTTCCCCCGACGAACACCCGGGGAAAGACGAGGGACGCCATGTTCCCCAGAAGCGTCGTGACCGTGGACTTCCCGTTCGTTCCCGTCACCGCGGCCACCTTTCCGGAAAATCGACGGAAGCCCAGCTCCAGTTCCCCCCACACGGGCGTCCCGGCGCGGGAAAGCGCCCGGAGGGGGAGCGTCCCGCGCGGAACGCCGGGCGAAAGAACCACGAGATCCGCTCCCGGCACGGAGGTTTCGGGCACCCCGCCCCGGACAAAGGCGATCTCCGGGGGCAGAGGGGTCCCCAGAGTCCGCTCCACGTCCTCTTTCGGGCGCTCGTCGAAGAGCGTGACGACGGCCCCCTCGCGCCGGAGGAGAAGGGCCGAGGCGAACCCCGATTTGCCGGCTCCCACCACGATTACGTTTTTTCCGTCGAACGTCTCCATATCACCGGATCTTGAGCGTGCTGATGGCCAGCAGCGCCAGGATGATCGAGATGATCCAGAACCGTACGATGATCTTGGGTTCCGCCCATCCTTTCAGTTCGAAGTGGTGGTGGACCGGCGCCATCCGGAAGATCCGCTTCCGCGTGGTCTTGTAGGAAAAGACCTGGAAGATCACCGAGAGGGCCTCCATCACGAATACGCCGCCCACCAGCACCAGGACGATCTCCTGCTTCACCATCACGGCCACGACGCCGAGCGCGGCGCCCAGGGACAGCGACCCGGTGTCCCCCATGAACACCTGGGCGGGATAGGTGTTGAACCACAAAAATCCGATGCCCGCCCCCGCCATCGCGCCGCAGAAGATGGTGAGCTCCCCCGCACCCTCGACATAGGGAATCTGCAGGTAGCTTGCGATCTTCACGTTGCCGGTGAGATACGCGAAGAGCATGTAGGTCCCGGCCGCGATGATGGAGGGGCCGATGGCCAGACCGTCGAGACCGTCGGTCAGGTTGACGGCGTTGGACGCTCCCACGATCACGATGATGACGAACGGAATGTAGGCGATCCCCAGGGCGGGGTTGAGCTTCTTGAAGAAGGGAATGCTCACCTTGTCCTGGATCCCCACGTCCATGTAGATAAGCGTCGCCGCCACCCCCGCAAGGATGATCTGGCTCGCGAATTTCGCCTTCGGGCTCAAGCCCTTCGCGTCCTTCCGGATCACCTTCTGGTAGTCGTCGTAAAAACCGATAGCGCCGTACCCGATGGTCACGAACACGGCGACCCATATGTAGGAATTGGTGAGGTTCGCCCAGAGAAGGGTCGGGATCACGACGGCGAGGACGATCAGAAGCCCTCCCATCGTCGGGGTCCCCTCCTTTGCGAGGTGCCGCTCCGGGCCGTCCTTCCGGATAATCTGCCCGATCTGGTGGGAACCGAGCTCGCGGATGAGCCATGGCCCGAGGATGAAGCAGAGCAGGAGCGCCGTGATCGAGGCATAGATCGTCCGGAACGTGATGTACCGGAATACGTTGAAGAACGAGTAATCCACGTGCAGCGGGTAGAGAAGGTGGTACAGCATCAGGCTATGCCCACTCCTTTTCCACGACCTCGGCGATCTTGTCGAGCTGCATCCCCCTGGACCCCTTGATCAGGATGACGTCTCCTCCCCGCAGCGCACCCGTCACCGCGTCGCGCAGCGCCTCCCGGTCCCCGACGTGCGTAACCCGTCCGGGATCCATCCCTCCCTCCTGCGCACCGCGGGCGATCGACGCCGCCTCCTTCCCGCAGGTGAACAGGAGGTCCGGCCGCATCCCGGCGACCATGTGCCCGATCCGGAAGTGGGAGACACCGGACGACTTTCCCAGCTCCAGCATGTCCGCCAGGACCACGATGCAACGCCTTCCGCGACGGAGGGAAACTAGACTCCTCAAGGCCGCCTCCACGGAAGCGGGGTTCGCGTTGTAGGTGTCGTCCAGGAGCAGTCCTCCCCCCCGCAGCGGGACGGGGCGGAACCTGCCGGGGAGGGGAACCAGGGAACGGAACCCCTCCTCCATATCTTTCGGCCGCAGGCCGAGGGCGTACGCCGCCGCGACGGCGGCCAGGGCGTTGGTGAGGTTATGCTCGCCCGTGCACGGCAGAAAGGAGGTGAACCCCCCGGAAGGGGTCCGGACCGCGATCCGCATTCCCTCCTCGCCCATGGACAGCACCTTGCCCGAGATCTCGCTCAGCGCCACGCCGTAGTAGATCCTGGTGGCCCGGCAGCGTCCCGCTTCCCGCATCACCCGCAGGTCCGTCGCGTTCACCACCGCCGTCCCCGAATCGGGGAGGGCCCGGTACAGATCTCCCTTTTCCCGCGCGATGTTCTCAAGCGTTCCCAGTCCCTCGAGGTGGGCGGGTCCGATGTTGGTCAGGACCGCCACGTCGGGCGCGGCGATCGACGAGAGCCTCGCAATCTCCCCCGGCAGGTTCGTACCCATCTCCAGCACCGCGACGTCGTGTTCCGGGGAGAGCGCGAGCAGGGACAGCGGCAGTCCGATCAGGTTGTTCCGGTTCCCCGGATTCCCGAGAACGTTCCTGCTCCGGGAAAGGAGCGCGGCAAGCATCTCCTTCGTGCACGTCTTTCCGGAGCTGCCCGTGATCCCCACGAGGGGGACGTGACGGAGCCGCTCCCGATGCGCCTTGGCAAGGTCTCCCAGAGCCTCCACGGGGCTGCGCACGACGAACACCGGCTTCCCGGCGAGGATTCCGGAGGGGATCTTCCGTGCCCCCTCCTCCGACACGATCGCCGCCTGCGCCCCCCTTTCGATCGCCTCCGCCACGAAGTCGGCGCCGTCGACCCGCTCCCCGGCAAGGGCGACGAAAAGGCCCCCGGGCACAACTTCCCGGCTGTCGGTGGTCACCGCGCCGATCGGCTCACGGGCGGGGATCTCCCCCCCCTCCCGCAGCGGATGGAGGACCCCGATCAGATCCCCGAGGTTAAGCCTAGCCGCCACCGGCCAGGATCGATCTGACCGTTTCCCTGTCGTCGAGCGGCAAGCGTCGGTCACCGATCTGCTGGACATTCTCGTGTCCTTTCCCGGCTACCGCAACCGTGTCCCCCGGCCGGGCGATTTCGATCGCCCGCGCGATAGCCGTTTTCCTGTCCGGAATAACCATGTAATATCCCCCGTCCCAGGAGAGGGGACTCGTCGCCTCCAGGTAGCCTTCCGAGGCGATTCCCGGGATGATGTCCGAAAGGATCGCCCCGGGGCTCTCGTTCCGGGGGTTGTCGGAGGTTACGATCACCACGTCGGACCGGCGGGCCGCGACTTTGCCCATCTCCGGCCGTTTCGTCCTGTCCCGGTTCCCTCCGCACCCGAAGACGGTGATCAGCCTCGCGTCGGCGAGCTCCCCGAGGGCGGCGAGCAGGCGGTCGAGCCCTTCGGGGGTGTGCGCGTAATCCACGAAAATGTGGAGTCCCCGGTCGTTTTGGATCTCCTCCATCCTCCCGGGGATCGCCGGCAGCCTCTCCACCCCTTCGCGGATCACCCCGGGATCGATGCCGAGCAGGATCGCCCCGCAGACGGCCGCCATGATATTAGACGCGTTGTAGTCCCCGATGATCCTCGCCCGAAGGTCGATCCTCCCCACGGGTGTGGAAAGGGAAAGACGGGTCCCCTCCCACGACATCTCCGACGACAGGGGATGCACCGTCCTGTCCCGGGAGAACCCGAAGGTGAGCGCGCCCGGGAACTCCTCCGCGAGCCTTGCCCCGTGCGGGTCGTCCGCATTCACGGCCATGCCCGTACGCTTCCCTCCCGCCGGCAGATACTCCTTGAAAAACAATTCCTTGGCTTGGAAGTACGACTCCATGTCTCCGTGGAAGTCGAGGTGGTCGTGCGAGAGGTTCGTGAACAGGCCCGCGTCGAACCGCACCCCCTCGATCCTTCCCTGCGCCGTGCTGTGGGACGACACTTCCATCACGAGGTGGGTTGCGCCCGCGGACAATGCGGCCGCCATCACCTCCTGGAGTTCGTGGGGAAAGGGAGTGGTCAGTCCCGCCCGCAGGAACTCGCCCGCCAGGCGGTAATTGACGGACCCGATCACGGCCGTCTTCTTCCCCGCGGCTTCGAGCATGGATTCGAGAAGGTAGGTGACGGTCGTCTTCCCGTTGGTGCCCGTCACCCCGATCACGGTGAGGCTTGCCGACGGGTCGCCGTAAAAGCGAACCGCCACGGCGGGAAGGACCGCGGTCGTCGACTCCACCCGAAGACAGGGAAGGGGCGGGGCGGAAACCTCGCGCTCGATGAGGGCCGTCGCTGCGCCCGCCCGCGCCGCCGCATCGAGAAAGGCGTGGCCGTCCACGCGCTCCCCGCGAATGGCGACGAAAAGGTCGCCGGGGCGGACCGTCCGGGAATCGACGGAGATCCCGCCGATCTCGAGCGATCCGAGGGAAGCCGTAACCGGTGCGATGCCTGAGAGAACATTCGCCAATCTCATCGTTTTCCCTACTCCGCCCCGAAGGTCACGGTGCAGGCCGCGCCGGGGACGAGAATGCCGCCGGGGGGGGGAGACTGGGATCGGGCCAAGCCGGTACCGACCAGCCTGACCCGCACCGAATACCGGTCCATCAGGTCCACCACCCTTCCCATGCTCAAACCCTGGAGGTCCGGCATGACGAGGGAGCTCTCCGCGGACCCCGTGGCCACGCGGGTCACCCGGACGCCCGGGCCTTTGGTTTCCTCCCGGGCCGCCGTCGCCGTCGCCGCATCCTGCCCGACCGGCTCCGTGGGAGTGAGCCCCAGGTAGTAGGCCGTCTTCACCGCGATCTGGTTGAAGGCGGGGGCGGCGACCACACCGCCGTACACCTCCCCTTTCGGCTCGTCGATGACGACGAGGACGAGGAATTCGGGGTCGTTCAAGGGGAGGAACCCGATGAAGGAGGCGATCCGCTTGTCCGGGGAGTACCGGCCGGTACCCACCTCCACCTTTTGCGCCGTCCCCGTCTTCCCGCCGACGAGAAATCCCTTGATGCGGGCCTGTGTGCCCGTACCGTCCTCCTGGACCACGTGCCCGAGCATCTCCCGCATCTGCGCCGACGTCTTGGGGGAAATCGTTCTCCGCAGTTCCTTCGGCTCGCCGCGGTAGACCACCCGTCCCTCCGGATCGGTTATCTGCTTCACGAGATACGGCTTCATCATCTTCCCGCCGTTCACCACGGAAGCCATCGCGTAGGCAAGCTGGAGAGGCGTGACGGCGATCCCCTGGCCGAACGAGACGGTAGCGCGCCGTATCTTGCTGAACCGGTCGCGGGAGGGCACCAGGCCGCGCGACTCTCCCAGAAGCTCGACCCCGGTCTTCGCCCCGAACCCGAAAGCCCGGATCATGTCGTAGTACCGGCCGGGGTCCATTTTCTCGCTGATCTTGATCATCCCGATGTTGCTCGAGAACTTGATCACCTCGGGAACGGTGAGCCAGCCGTACTTGTGGGTGTCGTGTATCGTGCGGCCGGCGTACCCGTACGTGCCGTTCTCGCAAAAGACCCGGTCGGCGATCCCGATCGCGCCCAGCTCCAGCGCCGAGGCCAGCGTCAGCACCTTGAAGGTCGAGCCCGGCTCGATGACGTCGGTGATGGCCCGGTTTTTCCTCGCTTCCGGACGAACCCCGGAAAGGCTGTTCGGGTTGAACGTGGGCAGGCTCGCCATCGCGAGGATCTCCCCGGTGCGGGGTTGCATGACAAGGGCCACCCCGCCGCGTGCCCGGTACTTTTTCACCGCCTCCATGAGCTCGGTCTGCGCCACGTGCTGGATGTTCCGATCGATCGTGAGAGATACGGAATGCCCCTGCGAATTGACTTCGATCGGCGTTTCCGCCGGGAGGATGATGCGGCCCCGCGCGTCACGCTCGCCTACCAGGAAGGCGTTCTCTCCGCGAAGATACTTGTCCAGCGACAGCTCGACCCCTTCGATCCCGGCGCTGTCCACGTCGGTGAACCCGATGACCGACGAGGCGAGTTCCCGGTTGGGGTAGAAGCGTTTCGGCTCCTCGACCGTGCCGATGCCGTTCGTCCCCCCGTTGTGTTTCCCCCGGGAAAGCGCTTCCCGCACCTCCCGCACGATCTCCTCCGCCATCGAGGAAGGCATCTGCCGCTTGACCCAGAGGAAATTCCTGTCCGAGGAGAAGGCCTTGCGCAGTTGGGCAGCGGGTCGGGAAATCCGGCGGGAGAGAATCTTCGCGGCAAGATCCGGCGAGGAAAGCTTGGACGGCTGGACATAGATCGACTTCGTGGAAAGGCTGACGGCGAACTCGGTTCCGGTCCGGTCGAAGATCACCCCGCGCTTGGGGAGAAGCGGGATCTTGACGCTGTATTGCCGGGCCCCCCTCTCGCGGATCCCCTCGACGCCCAGCACCTGGATGTGAAACGCCCGGAGTACGATGAGACCGTAGACGCCTAACAGTACGCCAAGAATGATCCGGGCGCGGGGGTTCATTTCACCCGGATGATTCTTTCCGTCTTCGGATCCACCATGCCAAGCTGGCCCCGGGCGATCGCCTCGATGCGCGCGGGACTCTTGAGCGTCAGGACCTCCGTCTTCAGGAGCGCCTGCTCGTTCTTGAGAACCTGGTTCTCCTCGAGCGCGACCGAAACGCCGTAGCCGATCCGGTAGTACCTCCCCGACAGCCAGACGCTGAACAGGGCCACCGCGAGAAACAGGATGGCCAGCCCCATGAGTCCCCGTCTCCGGGAACCCGTGGGGAACACGGGCGCTTCCCGACGGATTTCGGTGATCATGGCGATGCTGTTTCCGATCACGATCCTCCTCATCTCTCCCCTCCTACAAGATGTTCCGGGCCGCACGCAGTTTGGCACTGGCGGCTCTTGGGTTCGCTTCGATTTCCGTATCTTCCGGAACTACCGGCTTGCGCGTGAGCACACGAAGCGTTGCTTCCATTCCCGCCGATTGTTCCCGGAACGACACCTTCACCATCCGGTCCTCCAGCGAGTGAAAACTGATCACCGCCACCCTCCCGCCCGGAGCGAGATGGGCGGCAAAACCGTCGAGAAAGCCTGCGAGCGACTCGAGTTCCCGGTTCACGGCGATCCGTAGCGCCTGGAACACCCGGGTGGCAGGATGGATCGTCCTCGGCCACGCTTTCCGGGGGATGGCCGATTTGACCAGATCCGCAAGCCGGGCGGTACGCTCGATCCGTTCCCTCTGCCGCTGCGCGACGAGGATACGCGCGATCCGCCGCGAAAACCGCTCCTCCCCGAACCGGAAGAAGATGTCGGCCAGCTCCCTTTCGGTCGAGCGCCGAAGGATCTCGCGGGCACTGGGGCCGCCCGACCCGGGATCCCGCCGCATGTCCAGGGGGCCGTCGCTGCGGAACGAGAACCCGCGGGAAGGATCGTCCAGCTGCGGGGAGGATATCCCCAGGTCCAGCAGCATCCCGTCGAACATCCGTCCTCCCGCCGCCTCGCGCAACCGGGCGAGGTCGGAGTAGTCGGAGCGGACCATCCGGACCCAGGGAAACCTGCGAAGGCGCCCGGAAGCCATCGAAAGCATCGAAGGGTCGTCGTCGGCGCATACGAGAAGGCCCGTGGGCCCTACCCTCTCCGCGATCTGTTCCGCGTGTCCGCCCGCGCCCGCGGTCCCGTCGAGGAATACCTCTCCGGGAACAGGGGCCAGCAATCCCAAAGTCTGCTGTAAAAGAACGGGGACGTGGCCGTTGGCCACACCCTATATCCCGAGGGAGTCGATCTCCCGTGCCAGTTCGGGATCCTCGAATCCTTCCTTCTCGAACCTGCCGACTTCCACATCCCACCGTTGCCGGTCCCAGATTTCGAACCGGTTCGGCATCCCGAGGATGACGACCTCCTTGTCGAGGCCCGCGTAGGACCGAAGCGAGGGGGGAATCAGGATGCGCCCCTGCTTGTCGGGCGAAACCTCGACGGCCCCCCCGGCAAAAAACCGGACGAACGCGTTCTTCTTCCTGTTGACGCTCGAGACCTTGCTGGCGAGCTTTTCCTCGATCCGTTCCCATTCCTCGGCGGGATATGCGTAAAGACACCCGGAATAATTGGTGATTACGACGGTTTCCATGCCGGTGTCGGAGAGTTGTTCCCGGAACCGGGAGGGGATGTTCACCCTTCCCTTGGGGTCGATGGTATATTCGAACCGTCCGCGGAAAATCATCTTGGCCGCCTAACCCACCTTTCCCCACAATTACCCACTAGCGGCCATTCTATAGAACGATTCCGATGTGTCAAGCATTTTTATGGGAAATTCGAGCAGATATCCGCTAACAAAAACCCGTTCTACCACAGGGAGGTAGGGAATTCTGACGGAGGAAAAGGATGAGGAGACCGTAAGCCGGGTTCTGTGCGCGGATTCTGCCCGCGTACGGCCATTTCTCTAGGACGGACGTTTCCGTCCGCCTCCAGCGACCTTGACCCGAGGGCCTCGGGCGGGCCGCCCTTCCCCCGCGGTATTCTTCGCGGAGTCGCCCTCCTATTCGGTCTTGCTCCGGGTGGGGT
>JBAVJZ010000142.1:0-1885 GCA_049688015.1 Candidatus Deferrimicrobiaceae bacterium | reverse complement strand
GGTCAGACGTTCGACCGCAAGGAAATGCCGTCCGCTTTCCCGCGCCAACCCGCCGAGGAGGAGGAGGTACTGGATCCGCTCCTTCAGGGGAAGCCCCCCTGTCATTTCCGCGGGCAGCCTCTCCAGGGAGGAGACGGGATCGGTCCCAGCGGAGGCGAGGGCGATCCGATCCAACGGATTGTTCTCCTCGCGCAGCAGGGCCTCTAACACCGGTACCGCCTCCGCGCCGCGCCCGGTCGCGAGCTGGATCTGCGCCCTCGACCTGGCGGCCCTCCGGGCGAGATTGTCGTTCCCGCCCGGTCCCCCGGCCTGCTGCTCCACCCGGCGGAAAATCTCCTCCGCGGCGGCGAGATCCCGGCGTTTCGCGGCGATCTGGCCAAGGGAATACAACGCAGGGAGGTGGTACGGGCTGCCCGTCTCCACCCGGGCGAGGACCCCGGAAGCCTCCCCATGGCGGCTCCGGACGCTCCGCAATCCCGTCCCGTAGAAATACAGGACCTGCGGGGTCTGGCCGCCGTTGAGGATGGCGGTCTCGCAAACTGCGATGAGACGCTCCGGGGAGTCGAATTGGCTCTGGGCATCGACGAGAACGTCGAACAGCGTAGCTGCCTCCGGGATCGGAAGAGTCATCATCCGGACCCTCCGCTCGAGAAACGACGCCGCCTCGGGAATGAGTCCCAGCGAAAGGTACCCCTGGAAAAGGGCGAGGGTATTGTCGTGCGTTGCAGCGTCGGTCGCTTCTATGTGGGCCATCTTCGTGAGGGACACCAGGGCCTGCGCCGGCACAGGCGCCATCGCGATCGAAAGGAGGATCGCTCCGGCAAGCAAAGAGAGGGTCAGTCGTCCGCTGACTATGGGAAAGAGGATCGTTTCACGTTCCGAATTCGATATCATTCCCAACCTCGGTCCCCGTTCTCTCGATGGTGCGCGACGGCAGCTCGAAGACCCCCCGGGCGTTCAAAAATAACCCTGTGACCTGGTCCCGTAATCGGTCCATCCGTTTCTATTGGGTAACAACCCTTACCGATCGACTACGGGAAACCCCTTTTATACCCCGAAAAGGCTGTCGTTTGCGCGGGGTTTGCGGTCTGTACGTATTCCTTTGATGTGCATTGCCAAAGAGCGATGGGTTTCCCTGTCCGCCCCCCCACCTCGACGCCAGTCAGGTACATGGAATTCATTTTGTTACCGTCACAAATTCCACCATAATACCGGCAAGGAAAGGCCGCCCGAATCGGCGGCGGGCGTTGTGCCGGCGTTGGCAATGTCGGGCAGGTCGGTTCGCCCCTCGAAACCAGACGGCCGGCCGGAGGGAAGTGCCCTCCTGGATAGACTGGGAATAAAAGAAACCTCCTGGCAGAGGTTGGCACCATGCGGCATGGCTTGGCGCAACGGGGCGTGATCGCACACATGGGCGCGTTGCTGGGCGTGGCCGCACTTGTTTTTGCTGCCACATACGCATGTGCGGCGGAACTTGAGCCGAGGGCATATAGCAACACGCCGGTCGGGCTCAATTTCCTGATCGCAAGCTATGCGTATTCGGAAGGGGGTTTGTCGACCAATCCGGCGTTGCCGATAAAAGACGCCCAACTCCGGATCCATACCGAAGTCCTCGCCTACGCCCGCTCTCTGGATGTATGGGGCAAGTCCGGGAAGTTCGACGTCATACTGCCCTATTCCCAGTTGTCTGGATCCGCGATGGTTGACGGTCAATCACGGGAACGTCATGTTTCCGGGCTGAACGACCCGCGTTTTCGTTTCTCGGTCAACTTCTACGGTGCCCCCGCGTTGTCGATGCAGGAGTTCGCCAACTACCGGCAGGATATACTCATCGGAGCGAGTGTTCAGGTGTCCGCGCCCGTCGGCCAGTACGACTCCGATAAGT
>JBAVJZ010000141.1:0-11920 GCA_049688015.1 Candidatus Deferrimicrobiaceae bacterium | reverse complement strand
GGCCGAGCGCGGCACCGCCCACCGTCTCCGTGAGAAACAGGGAAAAGGCTTGCCGGACCGTGACGTCGACCCCTCCCCCGGACAGTTCGAGGAGGATCACGAAAACGACCACGCCGATCCCGTCGTTGAAGAGGGACTCGCCGGCGATCTTCATTTCCAGGCTCTTCGGGATCCCGACGGTTTTCAGGATCCCGAGGACGGCGACCGGATCGGTGGGGGAGATGAGGGCGCCGAAGAGCAGGCAGTGGGTGAAGGGGATCGGTATGCCCAGGCCCATGAGGAGCAGCCAGGAGAACCCCCCGACGATGAACGTCGAGGCCATCACGCCCGCCGTCGCCAGCAGCGCGACTACCCATTTCTGCCCTGATAGCTCCTCCAGCTTGATATGCAGGGCCCCGGCGAACAACAGGAAGGATAGCATCCCGTGGAGAAGCGCCTTGTTGAAGTCGATCCCCCCAAGAATCTTGGCCGACTGTCTCTGGACCGCCCCCAGTCCGAACAGCCCCATCCCGGCGATCCCGAGCGAAACCAGCATGGAGATGACCATCACGCCGATGGTGGTGGGGAGCCCGAGGGTACGGTAATTGGCGTAGCTGAAGAGCGCCGTAAGGACGATCAGGACGGCCGCGATCTCGAACAGCCCCATGTAAAATCCTTTTGCGCCGTCGCGCCCTTGTCACATCTATGGCGGGCCGTTGTAGTAGATCACGACGCTGTCGTCGCCTCCACCTGCTACGCTCGCCATCGTCGAGAGCAGCTCTTGTGTCGCCGGATTGCCACGGACCTCCGCGTCGAGGAACGTAAGCGTCCACGTGAAGATGTCGTTGGTCGAGGCAAGGTCGAACCCGTGTTCCACGCCTGAGAGGGCAACCAGCTCGCGGGTCCCGGTGAGGCGCGACATGCCGATCTCCACTTCGATGATCGGAGCGGTCGTGTCCGCCGTCCCGCTGATTCCGAGGAACGGCAGATTGATGCCGTCGAGCCCTTGCTGGTCGCGTCCGAATGTAGGCAGGAACGGCTGCCCGAAATACGGCACGTAGCCGACCGCCGCCTTGATCCGCGGATCGTAGGTGACCGGTTTCGACGACAACCCTCCGAGGTAGGATGAGGTCAAGCTCAGGCCGGCACCGCCCAACAGCATCATTGTTTCGCCGCCCATGCTCGCTCCGAAGCCGCCGATCTGTGTCGCATCGATGTGATCTTTCCATTGCGGATGCGCGAGCACGAGGTCGAGCGCCGCGGATATCGAAAGCGGTCGCAGTGCCTGCAGCGCCGTGAAGTCGTCCAAGTTTAACGCTACGGCAATGACGTCGCTGAGGTTGTCGATCTTGAGGTCGGAAAAGCGCAGGTCGCCGTGAAACGGGGCGATTACAACGTAGCCGTAACTTGCAAAAACGGACAGCCCCGAAATGTAGTCGCTGGAGAGCGGGCTGCCGCTGTAGCCAT
The DNA here is from genome assembly GCA_049688015.1 of Candidatus Deferrimicrobiaceae bacterium. Taxonomy (GTDB): domain Bacteria; phylum Desulfobacterota; class Deferrimicrobia; order Deferrimicrobiales; family Deferrimicrobiaceae; genus CSP1-8. The sequence goes on along the minus strand of JBAVJZ010000141.1, from coordinate 10,474 downwards.
GCGAAAACACAACCACCGGATAACGAGCCGAGGCGTCCGCAAATAACGGCGCATCCGACCCGGTCTGCATGTGTGGCACCACCTTGCCGGTCGGCAGCGGATAGTCGGGATGGGGGTTGTCGGCCGTAGTGGGATAGCACGCAAGCACCACGAACGTGACCTGCTGTCCGGCAAACGAACCGTAGAGGTCCGAGTCATTCGGTGCGGTCACCGTGGTGATCAGCGTATTATCCGGGTCCGCCAGCAGATCGGTCACATAACGCGGCACGCCGTTGTCCGACGGATTGCCTTCCCAATAGCTCGTCACGTCCTCGCCGGCACCCACTTGACTGAAATCCTGAACGACGTTGCTGCATGCAACCGGATAGGACCCCGGCAACGGCAAAGGCTGCACGACGGCGGTCGGCGCCGAAGCGCCCGGCGGATTGCTGCTGTCGCCCCCACCGCCACATCCGACGAGTACAAGTGCGATCCCCGACAAGGCCGCCAACAGGGTTCCCCGCAAGAATCCGTTCATGACTGATTCTCCTTTTTCCCTCGTGCTTCAACCGGTAGGCCAGGCATTCTCTTGTTTCCAACATGGTAATCCTGGCCGCCAGCCTTCCCTATCGGCTTCTGTCCGAAATACGAGTCGCTGTTTGTCTGATTCTCGAACCGGTGTTTGTCCTATGGGTTAGAGCATTCGGAGGATGGGGATGATGGCCGGCGGCTGTTCTTTCTTCATTTCGGCGGCGCCACCGAGCCGGCGTAGAACACTTCGCACTGCCCTTCGAAGAGTTTTTTCGCTTGCTTGAACAGCTTGAGAATCGGCCCCGCGACGGATTGGACCACACTTACCTTCTCTACCTCCGGTTTCCGGAACGGGCCGCGGATCCTCTGGCGCACCGTGGCGCATCCCTTCCCGTCGACCACCGCCATGGTGACATCATCGAACCGTTCGTTTACGAAATCGAGACTTCCCACGAGCGAGATCCGGTTTTCGTCCGTCGCCATCGCCACGTCCTTCGCCCGCGCGACGCCGTGTTCCACCTCCCAGTCGGAGACGAGCTCCCGGATCCTGCTGCTGCCGCCGGATCCCTGGAAGAGGCTCGCGAAGGTATATCCCTTCGTGATCAGCGAAGCGAAGGGGCCGGCAATGAAGAAGGCGCCCACGTCGACGAGGTTGAAGCTCTGGCTGTCTTCGAATCGAGACACCGTGCGGTCGAGGTCGACACCGTCGAGCGTCAGGTTCTCGCTCAGAAGGGAGACCTTGCCATTCGCGGTCCGCTTCATCTCGTTCGTGGTCTTTCCCCGCATCGACAGGGTGGCGGAGAAGTCCATCGACCCTTCCGCGGCCTTCTTCGGCGACAGGGTTTTGAGGAACTCCTCGATGCGGAACCCTGGCAGGGAATAGCGGACGTGGTATTGGGGGACGGAGCCCGAAAAGTCCGCCCGGAGGCTCCCCGACCCTTGCCCTCCGAAGAGGAGCATCGTAGCCGGATGGAGATCGAGGACGCCGTCCTTGCCCTCGATCCGGAGTTTCAGGTTCGAGACCGCCAGGCTCCCCTCGCGGAACTCCTTGCATGCGAACTTTGCCGTAAAGGAAAGGCGTTTCAGAAAATACGAGTTTTTTAGATCAGACAGCCGCAAGTTGCTCACGTAAAGGTTGAAGTCCCCGGCCTCGAGTACTTCCCCGGTTTTTTTGTCCGCGTAGAAGAGGGCGCCGTCCGAGAAGGAAATTTTCTTCACGTCCAGGGAAAATCGCGTCCCTTCGGCCTCCTCGGCCGGCTTCGTCCCGGCTTCCTCCTCCGGAGTTTCGAAGTTGAAATTTCCGTCGCTGTCCTGCTCGATGGAGATCCGGGGGCGCTTCATCCCGATCTTGACGATCCGGACTTCCTTGTGGAGGAGGGGGAGAAGTGCGATACCGAGGATGGTCTCCTTCGCGAAGGCGACGTCCGCCCCCCGGTTCCGAATGCTCACATCCTTCAGCTTGACGTGGAAGCCGGGGAAGAGGCCGATCCCCAGCCTGCCGCCGATGCGGACTTCCATCCCAAGGGCGTCGGAGGCGGCCGCCTCCAGCCAGGGCTTGTGCGCGTTCGCATCCACGAAGAGAGTCAGCGCGACTGCCGCCAGGAGGAGAACCGCAAAGAGCCCTCCGGCAACAAAGAGGGCGATTTTCCGGTATTTGGCCATCCGTTATCCCCGTCCTGCGACAGCGTTGCCGGAGATTCCGGCTTCGATCGAAGGCGTTACCTCAATCGACCTTCTTGAAGTCGATGTACCCCCGTTCCACGTCCGTGTGGACCAGTTGCACGAGAAGCCTTTCGCCGACATCGGCCCCTTTGAAGCCTTGAACCAGCTTGCCTTCCACGGGGGGGTGGAGGAGACGGACCCAGGTCCCTTTGTCCGCTGCGCCGGTGACGATAGCGTCGAACCGCTCCCCGGTTCTCGGCGCCAGCAGCATGGCCGCCGCGGATTTTCCGACCAGGCGCTCGACCTTGTTCGCGTCGTTCTCCTTTTCGGTGCAGTGGCGGCCCAGCTCCACCAACTCGTCGCGGCCATACGGCATCGGCGATCCCGTGAGGGCGGCCTTGAGCAGCCGTTGGGTTATGAGATCGGGGTACCGACGGTTCGGTGCCGTGGAGTGGGCGTAATTCCTGACCGCGAGCCCGAAATGACCGGGAGCCGTCTCCTCCGGAAATTCGGGCACGTATTCGCCGGCCCCCATCAGCTTGATGATGGTGAGCGAGAGATCGGGAAAGCGGACAGGATCGGCGGCCTTGCGCAGCGCAAGGAACTGCGCCAGGGCCTTCGGGTCGGGTTCCGGCGGAAGCGTCGTCCCGTATCGGGACGCCACTTCGACGATCCGTTCCCACCGCTTGGGGGAACGGACGACGCGCCGCAGGGAGGGATACTTCCTGGCTTTCAGGTACCGCGCGGTCACCCCGTTGGCCGCGATCATGAAATCCTCGATGAGTTCTTTCGCGCGATTCCTCCGCTCGGTTTCCAGGTCCCGGATCACGTCCCCGTCGAACACCGGGCGCGCCTCGATCGTTTCCAGGTCCAGCGCTCCGTGCTCGTGCCGGAACGCCTTCAGCTGTTGCGCTACACGGTCCTGGATGCGCAGGTTCCCGGCGAGTCCCTCGACGTCTGCGATCGGCCCCGGAGCGGGTCCTTCGCCCTCCAGCCAGGCCGCGACGCTGTTGTAGGCAAGCTTGGCGCAGTTGCGGACCATCGCACCGTAGAGATCCGAGGAGCGAAGCGACCCATCCTCGCCGAAGACCATTTCGATGATGATGGCGGGGCGATCTTCCCGGTAGCCAAGCGACGTGAGATCGGTCGACAGCTTCTCGGGAAGCATGGGAAAGATCTCGGCGGCGGTATAGACGGAGGTGGTGTTATGCCGGGCGTGGTCGTCGACCGCCTTTCCCTGCCTGACGAGGGCGTCCACATCCGCGACCGCGACGAGGATCTTCACCGTGCTCTCCGGCATCGTCACGGCGACGGTGAGCTGGTCCAGGTCACGGGAGTCGTCGTTGTCGATCGACGCCCAGGGGAGGTCGCGCATGTCGCGCCGCCACCCGGGATTCCCGGCTGCCGTCGCCCGCATACCGTCGATCTCGGCGAGCGACGCGCGGGAGAAGTCGGGCAGAAACCCGCGCTCGATCATCGCCCGACGGGCGATCCGCCTCAGGGTGGAGCGTTTTCGGTCGGATTCCATATTCCTCGATCCTCCGGAGACAAGGATTCTGCCGGGGGCATGGCCGGAGGCAGTATACTACAACGGCTCATACGCATGAACCTCAGGTCGCCCGAACGCCCATGCCCGCGGACTCCCGTTTCGTTGCAATCCTCCCGAAATTCGGTGATAATTCATGGCATCTACAGTTGCGGGCGAGGGGATCGGCAAATGCGGTTTTAAAGAAATTGCCGGGTCCGCAGCGGCGACAGATTGTTGGTTTTATTCCCATTAAACAAAACGAACGAAGGAAAGATGAAGTCAATCCGGGACCGGATGCCCGGAACGTTGTTCCGAATTGCCGTCGAACAATAAAACACGATTTCCCGAGGGGAAGGACTGTTGGCCAGCGAGAACATCCTGGAAACACGCAACCTCATCAAGGAGTTCAAGGGGTTCGTTGCGGTCGACGATGTCAGCCTTAAGGTCCGGCGAGGTTCGATCCATGCGCTGATCGGGCCGAACGGGGCCGGCAAGACGACGGTCTTCAACCTGATCACGAAGTTCCTCTTCCCCACGGGCGGATACATATTTTTCAACGGGGTCGACATCACGCACGAGCGGCCGGCGCAGATCGCCCGGCGCGGCGTGATCCGGTCGTTCCAGATTTCCGCGGTGTTCCCCCATATGACTGTCCTGGAAAACGTCCGCATCGGGCTTCAGCGCAGGCTGGGCACATCCTTTCACTTCTGGAAGCCGGAAAGGACCCTGAACGTGCTGAACGACCGCGCCATGGAACTGCTGGAGGCGGTCGACCTCTCCTCCTTCGCGGACACGATCACGGTGGAGCTTCCCTACGGGCGCAAGCGGGCCCTGGAAATCGCGACCACGCTGGCGATGGATCCGGAGTTGATGCTGCTCGACGAGCCGACCCAGGGGATGGGGCACGAGGATGTGGGACTGGTGGTGGAACTGATCCGGAAGGTTTCCGCCAACCGCACGATTCTGATGGTCGAGCACAACCTGTCCGTGGTGGCGGATCTTTCCGACATCATCACGGTCATGCAGCGGGGCTCGGTACTCGCCGAAGGGACGTACGAGGAGGTTTCCCGGAATCCGGACGTGCTCGAGGCCTACGTCGGGACCGCCCATGAATAGCGGGGATTTCCTTCGCGTGGCCGACCTGCACGCCTACTACGGGGAGTCCCATATCCTGCACGGGATCGATTTTTCGGTGAACCGCGGGGAGCTGGTGACGCTTCTCGGGCGCAACGGCTCCGGGCGCACGACGACGCTTAAGGCAATCCTGGGGCTGGTCGACCGCCGGACCGGCTCGATCATGGTGAACGGTCGGGAGGCGATCGGGCTGCCCACCCACCGGATCGCCCACCTGGGAATCGGGTACTGCCCCGAGGAACGGGGGATCTACGCGAGCCTGACGGCCGAGGAGAACATCCTGCTCCCGCCGGCCGTGTCCGACGGCGGGATGGAGCTTTCCGAGCTCTACAAGATGTTCCCCTTGTTGAAGGAGCGCAGGAACAGCCAGGGGACCCGACTCTCCGGGGGAGAGCAGCAGATGCTGGCGCTGGCCAGGATCCTGCGCACCGGCGCGACCCTCCTGCTGCTCGACGAGATCACGGAAGGCCTTGCGCCGGTCATCATCCAGATGCTCGGGGGGGTGATCCAGCGCCTCAAGGAGAAAGGGCTGACGATCGTCATGGTGGAAAAAAACTTCCATTTCGCTGCAAGGCTGGCCGACCGGCACTACGTCATGGAGACCGGGCGGATCGTGCAGATGGTGGGAAAGGAGGAGCTCGAGTCGAAGATCGACATGCTTCACGAGTACCTGGGCGTGTAACCCCATAGGAGTAAAGGAGGAAGGGACAATGGTACGAAAACTGCTTTGCGCACTGGTTTGCGCCGCTCTGGCCGCGCAGGTCCCCTCGGCCGCCCTGGCCGGGACCAAGGTGTCCGACGGCGTGGTCAAGATCGGCGTGCTGACCGACATGTCCGGAACCTACTCGGACCTGGCGGGGCCCGGGTCGCTGATCGCGGTCCAGATGGCCGTCGAGGATTTCATGGCCAAGGAGAAACCGGACTTCAAGATCGAGGTGATCTCGGCGGATCACCAGAACAAGGGGGACATCGCCGCGAACAAGGCGCGGGAATGGATCGACCGGGAGAAGGTCGACATGATCGCCGACCTGGTCACTACCTCCACAGCGCTGGCGGTCATGAAGGTGGCCAAGGAGAAGAACCGGATCACCATGGTGTCGGGCGCCGCCTCCACGCCGATCACCAACGAGCAGTGCACCGACACCAACGTCCACTACACCTACGACACCTACGCGCTCGCGACGGGAACCGGGCGGGCGGTGGTGAAGCAGGGGGGGAAGACCTGGTTTTTCCTCACCGCCGACTATGCGTTCGGGAAAGCGCTGGAGAAGGACACCTCCGATGTCGTGGTGGAGGAGGGGGGCAAGGTGCTGGGGCACGTGCTGCACCCGTTCCCCGCCCAGGATTTTTCCTCGTTCCTGCTGCAGGCGCAGTCCTCGGGGGCCCAGGTGATCGGCCTGGCCAACGCGGGAAATGACACCATCAACGCCATCAAGCAGGCGGGAGAGTTCGGCATCACGCCGAAGCAGTCGCTGGCGGGGCTTTTGATGTTCATCACCGACGTGAACAGCCTGGGGCTGCAGGCGACCCAGGGGATGTACCTGACGACCGGCTTCTACTGGGACTATAACGAAGAGACCCGGGCCTGGTCTAAGCGCTTCGGAAAGAAGAGGGGGCGCATGCCGACCATGGTGCAGGCCGGGGACTACTCCATGGTGACCCACTACCTGGAGGCGGTGAAAGCCGCAGGAACCGACGATACCCAGGCGGTGATGGCGAAGATGAAGGCTACCCCGATCAACGACTTCTTCGCGAAGAACGGAAAGATCCGGGACGACGGCCGCATGGTGCACGACATGTACCTGGCGCGTGTGAAGACGCCGCAGGGATCCGAGTATCCGTGGGACTACTACAACATCCGGGAGGTGATCCCGGGCGACAAGGCGTTCATGCCGTTGTCCAAGAGCAAGTGTCCGCTGGTCAAGAAGTAGGTACGATATCGCGGGACGGAAAGCCAGGCTTTCCGTCCCGCGTGTTTTTATCGGCGGGAAACGGTCCGTGACCGCCGGAAAGGAATGACGCGCGGATGATCGGAATATTCGGGGTGAGCTTGCAGGGTCTGTTCGGCCAGCTGCTGGTCGGCCTCATCAACGGGTCCTTCTATGCCATCCTGAGCCTCGGGCTGGCGGTCATCTTCGGCCTGCTCAACATCATCAATTTCGCCCACGGCGCCCAGTACATGATGGGCGCGTTCTCGGCCTGGATCGCGATGCGCTTCTTCGGGGTCGGCTACTGGTGGGCGCTCCTGCTCGCGCCGCTCGTGGTCGGCGCCACGGGGATTCTCATCGAGCGGGGGATGCTGCGTCGGCTCGCCAGGCTGGACCACCTCTACGGGCTGCTTCTGACGTTCGGGCTTGCGCTGATCATCGAGGGGCTGTTCCGGTACAAGTTCGGGATCTCCGGGGAGAGTTACCCGGTCCCCGACCTGTTGGCGGGAGGGAAGAACCTCGGGTTCATGTTCCTGCCCATCTACCGGGGCTGGGTAGTGGTGGCGTCGCTGGTCGTCTGCTTCGCCACCTGGTTCGTCATCGAGCGCACGAAGCTCGGCTCCTACCTCCGCGCGGGGACCGAGAACCCGGAGCTTCTGCAGGCGTTCGGGGTCAACGTTCCCCTGATCGTCAACCTCACCTACGGGTACGGGGTTGCCCTCGCGGCTTTCGCGGGGGTTCTTGCCGCGCCGATCTTCAACGTGAACCCGGTCATGGGCTCGAACCTCATCATCACCGTCTTCGCGGTGGTGGTGGTCGGGGGAATGGGCTCGATCCTGGGGTCCATCGTGACCGGCATCGGTCTCGGACTGATCGAGGGGATCGTCAAGTCCGGCATGATCGCCAACCTGCTGGGGAACATCTTCGACAAGGTGCCTGTCCTGGGGTCCCTGGTCTACCCGGTCAAGCTGCTCTTCTCCCCCGAGGCGTCCGCCGTCACGATCTTCGTGATCATGGCCATCGTGCTGCTCGTTCGACCCGCGGGGCTGTTCGGGAGGGAACGCTAGATGCGCGTCGCGAACGGGATGAACCGGCTCGGCTGGCTGCTCGTCATCGCCGCGGGGTTGGCGGCCCCTTTTCTCGTCTACCCGGTGTTCGCGATGAAAGTGTTGTGCTTCGCGCTGTTCGCGTGCGGCTTCAACCTGCTGCTCGGGTACACCGGCCTGCTCTCCTTCGGGCACGCGACCTTCCTCGGCACGGCGGGGTACGTCACCGGATACACCGTCAAGTCCCTGGGGTTTCCCCCGGAGTTGGGCATCCTTCTGGGAACCGCGACCGCGACCGCCCTCGGATACCTCTTCGGGAGCCTGGCGATCCGCCGGTCCGGGATCTATTTCGCGATGATCACCCTGGCCCTGGCGCAGATGGTCTACTTCGTGGCTCTCCAGATGCCCTCCACGGGGGGCGAGGACGGACTTCAGGGGGTGCCCCGGGGGGTTCTCTTCGGGTTGTTCAACCTGCAGAATCCCCTCTTCATGTACTATCTCGTACTGGCGATCTTCCTCGGCGGGTTCTGGGTGGTCTACCGGGCGGTCAACTCGCCCTTTGGACAGGTGCTCAAGGCAATCCGGGAGAATGAGCCCCGGGCCATCTCCCTTGGGTACGACGTGGCCCGGTACAAGCTGATGGCGTTTGTCCTCTCGGCCGCCCTGGCCGGGCTTGCGGGGTCGACCAAGTGCCTCGTCTTCCAGCTCTCCTCCCTGACCGATGTCCACTGGTTCACCTCGGGGGAAGTGGTGCTGATGACACTTCTGGGGGGGATGGGGAACGTCTTCGGCCCCATCGTGGGCGCCGCGATGGTCGTCAGCCTGCAGAATTACGGCGCGAACATCGGGGAATGGGTGACGGTCATCACCGGGACCTTTTTCGTCTTCTGCGTATTGGTCTTCCGCAGGGGAGTCGTGGGCGAGCTCGCCGCGTTCGTGAAGAAGAAATAACCCCGAATGAGAAGTCGATGAAAAAGTTTATTAACTTGCTGTTCGTCGTGGTATTTGGATGGCTCGGCTGGATAGTAGGGGAGAAGATAAGCTTTATGACGGCATATTTTTTGAGCGGATTTGCCAGTATCCTCGGATTTTACCTGGGTTGGAAGGTTGGCAATCGATTGATGGAATAAGGATAACGGATGCTCTGCCGAGCCGCCTCCTATCTGCTCCCCCTCGACATGCCCATTCGAACTGTTGTAACATTAGTTATTACATCGGCCGGAGGCGTTCATGCGCAAGGTGAAGGTCCGCAAAGTGGGGAATTCCCTCGGGGCGATCCTGCCGGGAGAGGTCGCAGCGCGCCTGCGCGTCAAGGAGGGGGACACCCTATCGGTGACCGAGACACCCGACGGGATCCAGCTCTCCCCGTACGACCCCGATTTCGAGGAGGCCATGAAGGCGTTCGAGAGGGGCAGTGCCCGGTACCGCAACGCGATGCGCCGACTTTCGAAGTGACGCGCCGCATCCGCTGGGTTCCCGATGCGGCCGTCCGGGCGATGCACGCGGAGCTGATCGCGGAGCACGGGGGGAGGCCGGGAATAAGGGACCCCGGATTGCTGTCCTCCGCCCTTGCGCGCCCCCGGAACAGGCGTCTCTACGGCGCCTCTCGTTCCCTGTTCGACCTGGCCGCGGCCCACGGCGTCGCGATTGCCGCGAACCATCCCTTCGTCGACGGGAACAAGCGAGTCGCCCTGGCCGCCATGTATGTGTTCCTGGAGATGAACGGGCACCTCCTGGATGCGCCGGAAACCGAAGCAGTAGATATAATGATTCGGCTGGCGGCCGGGGTACTCGATGAGCCCGGCCTCTCCGCGTGGCTTAAAGAGCATTCCGTCCCCGTCGAGTCGGAATGAGGACCAGTTCGGCAGGTTGGACCCGCTAGGGGAGGTTGCAGTATTTCCGAATATCGGATAATCTGAATATCAGAAATTCCGATGGAGGAAAGAGATGAGGGAGAACATCGTTGTTTCCGATAGGGGGCAGGTCACCCTCCCGGCAGCCATGCGCCGGCGTCTTGGCATCAAGGCGGGAGGCGTCGTCGTGGTCGAGGACCGGGACGGGGAGCTGGTGATCCGCCCCGCGGCCGTGGTGGAGCTTGCCGCCTACACGGACGAGGAGATCGCCGGGTGGGACCGGGAGGACCGGCTTACGCCCGATGACAGAGCCTGGATCCTCAAGACGGCAGGCCGAAAAGGTTGAGCCGGCTCTTCCTGGACGCGAACGTGCTCTTCACGGCGGCCCACAACCCGGAAGGGAAGGCGGCTCTTGTCATCGAACTTGCCGCAGCAGGGCACTGGGAGGGAGTGACAAACGCCCATTGCGTCGCGGAGGCGCGCCTGAACCTGGAGCGGAAATTCCCGGATTTCCTTGCCCGGCTGGAAAAGATCCTCGACACGGTCCGCCTGGTCCCCGACGTCCGGGCGGAGCTGTGTCCCATCCGGCTCCCGGAGAAGGACCGGCCCGTTTTCGCCTCGGCCGTCCGGTGCGGAGCAACGCGGTCTCTTACTGGGGACCGCCGCCATTTCGGCCCGCTCATGAACAAGCCGGGGAAAACCTCGGGAGTGGTCGTCCAGACCGTCGGCGATTTCCTTTCCCAGATCCCGGAGTGAGTTCGCCCGCATGTGCAAGGTCCTGGCCGCCGGACTCCCCGCGATCGACATCGGCCC
>JBAVJZ010000140.1:0-2089 GCA_049688015.1 Candidatus Deferrimicrobiaceae bacterium | reverse complement strand
ACCTTCCGCGACTTAAGTCTCGTCGAGGAGTTGCGCAAGGAGCTTACGGGGCGGTTCCAGGCAGGCGACCTGATTTCCCGGAGTCCGTCCATGCGCAGGATATTCGACGTCCTGCCCCAGGTGGCGGGAAGCGACAGCACCGTTCTCATCGAGGGAGAGACGGGGACGGGGAAGGAACTGCTCGCTCGCGCGCTCCACTCCTTAAGTCCCCGGCACGAAAAACCGTTCATCGCGGTAAATTGCGGTGCTCTTCCGGACACCCTCCTGGAATCGGAACTCTTCGGGTATCGGGCCGGCGCGTTCACCGGCGCGGAGAGGGACAAGCCCGGCCGCTTCTCCCTGGCCGACAAGGGAACCTTGTTCCTGGACGAAATCGGCGAGATCAGCCCGGCCTTGCAGGTACGGCTGCTTCGAGTCCTCCAGGAGAGAACCTTCGAACCGCTCGGCAGCTCCCAAACGGTCCGCGTCGACGTCCGGGTAATCGTTGCCACGAACAGGGATCTGGCGGCTCAGGTGAAGAAGGGTGCTTTCCGGCAGGACCTGTATTACCGGGTCAACGTCGTGCGGATCGAAATGCCCCCACTCCGAAAACGAAAGGAAGACATCCCCCTGCTGGTCGATCATTTTGTGACCCGGTGGAACCGGATACGGGGCAAATCGATCTCGGGCGTAAGCCCCGAGGTTCTGTCGTTTCTCATGGCGCACGACTATCCCGGCAATATCCGGGAACTGGAAAACATCATCGAGCATGCCTTTGTTCTGTGCGCCGAAGGCCGGATCGAATCCCGTCACCTGCCGGAGGACTTTATCACCCGTGTTCCCACGAGAACGAAGCGGGGCGGGATAAGTGACACCGTCCGCGCCATGGAATCGCAAACCATTCGTGAGGCGCTCCGGCGCAACGGGTACAATCGTCTTGCCGCTGCCCGGGAACTGGGAATCCACAAAACCACCCTCTTCCGGAAGATGAAAACCCTGGGGATCCCCCTGCCTGAGGAAGACGGACGATCCCGCCGGAGCGGATAAGGTCGCAATCCCGCACCTGTTCAACGGGGGCAGAGTTGCGAAAACGCCACCATGCCTGATGGTGGTGAACTCGTTTTTAAATTCTAACGTATTGATTTTCTGATTGTTCCCACCTGGAGGTCCCTCGTTTTCCGACATGGCACGTCTGATGCTTCAATCTATGGTGGTGACTGGAGGCACACACCGATGAAGGTTGCCCTTACCGTCTGGAACGGGAGGATCTCTCCGGTGTTCGATGTTTCCCGGAAGATTCTCATTCTCGATGTTTCCCATGGTGTCGTCACAGGGCAAAGGGAGGAACCGCTCGAAGGGATCGATCCGGTTCAAAAGGCCCGAAAGCTTGTTGAATGGGAGGTCCGGAAACTCATATGCGGGGCTATCTCCCGACCGCTGGCCGGCCTGTTTGCCACTTACGGCATACGGACCATTCCCTTTATCGCCGGTGACGCGGAGGAGGTCATCGATGCGTATCTTGCGCGGAAGTTGCCGAATCGAAGCATGGCCATGCCGGGATGTTGCGGAGGCGGGCGCCGTCGGTATCCGGGAAAAAACGACAAAGACAAGGAGGAAAATCCCATGTTCGGAAAAAGACGAGGCGGAATGGGGCAGGGCGGGGCACGTGGGCAGGGCGGGGGACGTGGACTGGGCCAGGGGGGTCAAGGAGCCGGCCGCATGGGCGGGCCCTTAGCCGCCGGTCCCAGCGGTTACTGCATCTGCCCGCAATGTGGGCAGAAGGAACCCCATGAACGCGCCGTACCCTGCCTTGCGCGCAAATGCCCGAAGTGCGGGGCCACGATGGCCCGCGAGTAGCCCAGGTCATTCAAGGGAAGGAGGGCAGTGAAAATGCCACGCGGAGATCGAACAGGTCCGGTGGGAATGGGACCGTTAACAGGAAGAGGCGCCGGGTTCTGTGCGGGGTCCCGGAGCCCGTTGTTTGGGCGCTTTTTTCGGGGGGGCTACGGCCGGGGAGCCGGCTTCGGCGGCGGCGGCCGCGGCTGGCGGCATATGTTCTATGCAACCGGACTGCCCGGTTGGATGAGGTTCGGAAGGGGCGGCCCGGCAT
>JBAVJZ010000139.1:0-6212 GCA_049688015.1 Candidatus Deferrimicrobiaceae bacterium | reverse complement strand
GGGGCTCCGCTCCATACTCGAGCACATCATGCTGGACGTCATGTACGAGATACCTTCCCAGAGCAACATCAAGAAGTGCATCATTTCCGAAGACGTGGTCAGCGGCAAGGTGCCTCCCGAAATCGTGCAGGGGAAGAAGGCCGAACTGGCCTAGCGAGAGACCCCTGCCGCTGCCCTTCCCCCCACGGGGCAGGGGGCAACCGACCGTAGTGGAGGTACGAATGGAAGACAGGAAAAAGATCCTGCCGCTTCTCCCGTTGCGCGACATCGTCGTGTTCCCGCACATGGTGGTTCCCCTGTTTATCGGTCGGGACAAGTCGGTCGCCGCCCTCGAAGCCGCGCTTGCCCACGACAAGCTCATCTTTCTCGCCGCCCAGAAGGACGCGTCGACGAACGAGCCCGTGGAGGACGACATCTTCCGCATCGGGACCGTTGCGCACATCGTCCAGATCCTGAAGCTGCCCGACGGCACCGTCAAGGTGCTGGTCGACGGGCGATTCCGTGCGAGGCTTCTCCATTTCCTGCCGAATGACCGGTTTTTCCAGGTCAGTGTCGAGGAGCTTCCGATCGAGCGGTACGAGGGGGCCATCACCGAGGCGCTGGTCCGCAACGTCGTTGCCTCGTTCGAGAACTACGCAAAGCTCAGCAAGAAGATTCCCTCCGAAGTGATGGTGCAGCTGGGGTCCCCGGACGATCCGGCCAAGCTCGCGGACACCGTGGCTGCTCACCTGCCGGTCAAGCTGTCGGACAAGCAGGCGGTCCTCGAACTTCCGACGACGAGGGAGCGGATGGAGAAGCTCCTTACCCTTCTCGATGCGGAGATCGAGATTCTCGAGATCGAGAAGAGGATCCGGGGACGCGTCAAGAAGCAGATGGAAAAGACGCAGAAGGAGTTCTACCTGAACGAGCAGATGCGCGCCATCCAGAAGGAGCTCGGGCAGGGCGACGAGGGGCGCTCGGAGCTCGACGAACTCGAGGAGAAGATCGAGAAGAGGAAGATGGGCAAGGAGGCCCAGCAGAAGGCCGAGAAGGAGATCAAGAAACTGCGCCTCATGTCGCCGATGTCGGCGGAGGCGACCGTCAGCCGGAACTACATCGACTGGCTCATATCGATCCCCTGGCAGGAGCGCACCGAGGACAAGCTCGACCTCGAGGCCGCCGAGAAGGTGCTGAACGAGGACCACTACGGCCTGGAAAAGGTGAAGGAACGGATCCTCGAGTACCTCGCCGTCCGCAAGCTGGTGACGAAGCTGAAAGGTCCGATCCTCTGCTTCGTCGGCCCCCCCGGGGTGGGGAAAACATCTCTCGCCAAGTCGATCGCGCGGGCGACGGAGCGGAAGTTCGTCCGCATGTCCCTGGGTGGTGTTCGCGACGAGGCGGAGATTCGCGGGCACCGCAGAACCTACATCGGGGCCCTCCCCGGGAAGATCATGCAGCAGATGAAGAAGGCGGGGACGGTCAATCCCGTGTTTCTGTTCGACGAGGTCGACAAGATGTCGATGGACTTCCGGGGAGACCCCTCGGCGGCGCTTCTCGAGGTGCTCGATCCCGAGCAGAACAACTCGTTCAACGACCATTACCTTGACGTCGACTACGACCTTTCCAACGTGATGTTTCTCACCACCGCGAACACGCTCCATGGCATCCCGCCGGCCCTTCAGGACCGGATGGAAATCATCCGGATTCCCGGATACACGGAGGTGGAGAAGCTCCACATCGCTATCGACCATCTTCTCCCGAAAAAGACGGAAGAGCACGGGCTTCCGGTGGAAAAAATCTCCTTTTCGGGGGCGGCGATCCTGCACGTCATCCGCTATTACACACGGGAAGCGGGGGTTCGGAACCTCGAGCGGGAGCTGGCGTCCATCCTGAGGAAGATCACGCGGGAAGTCGTGAAGGAGAAGAGCTCCGGAAAAGTACGCGTTACCCCGCAGCTGGTGCGCCGGTACCTCGGGGTGGCCAGGTACCGGTACGGCGAGGCGGAGGAGAAACGGCAGATCGGACTGGCTACGGGGCTCGCCTGGACCGAGTTCGGCGGGGAGCTTCTTCTCATCGAGGCCGCGATAATGCCCGGGAAGGGGAATCTGAAAGTCACCGGCAAACTCGGGGAGGTGATGCAGGAATCCGCGCACGCGGCGCTCTCCTACATCCGTACCCGGGCCGAGATCATGGAACTCGAGAAGGACTTCTACCAGAAGATCGACATCCACATCCATGTGCCGGAGGGTGCGATCCCCAAGGATGGCCCCTCGGCAGGGATCACGATGGCGACGGCGCTGGCATCGGCGCTACTGCGCGTTCCCGCGCGCAACGACCTGGCGATGACGGGGGAGATCACGCTGCGGGGACGGATTTTGCCCATCGGCGGGGTCAAGGAGAAGCTGCTGGCGGCGCATCGTGGCGGGATCAAGACGGTGATCCTGCCCGCCGAGAACGAGAAGGATCTCGCCGAGATCCCGGGAAAGATCAAGAAGAATCTCAAGATCATTTTCGTCCGGCACATGGACGAGGTGATCTCCGCCGCCATCGAGATGCCCGAGGGCGCGAAGGCGCCGGATGCGGTTCCGCTCCCGGACCCGCCCCCGACCGCCCCGGAAGGGTCGGACGGGGACGTGGTACGACATTAGGCCCTTTCCGGAGGGTCAACCGTAACGGTTGCAGTGCAGGACGATGCGATTCGCTTGGCCTCCTCCTTCCCGAGGATTTCGGGAAGCGGCAGGAGGCCTTTTCCTTTCCCCCGTTCCCGCCCCAGCAGAAGGACGGTTTCTGCCAGGAGCGTTCCGGCAAGCCTTCCCTCGGGATCGGAGACGGCCGCAAAACGCCCTTGCGCCTCGCCTGCCGGGAACACGCCCGCAGCGGCGGCAGGCACTCGCGTCGCCGCCCGTAAGGATCGGCGGAGCCAGAACAGAAACGCAGCGGACAATTCCCTCCCCACCGGACCGAACAGCCCGAGGCCGCCGATGATTCTCCTGCAACGGCCGGCGGGTTTCCCTTCCGGGAGGCCGAACGCGGTCCCTCTCCCCGCTTCGAAGTAACGGCCGGCCGGGGCACGGGACGGGACGTTCGTGGGACGTCCGATCTCGCCGACGAACCTGCGAAAGAAGGCGTAGCCGCCGAAACGGTCCGGGGAGCAGAAGAAAAACCTTCCTTCCTCGTGTGCGGCCGTACCGTCGCTCCAAGTGCTTCCTTTCGGGTGGAAGTGGGCCGCAAGCAGGTCCGTCCACCCCGGATACATTCCGCACCCGGATACGGCCCCCGCTCCCGCGCGGCGAAAGGCGTCATGGATCTCCCGGCGGTCGGCGGAGGAAAGAACGTTGTCCCCGATGCTGGCTGCGGGCCGGCCTGAGCCGGCGCACGTGAGCAGGATCGTTTTCTCGAATTCCGAGCAGGGACCCGCGGCGTTCGCCACCGCGTCGACATCTCCCAGGAACCGCTCCAGATCGGGAACCCGGCTGACGTCGGCCATCGCCCACCGGCATTTCGGAGACAGGGACCTGGCGAACTTTTTCGCCTCGCGGATGTTGTAGTCCACAAGAAGCAGGTCCCGGACCTCCGGCCGGCCGGCAAGTTCCCGGGCCGCGACCTGTCCCACGAATCCCTTTGCGCCGAGCAGGGCGATCTTCATGGCGTTCATAGTAGCAGAGGATGGAAGTCGGATTCGCGTTGACACGGGGAAAAGAGATTTGGTACGTTAAGCAACCCTGTTCCACAAAACGCGGACGGGCGGATAGCTCAGTTGGTAGAGCATCGCCCTTACAAGGCGAGGGTCACAGGTTCAAGTCCTGTTCCGCCTACCACTTTTTTTAGTCAAGGGGTTACGGTTAAAGCCGCAACCCCTTTTTCTTTCCCTGGTTGCCTCAATTCTTCTTCTTCTTCTTCTTCTTCTTCTCCACCGGTGCGCCAAGATCTACGGGATCGACACGAAACGTTTCCCTACAGGAGCCAGAGTCTGCTTTCTTGAACAGTATCTGTCGTCCATCCGGTCGATAGTAGACAATTTGGGAAAGCCGCCCCCTCAAACCTCTGCGTGAACGCCAGAGATAGGCAGCCGCAAGGGGAAGAGATAAATACCCGTCGTATGCAGTCGTTCTGTAACGGGGACGATTTTTTTGCTCATCCATGTCTTGCCCTCAACGCTTCACCTAAAACCTCCCTATGGAGACGTTCGGCAGGGAGGAGTTCCGGGGAAGGTCGAACGGAAATGACCCTTGCAATCCTTCTTCCCGGGGGATACATTGCATCCACCCGTGAACCTCCAACGGGGGGGCATGATGAACCGACTTATGAATATGGTGATCGTAACGTCTGCTGTCCTGTTTGCCTTCCTCTATGCGAAGGCCGTCGCTGGGAATGGCAAGTACGTAGTTCCCGCCAACTCGAACAAGTACCACTATCCATCATGCCGTTGGGCACGGAAATTCCGTTCCGAGAACCTGGCAATCTTCCATTCGGCCAAAGATGCTCTTGTTGCAGGTTACATCCCCTGCAAGGTATGCAAACCACCGGGCAAGGATTGACGTTTTCATTGTCACTCGTATAGCAACTCCAGCCGTTTCAGATTCTCCCGGGCCGTCAGAGACCCTCGCTCCGCCGCGGCCCGGTAAAGACGAATGGCTTCCCTGATGTCCTGGGGAACGCCTTTCCCGTGTTCATACAGGGAACCCAGTCGGTTCTGCGCCTCCGCATACCCTTGTGCCGCGGCCTTCCGGTACCAATTTATTGATTCGGGGTAATCCCGCGAAACACCCGCTCCCTTCTCATAAAGTTCTCCGAGGCGGGTTTGCGCCTCGGGATTCCCCTGATCCGCCGCCTTCCGGTACCACTTGGCTGCTTCGGCGTTGTCCCGGGATACACCAAGGCCGCTGGTGTAGAGATAACCGAGGTTTGTCTGCGCCGCCGGATCCCCCTGTTCCGCACCCTTTCGGAGCCATTTTGCCGCCTCGCCGTAATTCCTGGGGGTTCCCCTGCCATCGAAGTACATGATGCCGAGATTCGTCTGCGCCCCTGCGTAGCCCTGATCCGCCGCCTTCCGGTACCACGAAAGAGCTTTAGCGTCATCCTTTGGCACGCCGCGGCCCTGCTCGTACATCACGCCAAGGCCGTACTGCGCGGCAGGAAATCCCTGCTCTGCGCTCAAAGAGAACCACCGCACGGCCTCGGCGTCGTCCCGGGCAACACCGCTTCCCGACGCGTATATCCGACCGAGGTTGTTCTGCGCCGCCGCGTTTTTGTTTGCCGCTGCCTTATTCAGCCATTTCAGTGCCTCGGTGTAATTCTGCGGAGCGCCTTTTCCTTCGTGGTACATCAAACCCAGCTTGTTCTGCGCGTCCGCGAGGCCCTGTTCGGCTGCTTTCCGGTACCACCGCATCGCTTCGCCATAGTCCCGCGGAACGCCGCGACCGTTGTAATAAAGAATGCCGAGATCACGTTGTGCCTCCGCGTTCCCCCGTTCCGCCGCCTTCCGGAACCACTTCGCCGCCTCCGCGTCGTTCCCCAGTCCCCCCTGGCGGTTTGCGTACATCAATCCCAATCTGTGCTGTGCCTCCGTGTGCCCCCGTTCCGCCGCCTTCCGGAACCACTTCGCCGCCTCCGCTTCATTCCGGAGAACCCCGCGGCCGTTCATGTACATTTCCCCGAGATCGTATTCCGCTTCGGGATATCCCTGCTCCGCGCTCAAAAAGTACCACCTGACGGCTTCGGCGTCGTCCCGGAGCACCCCGATTCCTTGTCCATACATTTGCCCGATACGGTGCTGCGCCTCGGGATTTCCCCGTTCCGCGGCCTTTGCGAACCATCGATACGCTTCCGTGTAATTTTGCGGGACTCCCTCTCCCCGAAAATATTTCTCCCCCAGTTGCACCTGTGCCTTGATCTCGCCAAGCTTTGCTCTGGTCTGAAGTTGATCGACCTCTCCCGCTCTGGGTAGGGAAGGCAGAAAAAGGATCCCCGCAAAAAGGAATACCGTAATTGCCCACATTTTTCGGTCCAACGTCTTCCCTCTCCTGTAGAAAGGCATGTGCTTCATCGTTCCTCCCTGCTTTCCCCCCCGTGGCAAATCCGGGCGGTCCCGACAATCGAGGTTTGCCCGTACGAAAGCGTAGATCTTTCCTTCAGGTATCTTAACGCTGCCGACCGGGACTGCCAAGATAGCGCCTGTCATCTGCCCCGACAGTTCACCCTCCTGTCCGGTGGTACCTGACGAAACCGGACAG
>JBAVJZ010000138.1:0-8172 GCA_049688015.1 Candidatus Deferrimicrobiaceae bacterium | reverse complement strand
GCCGAGGACCATCCGGATGGCGTGGTTTCCCGTGTCGGCGATGTAGACGTTCCCCCGGGAGTCGACGGCGACGGAAAGAGGGTCGTTGAGCTGCGCAGAGGTGGCGGGACCTTCGTCTCCCGCGTATCCTGCTGTGCCTGTACCAGCGAAATTAAAGACTTGGTTCCCTGGTCTTAAAACCCTAATTCCATGAAAGTCTTTCTCTCGCAAGAAGAAATTGCCAAACAAGAGATCACGATCAAATTGAAGGGGAAGAACTGGTGTCATCGTGAGCGGGTCCATCCCGTCTGAAAAAGGCATGACCGTTGAACTACCTACTTTCGTGTAAATCTTGTTTACTCCCATCGAAACAAGCTTAATCTGGTTGTTCTCGCGATCCGAAAAAAACAAGAATGGACCACTTGGGTGAAAAGTAACGCTTGCCGGGTACCGGAGCGGGTAGAAGTCCTTGTCCGCGCCTTCCTGGGTTTGGTATGGGGTGTTGTCCATCACGTAGTCCGACCGGACGCCGCCCGAGACGAGGTAGACGCGGTTCTCCATCCCGTTCGTGTAATAGATCGCGTCGTCGTCCACCACGGCGAGGTCGGGCTTGGCTGCGGGGTTGAAGATCCCTTTCTGCCCGTCGTATCTGATCGAGATCGCCCCGGTCGCCCGGTCGACCCGGAGGATCTGCTGGTCCCATGAAATAAGGTAGAGGTCGCCTGATGGCCCCATGTCGAGGTCGTAGGCAGGGCCGATCGGAGCCGCGGCGGCGGACTCCCCTTCCGTAAGGGTCCCCGAAGGCCCGCTCCCGGCGTAATGGGAGATATACCCGTACCGGTCGATCCTACGGATCCGGTTGAACTGGGCGGAAGAAACGTAGACCGAGTCGTCCGGCCCGACCTCGACGGCGAGCGGCTGCCCCAATTGCGCATCGATCGCCAGTCCGCCGTCCCCCGTATCCCCCGCCGTCCCCGCCCCGCCCGAAGGAGGTGCGCCGCTCACGCGGACGATCGTTCCCTTGTCGTACATCGGAACCGCGACGGTTCTGCTCTCCCCTGCCGCAAGGGCCACTCCGTGGGCAAAGCCGCGGCCAAGAAGCGGGGCGTTGGTCCCCAGGGTCAGGGCGGTATTATCGTATTCGTCCACCTCGACGGCGATCCTGTCCCCGGGGGGGATTCCGGAGATCTTCCCGCGCCCCTGGGAGCGGTCGAACCAGACTTCGATCGGTGCCGGGATGTGGGGGGCGAGAACGCGAACAAGAATGCGGTTGTCGGGATTCTTCAAGTAGGTTGGCCGAGCTTCCCCGGCTCCCGCCGCGAGAGCCGCCGGATCGGCCGTCGGGGCTGAGGATACGGCGGCGGATCCGTCCTGCGGATAGGTCAGCCGCACCGAGAGTGAGGCGTCATTCGTTCCGGAGCATCCCGCAAGGAGAATAATGGCGACGATCGCCGAAACCCACCACGGGAGACGTCGGATCCTTATCGTCACCTCCCCTTCCCCGTTTCCTCCCGGGCGGACATGGCCTGCCCCTTGCCGGCCCCCAGGAGGGGATCGAGGAATGCGAGGAGTTCCCCCCGCTCGGCCAGGAGGTTGTAGCGCGATTCGAACAGGTCGAACGTGGCGTTGAACAATACCACTTTCGCCTCGGTGACCAGGGCCTGCGCGTCCAGCACCTCGGTCGAGATGGCCAGACCCTCCCGGTACCGGTTGTTCTGGATCCGCAGGTTCTCTTCCGCCTGTCCGACGGCGACCTCCGCGATCGCCTTCTTCTTCTCGGCCTCGCCTACGGCAAGATGGGCCCGTTTCACCGAAAGCGCGATCTCGTCCTGCAGAAGAGCGAGCTCCTCCTTCCGGCGCTCCACGCCAAGAAGCGCCGTTCGCTTCGCCGCCTCGTCATAGAAACCGGAGAAGAGATTGATTTTCCCCCCGAGCAGCAGGGTGAAGGTGTTCGGGTTCGGGTTGTACGAGTTGCTGTCGTACAGGTATCCTCCCTCTCCGAACAAGGTGGGGGCGAACTCCGCCCGCGCCGCGGAAACACCCGCCTCCCCCTCGCGGATGGCGGCTCCCTGCGCCTTGAGCTCGGGGCGCTTTTCCATGGCGACGCGTACGCTTTCGGAAAGCGGCGGCGGCTCTTCCTCCGGGACGGGGAAATCGCCCGGCTCCGGGGCGACGGCTTTCTCCCCGGAAAACCCCATCCGCAGGGCAAGGCGGGACCGTGCGAGCTCCACCCGGTTTTCCGCCGTGATGAGCACCCCCTCCTCCCGGGCGACCCGAACGTCGGCGGCCAACACGTCGTTGCGTGCCACCACTCCCAGGTCGTAGAGATCCCCCGCCACCTTACGGTGTTCCCTCGCCGCCGCGAGTGATTCCTCCGCGACCTGACGGAGCTGATTCGCCCGCCGTGCGTCCAGGAAGGCGGCGATCGCCTCGAAGGCGATCCGCTCCCTCGTGACATCGGACATCCTCGTCGCGGCATCGATCCTCGCGTCCGCCTGGGAGATCCGGGAGCCGGTTTTCCCGAAATCGAAGATCGTCTGGCGGGCGGTGACCCGGGCATTGACGACGGAGCTTTCCATCGTCTGGACCTCCGTGCCCTGGATCAGGACGCCCGGCGCGTCGGAATAGGTCCTGTAGTCGGCGCCCGCATCGAGACGGGGAAGCCTGCCGGCGGTCGCCTGGGTCTTCCCTTCCTCCGCAGTCCGCACGTCCCGTTCGGCGATGCGGCCCTCCCGGGAGTGGGCCAGGGCGTACCGCACCGCTTCGA
Source organism: Candidatus Deferrimicrobiaceae bacterium (assembly GCA_049688015.1). Classification (GTDB taxonomy): domain Bacteria; phylum Desulfobacterota; class Deferrimicrobia; order Deferrimicrobiales; family Deferrimicrobiaceae; genus CSP1-8. The sequence continues at coordinate 5,426 of JBAVJZ010000138.1, read as the reverse complement.
ACAGGGAAACGGAGGAGGGAACAGGGAGATCCCCATTTCCCTGCGCCGACATGGCCCCGGCAGCGACAGCCGGAACCAGGAGCACAATAGCGAGGATTGCCGGGATCATCCGCATGCGCAATAGGATATTCCCACCGCTTCGGGAAAAAAAGGGGGAATCTCCGGCGGAAGCGGCAAAAACGGGCGGAACCCGCAAAGGGGCCCCGCCCGCTCACCGGAATCGCCGGTTTTAGCTGTCGAAATAGAGGAAAAACTCGTGCGGATGAGGTCGCATCTTGATCGGATTGACCTCGGCGTCCATCTTGTACTCGATCCACTTTTCCACAACGTCGGCGGTGAACACGTCGCCTTTGAGGAGAAAGTCGTGGTCCGCCTCCAGGGCCTTGAGGGACTCCTCGAGGGAAGCAGGTGTTGTCGGTACGTCGGCCAGTTCCTCCGGGGAGAGCGCGTAGATGTCCTTGTCCAGCGGCTCCCCCGGGTTGATCTTGTTCTGGATTCCGTCCAGCCCGGCCATGAGCATCGCGGCAAAGGCGAGGTATCCGTTGCAGGTCGGGTCGGGTGTCCGGAACTCCAGGCGCTTGGTCTTCGGGGAGGCCGAATACATCGGAATCCGGACGGCGGCGGAACGGTTACGGCTCGAGTACGCCAGGTTCACCGGCGCCTCGAACCCGGGGACGAGCCTCTTGTAGGAATTCGTCGTCGGGTTGGAGAAGGCACAGATGGCGGCCGCGTGCTTCAGGATGCCACCGATGTAATGCAGGGCCAGCTTGGACAACCCCCCGTACTCCTCTCCGGAGAAAAGGGGCTTTCCCCCCTTCCACAGGGACTGGTGCGTGTGCATCCCGCTCCCGTTGTCCGCGTACAGGGGTTTGGGCATGAACGTGGTGGTCTTGCCGAACTTCCTCGCGACGTTCTTGACGATGTACTTGTACCACTGCAGCGCGTCGGCGCACTTCACCAGCGTATCGAACCGGAGGTCGATCTCCGCCTGGCCGGCCGTGGCGACCTCGTGGTGCTGGGCCTCGATTTTCAGGCCGACAAGTTCCATCACCCGCACCATCTCGTCGCGGAGGTCGTGGAGGGAGTCGGCGGGAGGGACGGGGAAGTACCCCTCCTTGTGGCGTGGCTTGTAGCCGAGGTTGGGCCTCTCTTCCCTGCCGGTATTCCAGGTCCCTTCCTCGGAGTCGATGTAGAAGAACCCGTAGTGGGACGCCGTCCCGTAGCGAATGTCGTCGAAGATGAAGAACTCCGCTTCCGGTCCGAAGAATGCGCTGTCGGCGATCCCCGTGGACTTCAGGTACGACTCGCTCTTGCGGGCGATGTTCCGCGGGTCGCGCGAGTAGGACTCCTTGGTGATCGGGTCCACGATATTGCAGATGAGGGACAGCGTCTGCCGCGTAATGAAGGGATCGACGATGGCGGTGTCGGAATCGGGAATGACGAGCATGTCGGAGGCGTGGATCGGCTGCCACCCGCGGATGCTGGACCCATCGAACCCGAACCCTTCCTCAAAGTTGTCCTCCTTCAGCTCGTATATGGGAACGGCAAAATGCTGCCAGGTCCCGACGAAATCCATGAACTTCAGGTCCACCATCTCGATCTTCTTGGTCTTGGCGAATTCCAGCACTTCTTTCGGGGTCATGTCTCCCTCCTTGGTTTGATTGCGTCTCTTCCCGGCGGATCAGATCGCGTCCACTCCCCGCTCCCCCGTCCGGATCCGTACCACTTCCTCCACGTTCGTCACGAAAATCTTTCCGTCGCCGATCCGGCCCGTTCGTGCGGACTTCTCCACCGTTTCCACGACCTGCGGGACCAAGTCGTCGGGCACGATTACCTCGAGCTTGATCTTGGGAAGAAAATCAACGACATACTCCGCTCCCCGGTAGAGCTCGGTATGTCCCTTCTGGCGACCGAAGCCCTTGACCTCCGACACGGTGATCCCCTGGATGCCGATGTCGTTCAAGGCCTCTTTAACCTCATCGAGCTTGAACGGCTTGATAATGGCCTCGACCTTCTTCATGGCTCACCTCCCAGCGGTTGAGGCAGAGCAATAGGCATACCAACGGGCCGATCGACGTCCGCAACAAGGCAAATCACAGGAGAATCCCCATGTATTCCGGCAGGTTTCTTACTTCTTCCCCACGGGAGAAGTGGCGGGATCTGGCGTACGGTGATAGAATTTCTGCCCAATACGTTGTCAGCCTGTGCCTGTTATTTGGGCACCAATGCCCCGAAGGGAGGGTCCATGGGCCATCACCTCATCGTAGACGGGTACAACCTCGCCCGTTCGGGGGCACTTTTTCTCTCGGAAGATCCCAACGGGCCGGAGGGACGCGAGGAACTGTGCACCGTCTTGTCCGGGTACGCCATGATGAAAAGATTCCGGCTGACGGTGGTCTTCGACGGCCGGGGGGCGGAAGGCTCGCATCGGAGCCGCCAATCCTTCAAAGGGGGAACCGCGGTGTTTTCCTCTCGCGCGGAAAGCGCGGACGACGTGATCCGGGACCTTTCCCGGGGCGCGCCCGCCGGCACGATCGTGGTCACTTCCGACAGGGGGCTGGGAGGGACCCTGCAGGGGCGCGATGCGACCGTTGTCTCCTGCGAGGAGTTCGCCGACCGCCTGGCTGCCTTTCAAATGGAAGAGACGAAGGGGTCCGTCGGCGAGGAAACGGACGAAGGGCGAAGGAGGGAGAAGAAAGGCGAAGGGCAGAAAAAGAAGAAACGGGAACGCGCGCGGAACAGACTTCTGCGAAACCTATAGTGCACCGTCTCGCAAATACCTTGGCATTCGAGCGCCGCCGCATCCGCGCCAGCTTCGTTGCGCTCCTTGCGCCGTACTCCAATGAGTACGCCTCAGTCGCGCGCCTCGCTGGCCGCGGCGCATCGACGCTCTCGGTGCACCAAGCTATTTACGAGACGGTACACTAGCCGAATTTCTTCTCCTCGCCCGCCACCAGCAGCGAAATGTTGCTCCGATGGGTGTAAAAAACCAGGAACGTCATCCCGAGAGAGAGGGTTACATAGTGTCGGGACGTGGCGAGGAGCGCCATCAGCGGGGGAAGAGCCAGGGCCGCACAAAGCGAACCAAGTGAGACGTACCGGGAGAAGTAGACGACGAGGGAAAAGAGGACGACGAGGATGAACGCGGTGACGGGAGAGATGAACAGGATGATTCCCAGCGCGGTGGCCACCCCCTTCCCCCCGCGGAAATTCAGGTAGACAGGGAACACGTGACCGAGGAACACGGCCGCCCCCACGGCAGCCAGCCAAAGGTCCACTCGCCCCTCGAGGAAGACATTCGCAAGGCTCATGGCGAATATCCCCTTGCCGAGGTCCAGAGCCAGTGTCAGGATTCCCCCCGCTTTCCCGACGGCGCGGGCCACGTTCGTCGCACCGATGTTTCCCGAACCCACCACCCGGAGGTCAACTCCCGGATCGAACAGGCGGGCGACCAGGATCCCGAAAGGGACCGATCCCAGAAAATAGGCGAATACGACGAAGGAGACATCCCGGACCAAGGAAGGATTCATTACCGCCCTTTGGCCAGGAGCCCCTCGACCACTTTGACTTTACGGTCCATCCGCCATTTGCTTCCCTTGCGGATGTCCACCTTGATGCTGAGGGAGATCCGGCGACAATCCTTCTCCAGTGCCCTCGTGCAGGCGCGGATCAGGCCGAACACATTGTCCCAATTCCCCTCCACGACGGTCCCCATCGGTGTCAGCTGGTTCCGCAGCCCGCTTCTCCGGATGATGCGGCTTATCCGGGCCACATAGGGCGACAGGGACTCCCCCTTGCCCACGGGGACCAGGGTAAATTCGGCAATGACCATATCGTTTCCTCCTGGCGGATATCGGACTTCCCGGATTATACCAGAACAGGCTGGAAGAACTGTGTTGCGCGGACACGCGGGGGGGCGAAGGACTGGATTGCGGACGGGGGAAAGGGATCCGGGCCTTGCGCGGTCAGGTCTCTTCGGCCTCCTCTTCGGTCGTCCGGGCCACGCCGGATTCGAACGCGGCCCGCTTCACGGCTTCGGCAACCGCCCGGTGCATCTCCATGTCGAGGAGGGAAGGAACCAGTTCCCCCTCGTGGGCGAACGCGCCGATGGCCTTCGCCGCCGCGATCTTCATCCGGTTGTTGATCTTGCGGGCCCTCGCGTCGAGCGCCCCCCGGAACACGCCGGGAAAGGCGAGGGCGTTGTTCACCCCCCGCCCGTCGGCCGCAAAGGCGGCGCCCGCCGCGCGCGCGTCATCCACGGATATCTCCGGATTGGGGTTTGTCAGGGCCAGGATCACCTGTCCTTTTTTGACCATCTCCTTCTTGATGAGGTTCGGCACGCCGGTTGTGCTGATGACGATGTCGGAGGCGCTCATGACCTCCGGCAGCGACATCGGATGTCCCCCGATCTTTGCGAAGATATCCATCGCCGTCTGGTTGATGTCGGTCCCCAGCAGCTTCCTGACTCCGTACGCTTTGAGGAGCTTCGAGATCCCCATCCCCGCCGCGCCGAGGCCCACCAGCCCGACGACGTCGTTCCTGACCAGCATGCCGACGTACTTGCTTGCGTTGAGAAGGGACGCCAGAACCACAACGGACGTGCCGTGCTGGTCGTCGTGCATCACCGGGATATCCAGCATGGCGGAGAGCCGGTCCTCGATCTCGAAGCATTCGGGCGCCCTGATGTCCTCGAGTTTGATGGCACCGAAGGTGGGGGATATGGCCGCTACGGTCCGTATGATCTCCTCGGGATCTTTCGACTGGATGAGGATCGGGACGCCGTTGACACCGACGAGCACGTCGAACAAGGCCGCCTTGCCTTCCATGACGGGCATTCCCGCGACCGCTCCGATGTCTCCCAGGCCCAGGATGGCCGTCCCGTTGGTCACGATCGCGACCGTGTTGAAGATCGCGGTGTAGTCGTGCGCCTTCTCGGGATTTTCGCGGATGACCCGGCACACTTTCGCCACGCCGGGAGTGTAGATCTTCCGGACCGTCGATATCCCTTCGATCTCCATACTGGCCTTGACGCGTATCTTCCCGCCGCGGTGTATCTCGAGAACCGGGTCGATGACGTCGGAAATGACCGCGCCCTCGACCTTCCCGATTTCCGCGAGAACCGCTTCGAGATGGTCCTCGTCGTCCACGTACACGGTGATATCGCGAGTGTTGTACTCGAGGCCGACCCCTACGAGCCGGATGTCTCCCATCGTTACACCCGCATTCCCGATGGCCGTGGCAACCTTGCCCATGTACCCCGGCTTGTCGAGGATCAGCACGCGGATTTTCTTTACTTCCTTGTCGATCCCCTTTTCTATCTGCATGTGGGCATCTTATATTCACGGATCGATTTTTGTCAAACAATTCGGAAAAAAGGTAAAATACCGCGCATGATCCTGGATTGCACCGCCTGCTCTTCTCAGAAT
>JBAVJZ010000137.1:0-3228 GCA_049688015.1 Candidatus Deferrimicrobiaceae bacterium | reverse complement strand
CGCGATCCGGGAGGGCGGACGAACGGTGGGCGCCGGCGTCGTCTCGGAGATCGTGGAATAACGAGAACGAGAATGAAGAAGGAGATCCCTTGGTGATGGAACACCAGAAGATCCGTATCCGCTTGAAAGCGTTCGATTACAAGCTTCTGGACAAGGCGACCGGCGAGATCGTCGAAAAGGCGAAGCAGACGGGGGCGAAGGTGGCGGGTCCGATACCCCTGCCTACGAAGATCGAGAGATTCACCGTGAACCGATCGCCGCATGTCGACAAGAAAAGCCGGGAGCAATTCGAGATCCGGACGCACAAGCGTGTCCTGGACATCCACGAGCCGCCGGCTGCGACGATTGATGCACTCATGAAACTGGATCTCCCTGCGGGAGTGGAAGTGGAGATCAAGCTCTGAAGACCTCACCAGCCGGGCATTGCCGGGTGAGACGATAAGGTGCAAACCATGACTACCGGAATCATAGGGAAAAAATTGGGAATGACCCAGATCTTCGACGAGCAGGGGAGAGTCGTCCCCGTTACGGTGATCGAGGCGGGCCCCTGCACCATTGTCCAGAGAAAAAAAAGACAAAGCGACGGGTACGACGCGGTCCAGCTCGGCTTCGGGGCGAAAAAGGCGCATCGCATCAACAAACCGATGCTCGGCCATATCCAGAAGGCGGGGAAGGGTGCGTTCGGCGTCCTCCGGGAACTCCGTGTCGATTCCGATTCCTCTCTGGAGGCCGGCCAGGAAATCCGGGTCGACATCTTCCGGGAGGGGGATTTCGTCGACGTCACAGGACAGACGAAGGGACGGGGATTCGCGGGAGTGGTGAAACGGTGGGGATTCAAGGGAGGACGGGGATCCCATGGCTCGATGTTTCACCGTGCCCCCGGCTCCATCGGCGGATCCTCCTGGCCCTCCCGCGTGTTCAAGAACATGAAGATGGGCGGCCATTACGGGAACGAGCGCGTCACGGTTCTCAACTTGCGGGTTGTCGCCATCCAGCTGGAGAAAAACATCTTGCTGGTCAGGGGAGCGGTCCCGGGGGCGAAGAACGGGCTCGTTTTCGTGCGACGCGCCATCAAAAAAGGCAACGGACAGTAAGGAGCGCGAAATGGCCACCGTGGAACTATTCGACAAGGAACGGCAAGTCATGGAGACAGTCGAATTGCCGGAATCCGTCTTCGGGGCCGAGGTTAAGACGCACCTGCTCCACCAGGTGGTCGTGGCCCGGAGGAACGCGAGTCGATCGGGGACCGCCTCGACGAAGACCAGGAAGGACATCGCCGGGGGAGGGAAGAAACCGTATCGACAGAAGGGAACCGGCCGCGCCCGCATGGGGACAACCAGTTCGCCCCTGCTCCGCAGTGGAGGCACGGTCTTCGGACCGCACCCTCGCAGCTACGAACAAAAGGTGAACCGGAAGACCATGAAAGCCGCTCTCCGATGCGCCCTGAGCGCCAGGGCCGGGGAGGACAGGATCCTGCTGGTGGACGACCTGGATCTTGCGGGGCCGCGGACCAAGGAGTTCCTGAAACTCGCCGAAAAGCTCGGTCTATCCCATGCTCTTCTGGTGACAGAGGCGCCAAATGAAGCGTTACACCTCGGTGTTCGCAACCTCCCGTCTTTCAAGGCGCTTTCCGTTTCCGCTCTCAACGTGCACGACATCCTGTCGTACGAACAGCTTGTGCTTACGCGGGCCGCATTCGAGAAAATTGTCGAGGAGCTGGGGAAATGAACATCACGGACGTGCTGAAACGGCCGCTGATTACGGAAAAAGCGACATTGCTGAAGGAGATTTCCAATGCGGTGTTGTTTGCCGTCGACCCCCGGGCGAACAAGAAACAGATCCAGGAGGCGGTCGAGAAGCTGTTCAAGGTCAAGGTACTGGATGTAAAGACGATGAATGTATCCGGAAAGACGAAGACGAGAGGCCGGATCGTCGGAAGGCGTTCGTCCTGGAAGAAAGCAGTCGTCGTGCTCAAGCCGGGCGACAAGATCGAGTTCTTCGAAGGCGTGTAACGAGCGAACGGGCAAGGAGCTGCTGACATGGGAATCAAAAAATTCAAGCCGACCTCCCCCGGCGTCCGCACCATGACGGTCCTCACGAACGAGGAGCTCACCAGAAAGAAGCCGGAGAGGAGCCTCGTTGAGAAAAAGGGAAACCGGGCAGGGCGGAACAACCAGGGCAGAATCACCATCTGGCACCGGGGGGGCGGGCACAAGAGAAAATACCGGTTGATCGACTTCCGGAGGACGAAGAAAGACATCCCTGCCCGGGTTGCGGCGATCGAATACGACCCCAACCGGTCGGCCCGCATCGCCCTCCTGCATTACGCGGATGGGGAGAAGCGGTACATCCTGTGGCCGATCGGACTCGCGGTTGGCGACACGGTCCTTTCGGGCGACGACGCGGACATCAAGCCGGGGAACGCCCTGGCGATACGCCAGATCCCTGTGGGGACCATGGTTCATAACGTGGAACTCAAGGTCGGCAAGGGAGGACAGCTGGCAAGGGCGGCGGGCAGCGTCGTGCAGATCCTGGCGAAGGAGGGGCAATACGCACACCTGCGCCTCAGGTCGGGAGAAGTGAGACTCGTGTCCATCGATTGCATGGCGACGGTGGGACAGGTGGGGAATGTAGAGCACGAGAAAATCTCCCTCGGAAAGGCCGGCAGGAACCGTTGGCTCGGTCGGCGTCCGACGGTTCGGGGCGTCGCGATGAACCCAGTGGATCACCCGCTCGGAGGGGGCGAGGGGAAAGCCTCCGGTGGAAGGCATCCCTGCACGCCGTGGGGAAAACCGACCAAGGGGCACAAGACACGAAAGAACAGGACTTCCGACGCTTACATCGTCAAGCGTCGGAAATAAACGGTAAAGGGGCGAATTCGTGGCGCGATCGATCAAGAAGGGACCGTATGTCGAGGAAAGCCTGGCGCGGAAGATTCGCAAGGCGGTGGAGCAGGGCGACAGGAAGGTCATCAAGACCTGGTCCCGGCGATCCACCATCACCCCGGATATGGTGGGCCTGACGTTCGCTGTCCACAACGGGAGGAAATTCATGCCCGTTTTCGTCACGGAAAACATGGTGGGGCAGAAGCTCGGGGAGTTTTCGCCGACCCGCACCTTCCACGGCCATTCGGGAGACCGGAAGGCCAAGGTGAAGAAGTAGGTCGCAAAAGGAGACAGGCGATGGAAGCGAGAGCAACGGCGAGGTTCATGCGGGTCTCTCCCAGGA
>JBAVJZ010000136.1:0-11176 GCA_049688015.1 Candidatus Deferrimicrobiaceae bacterium | reverse complement strand
GCCTGGAAGGGGCGCGGGTCGATCTCGAAGAGGACCTGCCCCTCCCGGACGAGTTCCCCCTCCCTGTAATTCTGCTTCAGCAGGTAGCCCGTAACCTGGGCGCGGATCGTCGCGTTCACCAGCCCGTCGGCCGTCCCGACCCACTTGGAATAGATCGGGACATCCTTCTGGATCACTTCCATCACTTCGACCGTCGGAGGGGGAGGCGCCTGTGGCTTCTGCTCCTTGCCGCATCCGGCGGCGAGAAGGAGCGCGAGGCAGGCGCTGCCGATGCCGGCAAGGCGAAGAATGCGGGAATGGGGAGGTAACCGCCAAATGGATGGATACATAGAACCTCCTGCTACTGGAAATTCCTGATGAGAGTAGCCTCTTCGACGCGATGCGAACGAGGGAGCCTTCGCGCGAAGAGACAGTTTTACATAGTTGTCTGGCCTCGACAAGGGAGTTTGGGTGCAGCCTCCCGGGAAGCCTGTCTGCCAACGACTTCCATTTGTCTCATTCCGTGGCGATCGGTATCGCGATCTCCCTTTCCCGCAGCTTGCGCAGAGATGCCATCCCGCAGTGCCCGGAGAAATTACCGAACACGATCCGCGGCTCCTCGATGCACAGATCCATCGCGATGAGGACTCGCTGGAACTCATCCGAGTGGATATGCTGGTAAAAGTCCTCTCCCGATTCCCACTCCTCGTGGTAATGGATCAAACTTGCATCGGCGGCCTCTAACCCGATCATGCAGGCATGACAGCCGTGCTTTGCCTGGATGCTCCCTTTGACGGAGAGCAGCAGACGAACGGCGTGTTCCGCTTCCCCGGGGGAGAAACGCATGTCGATAAAACAGGTCGCCAGCGTCAGCCTGTCTTCGGAATCCATGGAGATTTCCATCGCACTATTCGTACCATTGGACGACGGCCTGCGAGGTTTTCTGCAACCACCTGTTTTTATTGACTTGCTGTTGATAGCGGTCGAAGAGGAGAGGGAGGAACGCGGCCCGGCATTGGCGAAATAGCGGTGGAGTGGCGATGTTTCGCCATCGACGTGGAAAAAATAATGGGGCCCGCGGTCAGGGCCTGGGGCGGGAAATGCCCAGCTTCTTCATCCGCGAATGAAGCGTAGTGGGAAGGAGACCGAGGATCTCGGCCGCGCCATGCTTGCCGCTGATCCGCCAATGTACGCGATCCAGCACCTCGCAGATGTGCTTTCGCTCGACCGCCTCCAGGGTGACGGGGAGAGAGGTCGGTTCCCGGGCGTCGGCGGGATGATCGATCGTCAGCGAACGGCCGTCACATACGATCATGCCCCGTTCGACCAGATTTCGCAGCTCGCGGACGTTGCCCGGCCAATGGTACTGCTTGAGCCGCTCCATGGTTTGCCTGGGGATCGAGTCGATCGACTTCCCCATCTTCTTGTTGAACTCCCGCACGAACTTCCAGACCAGGAGAGGAATGTCGGTGACTCGGTCGCGCAACGGGGGCACCTCGATCGGATAGACGTCGAGGCGATGGAACAGGTCCTCCCGGAATCTGCCGTCCCGGATCATGGCCCTCAGATCTTTGTTCGTGGCGGCGATCACCCGAACGTCCAACGTGAGGGTGTGGTTGCTTCCCAGCCGCTCGAACCGTCCGTCCTGCAACACGCGCAGCAGCTTGACCTGGAGATCGAGGGAAAGATCCCCGATCTCGTCGAGGAAAAGCGTCGAGCCGTCCGCCAGCTCGAAGCGGCCGGTCTGCCGGGACATCGCTCCGGTGTAGGCGCCCTTTTCCCGCCCGAACAGCTCGCTCTCGATCAACGCCGGCGGCAGGGCGGCGCAGTTGACCATCACCATGGTTTTTTTGCTGCGGCCGCTCATGTCGTGAATCGCCTGCGCGAGCAACTCCTTTCCCGTACCCGTCTCGCCGGTGATGAGCACCGCCGTATCCGTCGTCGCCACCCGCTCGGCCTGCGAGAGCATCTTCCGTATGGCTTTGCTCTCGCCGACGATGCGATGGTGGTCGTCGTCCCGTCGGAGCTTCTCCCGCAGGTACACGTTCTCTTGCTGCAGCTGGTCGCGGAGCCGTTGCACCTCCTCCAGCGTCTGCCGAAGCTGCATCTCCATTTCCTTGCGCACGGTGACGTCGGCAGCGATGCCCATCAGCCGGGCCGGTTCGTCGGACGCGCCGGCGACCAATCGGCCGCGGAGATGCATCCAGCGGACGCTGCCATCCGGGCGCACGATGCGGCAATCCAGAATCGACATCTCCGTCGAACGTCGGGCCCGGACAAGCGCTTCGAGAGCCCGGTCCCGATCCTCGGGATGCACCAGGGCCGGGACGCGCTCGACTTCCAGATCGTCAGCCGTCGGCAGGCCGAACAACTCCATGATCTTGGCGTTGCCCCAGATGCGCGTGCCGGCCGCATTCAACATCCAGAGCCCCGCGTCGGCGGCCGACGTGGCCAGGGTCAACCGTTCCTCGCTATCACGCAACGCCTGTTCATCGTGTTTGCGGGCAATAGCGTTGGCGAATACCTGCGCGACAAGCTGCAGCCTGCTGACGAGTTCCGACGACCAGTCTTGCTCTTTCCGGGTGGCAGTGAAGTTCAGCACACCGAACGTCGGACGGCCCCCCGTGGTCAGTGGAAAAGTCACCAAAGACTTGGCGCCGAGGCTGCGCGCGACCTCTGCGTCGCGCACGGCTTCGGGAGGAACATCCGTCAGCCGGTTCAAGATGATGGTCTCGCCCCTGAGGGCTCTTTCCATGGCCCACGGAAAGGCCTTCTTGCGGTCCAGGACCTCCGGCAAAGGAGGAAAATCCGGGGGCAGATGCCTATGGGTCACGAACATCGTGTCGGGGTTGTCCGGGGAAATTTGCCAGAGCAAAGAGACATCCAGGCCCAGGCACTCGCAGACCTGTCGCTGGGCTTCCTCGATTTCGATATCCAGCTGTTTCGCCGGCAGGCTGACGAAATGGGTCGACAGATTGGCCAGCACCGTCTCGAATCCCCGGTGTCTTTCCGAAGAGCGATCCGGGGGGGCAGGGGTCGTTGCCGTCGGTTTGATGTTTGGATTCATGCGCATAAGTACCTGAGAATATAGCAGGGATTCCGATTCATTCCAATCCCTATTCGTGAGGGGAAAGCGATTCGCCGCGATGCTCCGGCGTGTCAGGAGCCATTCTCTCGACGCTGCGGGCATAGAGGGAGATGCCGGGCAGGGCGGAAAAGCCGTGGACGAAGATGCTCAGCAACACCGTGACCATCACCGCAAGACGGATCGTCGATTCACCGGGCAGGCTATTGCTATGCTCCAGGAACACGAGGCCCAGGACGATGGAAGCAAGGCCGCGCGGGCCGAACCATCCCATGAACAGCACGGTCGCCCGGCTCAGGCGTGTGCCGATCAGCGCTACGGCGACCGGCAACATCCGTACCAACGTCAGGCTCAGGATCGCATACAGCACGAGGTTCCAGGTGAACTCGCCCCATCCCCGTGCCACCAGCATGCCGAAGAGAAAGAAAACGGCAAGCGTGAGCAGTTGTCCGGATTGCTCCGTGAACTCTCCGCTGTGTCTGCCGGCCTCCTGGAAGCCGACCTGGACGGCCAGCCCGGCGACAAACGCCGCGATGAACATGCTCGCGCCGACGGCCTCGGAGGCCAGGACGCACAGCAGCGGCAGCGTGATCACCCCCAGTTGCTGAAGCGGTTCCGACATCCACCCGCGCCGGCTCGCCCGGTTCAGCAGCCAGCCGGCCGGCAGGCCGATTCCGAGGGCGACCAGTATTCCGAAACCCAGCTGCTCCACGATGAAGCCCATCAGGCTCGCCCGCGTTCCGAGCGTGGCGGTTTCCGCCAGTGCCATGAAGAACAACAGGAACGGAACGGAGAGGCCGTCGTTGAGACCGGCCTCGACATTGAGCGCCTGCCGGACAGACAGCGGAACCCGGGGACTTGTCACGATGATCTGTCCGAGGCCGGCGTCCGTCGGGGCGAGGATGGCGGCCAGGATGCCCGCCTCCCAGATCGAGAACTGCGGAAACACGAGCCGCGCGCAGAGCGCGCCCAACAGGATGGTCAGCAGCATACCGATGCTCAAAAGCCGAACGGGGAGACGTCTGATGCTTCTCAGAATGGTCAGATCGGTGTGGCTGGCGTCGGAGAAAAGGAGCAGAACCAGCCCCAATTCGGCTATCATTAGGAATGGCTCTCGTTTCCCTCCGCTGATGCCCGTCAACTGCAGAGCCGCGAAAGTCGCCATCCCCGCTACGGTAAAGAGGATCGGCGCCGTGATCACGGTGCGGCCCAATTTCCTGGAAATCAGGGTGTAGCAAAAGACCAGCCCGACAAAAATGGCGAGCAGGTTCACCGTGGACGGTCCTTTGTGTCTGACCGGAATTCGCCGGTCAGGAGAGACTCTCCGCGAGTCTCGTAGGCAGCCGTTTCCCGATGCGGATACCTCGTGAGCATCCGGTTCAGCCTCCTAAAGATCCGTCACCCGTCAACCCCTGATCCCCATCTGTATAAATGAAAATGTCCCATTTGTAAACGACATCCCGCTGTGCAGACGGGCAACGTCTGCGGGCCCAATTCCACTTTTCCCACGGATGGCGAAACATCGCCACTCCACCGTTATTTCGCCAATAACGTACCGCGTTCCCCCCTCGCCTTATCGGCCGCCAACAATAGCAAGTCAATAAAAACGGGTGGTTGCAGCGAACCTCGCAGGCCGTCGTCCGATGGTACGAATAGTGCGATGGATATCTGAGAATCTTTCAGACAGATTATCAGACTCAAGGAGGACCGCCATGGATCTCACTAATTTCTTTTCGGCTTCCGAGGCAAGGACCGACCGCTGGCGCCAGTTGAATGCAACAGCCCGCGCCTGGGAAACTGCGGTTGCGCAGGGAAAACCCGATAAAAAATTGCAAACCGAGGCCGTGCAGCTCTTCGCGGAGATCAGCCCGCTCGAGAGCTTTTGGGCCTATCCGGGGTCCCGCCTGATGGCCACGGTCGGCGAGGCGATCGAGCAACGCAATGTGGGAGTGTTGGCCCGGCTCGTTCAGAAGATCTCCAATCTGCTGCTGACCGGCGCCTTTCGCTACGATCTCGCCGCCTGGGACCCGCTGCAGGAGTCCGAAGGCCAGACAAGCGATCTGCTGCCGCCCGACATCCAGCAGGCCGAGGGCCACAAGCCGTACTTCGAGGTGCTCGTGGTGACCCCCAGCGATCCGGGCAAGTGGGAACGCGGACGGAACGACCTCAAACGCCTGCGGCGATCGGAAGACCTGTTCAACTATGAGCTTGTCCAGGTCGGCAGCTTCGAGGACGGGGTCCTCGGCGCGATCCTGAACCATAACGTTCAGGCCGTGGTGATCTATGACGGGTTCCCGTTCCATTCCCGCCACGACCTGGCGGTGTTGCGCGAGTTTCTGCAGCGTACCCTGCGGGTCGATCCCGCCAGCATAACGCCCGGGGCGCTCGCCACCACGCTTGCGCGGGCGATCAAGAACGTCCGGCCGGAGCTGGACCTCTACCTCCTGACCGACCGGGCCGTCGAGACGCTTGCCGGCAGCGACGAAGTCGCGCCGTTCCGGCGGATGTTCCATAACGTCGAGGAGGTGATGGAGCTCCACCTGGCGATCCTCGACGGCGTGAACGATCGCTACGACACGCCCTTCTTCTCGAACCTCAAGAAATACGCGCAGCGCCCCATCGGCACCTTCCACGCGCTGCCTCTCGCCCGCGGAAAGTCGGTCTTCCGTTCGAACTGGATCCGGGACATGGGCCGGTTCTACGGGACGAACCTGTTCCTCGCCGAGTCCTCGGCGACGACAGGTGGGCTGGACAGCCTGCTCGAGCCCACGGGCAACATCAAGCAGGCCCAGGAGATGACGGCGCGGGCCTTCGGGGCGAAGCGCGCGTACTTTGCCACGAACGGCACGTCCACATCGAACAAGATCGTCGTGATGGCGGTCTGCAAGCCGGGCGACATCGTGATCGTCGACCGAAACTGCCACAAGTCGCACCACTACGGCTTCGTGCTTGCGGGCGCGCAGCCGTATTACGTCGAGGCGTTCCCCCTGACGCAATACTCGATGTACGGCGCCGTGCCGCTGCGCACAATCAAGAAGGCGCTGCTCGACTGCAAGGCGGAAGGGAAGCTCGACCGCGTGAAGGTGATCGACATGACCAACTGCACCTTCGACGGCCACATGTACAACACGAAGCGCGTGATGGAGGAGTGCCTCGCGATCAAGCCGGACCTGATCTTCCTCTGGGACGAGGCCTGGTTCGGGTTCGCCCGCTTCAATCCCTTCCACCGCCGGCGCACGGCCATGGGCGCCGCAGCCGCGCTGACCGCCCGCTACCGGGACCCCGCGTATCGTGACGAGTACAAGGCGTTCGCGGCGAAGGCCGGCAAGCTCGACCCGAAGGATACAAAAAAGCTGCTCGACATGCACCTGCTGCCGGACCCGGACAAGGTGCGCATCCGCGCCTACCAGACGAACTCGACCCACAAGTCCATGTCGGCGCTGCGCCAGGGCTCGATGATCCTGGTGTGGGACGAGGACTTCCATAAGGTGGAGGGGCCTTTCGAGGAGGCCTTCCTGGCCCACACCTCTACCTCGCCGAACCAGCAGATCATCGCGTCGCTCGACGTCGCACGGCGGCAAATGGAGCTCGAGGGCTATGAACTGACCATGAAGATGACCGAGCTCGCCCTCAAGCTGCGCCGCGAGATCAACAACCACCCGCTCATCTCGAAGTACTTCCACATCGCCACGCCGGCGGACATGATTCCGGCCGAGTTCCGCGCATCGGGGCTTTCGGATTACGGTCCGCCCCACTCCGACTGGAAGGACGTGATCGACGCCTTCAACGACGACGAGTTCGCCCTCGACCCGACCCGGCTTACGATCGTCTGCGGATCGGCCGGCTTCGACGGAACGCAGTTCAAGGGCCTGCTGGCGGACCGCTTCGACGTCCAGATCAACAAGACCTCGCGCAACAGCGTCCTTGTCCAGACCAACATCAACAACACGCGCAGCGATGCGGCGCTGCTGATCAAGGTGCTGGCCGATCTCTCCCGGGAGATCGAGGCGCGCCTCGCCCAGGGCGGTAAGCCGGAGCAGGAGGCCTTCGCCGCCCGGGTGAAATCGCTGATGACGGACGTGCCGGACCTGCCGAACTTCAGCCGGTTCCACGACTTCTTCCGCGAAAACCCGAAGGCGGTGAGCAACGAAGGCCACATGCGGCCGGGGTTCTTCATGGCCTACGACGACGCCAACGCCGAATACCTGAAGCTTGCCAGCAAGGAGATCGACGACCGGCTGAAGAAAGGTCCCGAACTCGTCTCGGCCAACTTCGTGATCCCCTACCCACCGGGCTTCCCGATCATGGTGCCGGGCCAGGTCATCACGGTCGAGACGATCACCTTCATGCGCAAGCTCGACGTGAAGGAGATCCACGGCTACCACGCAGCGCACGGCCTGAAGCTGATCAAGCCGTCCGTGCTCGCTGCCAGGAAGAAAACTTTGGCCGATCGTTAATCAATAGTTACTACCGTAAAGGAGGCTTTGCGATGCAGAGAAAACTTGGCAGTATTTTTGGCGGCAGAGATGACTCGGTCAGTCATCTTCGAACGGTCGCTGCCGTTGCCATTCCGGCCTTCGTGGTCCTGATGACCGCCGGCAGTGCTCTGGCCGCAGAAGCCGCGGCACCACCGTCATACGGCCCGGTCGGTTGGATCTTCAATTACTTCGGGGAAAACCCGTTCGTGTTCCTGTTCCTGTCCCTGGCCCTGGGGTATCCATTAGGCCGCATCAAGGTCTATGGCATCAGTCTCGGGTCGACGGCGGGAACGCTTGTGGTGGGTATCGCCATTGCGTTACCGGCAAGTGCGATATTCGGGATCACGTACTCGATCCCGGGCCTGGTGCAGTCCATTTTCCTGATGCTGTTCATGTATGCCCTCGGCATGAGAGTCGGCCCTCAGTTCTTCTCCGGCCTGGCGCGGGGTGGATTCGATTTTCTCGTCATTGGTCTCATCGTCGCCTTCGCGAATTTCGCGATCGTGTTTTTCGGCGTTAAGATGGTAGGCCTTGAACCCGGATACGCGGCGGGAATCATCTCGGGAAGCTACACCATTACCGCAGTGATGGGCGTCGCCCAGTCGGCGATCAGCAGCGGCGCTTTCAAGATCCCCGAGGGGCTCACTGCGGATGTAGTTGGCGCCAACATGGCAGCGGGCTACGCCATCAGCTACGTGCTGTCGTCCATTTTCATCATCCTGCTTATCAAGTACCTTCCCTCGATGTTCGGGCAGGACCCGGTGCAGGCAGCGAAGGATGCCGAGGCCTCTTTTGGTGCGGGCGAGGGCGACGCTGCTTTGCCGGGTACCGCCGGCGCGTCGATCCTGGGCTTTACCGGCAGGCAGATCCGCTCCTACAAGCTCGAACAAGAGGAACTGGCCGGGCAGTCGGTCCAGGATCTTTTCCGAAAGTATCCGCATGCCCCTGTGCTGATGGTGGTGCGCGGTGATGAGGTGATCGAAGCGAAGGACAACCCGACACTGCAGGTGGGTGATGTCATCGGCATCATGGGAAAATACGGGGACCTGATCCGCGGACCCGAAAAGGTGGGCACTGAGGTCGACGAGCCCAGGGCCAGGCAATTCGACATCGAGGTTGCCGATATCCTCATGGCCAATTCCGATTATGCCGGCAAGACCCTCGAGGAGCTCGGCCGCGAGATCGGGTTCGGCATTCATCTCAAGGCGATGTTCCGTTCCGGCACCTTGATCCCCCATATGCCCAAGACCGTGGTGGAGAAGGGTGACGTGCTGCGTCTCGCCGGGCCGAAATGGTGCGTGAGGCAGGCGGCAAAGGCGGTCAAAGGGGTGCCGATCGTCGAAAGCGCGTATACGGAGGTGGCATTCATGGCGACTGCGCTGACGATCGGCTACATCGTGGGCGCCTTCAGCGTGAATATCGGTGGTATCCCCTTCGCGCTGGGCACATCTGCCGGCTGCATGCTGATGGGTATCTTCATGTCGTGGCTGCGCACTCGCAATCCGGAGTTCGGTGGGCCGACCAGCGAAGGCGCCCGCGCCTTTCTCAACGATATCGGCCTGAGCCTGTTCGTTGCAGTGCTGGCAGCCAGCGTCGGACCAAAGATCTTGGCCTCGTTCAAAGGTACAGTGGTGATCTGGATCGCCGTGCTCGGCTTGCTCGGTGCACTTGTGCCGCCGTTCATCGCCTGGTTGTATGGCTATTACGTGCGCAAGATGAATCCGGTCATCCTGGCCGGCGCCTGCGCCGGCGGCCGGAACAGCACGCCCGGCCTGAACGGCATACAGGACGCTTCCGGCAGCGCCATCGCGGCCGTGGCCTACCCGGTTCCCTACGCAGTGACCTCGGCGCTGGTACTCATTCTCGGGTACATCGCCATGGTCTTCTCCTAAACGGGCGGAGGATTTTCATAACGACGGGGGAGGGGGTCTGCCAATACATGATGTCTGAAAATCGCGGACCGGTGCGCGTTGCCGTGAATGTCATGCGGGCGCGTTTGACCGTGATCGGCTTCAATATCGCGATCGTCTCGTTTCAGATCGTCCAGATGCCCAGACTCTCAGGTGGGATCAGCGTGCATGGAGTAGATCACCCGGTTCAGGTCGTGGCCTATATGGCCCTCTTTATGGCCCTGGCCCTCTCCCTGATTTCGCTGATTGTCTTCATCATGTCCTGTGCGCTCGACGATGTGGGAGTCTGCAACCACTGGTCACTGGTGGCTGGTGACCTGCTGATGTACCTGGCCCTGGCACATACGGTGTCAGGATTTTTTGCCCCGCTGGAAGGGGTGATGCGTACCTTTGCCGGTCGCGTTCCGCTACAAGAGGCAGAGGCTTTGGTCTTGCATAAAGCGGTGTTAATCACAAGTGGTTTTGCCTGGTTCCTGGCGATCTACGGGGGGGCACTGGTTTCCCTCGTGCGTTCCCCGTTTCCCCGTCGGACGAACTTCGCCCTTGGGATTGCGTATCTTGTTCTCCTGCTCGTGCTCGCCTGGGTCAATTCCCAGGCGACCATGATCGAAGCAGTCAGCCTTGGCGAAAAACCGGACATGTTCGTTTCTGTCCTGAGGGAGCTGGTGCAACCCTTGCGGTGGTGATTTTACAGGATCTATGAGGGATATTCGGGAGAAGCTTCCGATTGAAACAAGGTTACGATGTCCATGCTGACCTGCTTTGAAGACCCGGGCGTGGACTATTTTGTGAAGGCCCTTCAGGGGCATATTGACATCAAGCGGCCGACATTCGAGCCACAAGGAGGAGGAAAGAGTATGAAATATGAAAAGACGACGTTATTCGCGGTGGTGTTCGCCCTTGTCGGAATGGTTTTCTCCGGATGCGCACCGACTCTCCAGGCGAGAAAGGTCGACAAGCCCGAATTCGGGAAATCGGTGCTCGTTGACCCCTCCATCCTTCAGAAAGGGAAGGAGGGCGAGGCGCTGTATCGCTACGTAAATCCGAATGCCGACTGGAAGAAGTACACCGGGGTCATCATCGATCCGGTGATCGTCTCCCAGGAAGCGACGTTGGACGCGGAAACGCGGAAGAACTACCAGACTCTCGCCAACAACGCCTACGTTTTCTTCACGAAGGAACTTGGAAAGGAAGTCCCGGTCGTGACGGATCCAGGACCGGGTATCTTCAGGGTACAGGTCGCGATCGTCTCCGCGAAGAAATCGGGGACGGTCACCAACTTCCTGACTACCGTCGTTCCGGTCGGCATGGTGCTCAGCGCGGGCAAATATGCCGCTACCGGGGAGCCCATGGCCGTTGGTGAGATCACCGTCGAAATGCGGGTCACCGATGCCTCGACAGGTGAACTCCTCGCGGCGGCACTGGACAAGCGGGTCGGCGGGAAGCAGCTCCGGGGGGTCTTCACCGCCTGGCAGGATGCGGATTCCGCCCTGGAGTACTGGGCGGAATTGACCCGATACAGACTATGCACCTTCCGAGGTGCAGCGGGCTGCGTGAAACCGGAATAACCGGATCCGCGCAGCATACGAAAGATCGTTCCGGCGCCGCGCCCGCTTGTCACACGGCGAGTGCGGCGCCGGGATCCTCTTACGAGCCGCATCAGGCGGGATGGCTGGAGTGAGCCGGCTGACAACCGGTTCCGGATGATGGATAGGAAAACCATG
>JBAVJZ010000135.1:0-13460 GCA_049688015.1 Candidatus Deferrimicrobiaceae bacterium | reverse complement strand
CAGCTGTTCCATCCGGGAAATGGCAAGCTCGATCGAGTCCCCGTAATGGATGCGCACGGGGGAAGAGGATGCGGTTTCGAGCAGCGGAAGAAGGCGGTCGACCCCTTTCTTCCGGACGGCGACCGTGGCCACGGCAGGAACTTCGAACCTGCTTTCCATCCCCTCCAGTTTCGGCATCACCCCGCGGTTGCGTGCCTCGTCCGCCATGTTCACGGCCAGAATAAGAGGAACCTCCATTTCCACCAGCTGAATCGTGATCAGGAGGGACCTGCGCATGTTCTTTGCGTCGCACACCTGCAGGATGCGCGCCCCCGGCTCACGCATAAGTATGTCCCGGGTCACCCGTTCGTCTTCGGACATGGGCAGCAGCGAATAGACCCCCGGAGTATCGATGACCTCCAAGGACTTCCCGCGATCCTTGATCTCTCCCCGCGATACCTCCACCGTGGTGCCCGGATAGTTGGACACGGTCACGTATCTGCCCGTAAGCTGCCCGAATACGACACTCTTTCCCACATTGGGATTGCCTACAAGGATGATTTTTCCCGCTCCCGTCCCGGCGGTGTCCTGGAGTGCCATCATCGATCATTCCGCTTTTGGTCTGCCGGGGCACATCGGCGGCAATATCCGTAGATATCGAGCCGGTGCATCGTGGCCCGGAACCCGTGTTTCTTCGCCACCTGTTCCTGGAGGGTTTCGATCTTCGGTTCCTTGAATTCAAAGACCATCCCGCACTCCTGGCACACCAGATGGTCGTGATGGGCCACGAGGTTACTCTCATACCTCTTCAGACCGTCACCGAAATCGAGCTCTTTAACGTAGTCAAGCCTGGCAAGAAGTTTCACCGTTCGGTAAACCGTCGCATATCCCACGGAACGGTTCCGCTTGCGGACGGCGCGGGTGAGTTCTTCCACGGTCACGTGCGTCCCCGCCCGGAAAAAGGCTTCCATCACCTGTGTCCGGCTTTTGCTTCTCTTCCCGCCGATTGCCGCAATTTCCGCATCGATTCGCTCTAGAAGGGATTCCAAGTGGGGGAGAGGGCTCCAAAATGAATTTGAATTTCATTATCATATTATAGGCGGCCACTTATCCCGTCAAGGAGATTCTTCTCCGTAACGCTTTCTGCCGGGGGAGAAAAAAAAGCGGCCCATGAAAGGCCGCTCGTTGCATTCCCGGTTCCCGGGATTTTTCTTTTTCGTCGCCCTATTCGGGCTCTTCCTTCTTCCGGCGCCTTCTGACGGGTTTCCCCTTCTCCTCTCCGGAAGGCTCCTTCTTTCCCCGGGGGGTGGAGGGTTTCGTTGCGGTCGCCTTTTTCGTTTTCTTCGGGGATTTGGCGGCGACGGCCGTATCGGTCTCTGGCTTCGTCTTGCCGGCGTCGGCCCTTCCCTTTTTCTTCTTCCCCTTTTTCGGTTTCGTCGCCTTCTCTTCCGCGGGAAGATATTCGAGGATCGCCATTTCGGATCCGTCCCCGGCACGGTACCCCGTTCTCACAATCCGGGTGTACCCCCCTTCCCTTCCGGCGAAACGTGCCGCGAGGGTGGCGAAAATCTTCTCTGTGTTCCTCTTGTCGCTTAAAAGGGAGAACGCACGTCTTCTCGCATGCGTATTGTCCTTTTTGCCGAGCGTTATCAGCCGGTCCGCGAGTCTGCGGACCTCCTTCGCCTTCGCGACCGTGGTCTCGATTCTTTCCGAGCGGACAAGCGCGTTCATCATATTGCGTAACAGAGCTTTGCGATGGCTGGGGTTACGTCCCAGCTTCCTGTGGGCAATGCCGTGGCGCATAGGTAATCCTCACGTCTCGTATGGTAATTAGTCTTCCTGTCGGGGAGGGGTGAATCTCTCCGGCGAGAACCCTTCCACCATCATCCCGAGCGAAAGACCCATCTCGTGCAAGACATCCTTGATCTCGTTCAGACTCTTCTTCCCGAAGTTTTTTGTCTTGAGCATTTCCTGCTCCGATCTCTGCACCAGTTCACCGATGTACTTGATCTCTGCGTTTTTCAGGCAGTTGAATGCCCTCACCGAAAGCTCGAGATCCTCGACCGGCTTGTACAGATTTTCGTTGACCGCCCCCTCCTCCAGGACCGCGATCTCCTCCGGCGTCTCCACTTCCTCGTCGAAATTGATGAAGACCGTTAGCTGGTCCTTGAGGATCTTCGCCGCATAGGCTACAGCGTCTGCGGGAAGGATGGCCCCGTCGGTCCATACTTCCAGAGTAAGCCGGTCGAAATCCGTCTGCTGCCCCACGCGGGCGTTCGTAACCGTGAAATTCACTTTTTTCGCGGGAGAAAAGATGGCATCGATCGGAATCGTTCCGATCGGGGCTCCTTCCTCAAGGTTCCGCTCGGCGGGGACATACCCTTTCCCCATGCGCACGGTCATCTCCATCTTCAGGGTGGCATTTTCGGACAATTCCGCGATGTGGTGATCCTTGTTCAGGATCTCCACCATCGGGTCGGTCTTGATCTGCGAAGCGTCGACACGTTTCGGCCCCTTCGCTTCGAGTGTGATGATCCGCGGCTCGGGGGAATGCATCCTCAGCCGTATTTCCTTTAGATTCAGGATGATATCGGTTACATCCTCAACCACTCCCACCATCGTGGAGTACTCGTGCTGGACACCCTCGATCCGCACCGAAGTAATTGCGGATCCCTGCAGCGAGGAAAGAAGAACCCGTCGCAGGGCGTTCCCGAGCGTGGTTCCGAATCCCCTCTCGAGAGGTTCCGCCATGAACTTGCCGTAAAATCCCGTGGCCGTGTCCGTAGACACGTCAATACGGCGCGGTTTGATCAGCTGCTTCCAATGTCGCTGGAACATACTACCCCCTTCTCCTGACCGGAGGATCTACTTCGAGTAAAGTTCTACGATCAGCTGCTCCTGGATTGGCTCGGTGATGTCCGCCCGGGAGGGGAGGTTCTTTACGCTCCCGCGGAAATTCTCCCTTTCCAGTTCGAGCCAGACCGGAATGCCCTTGCGGACCACGGCGTCAAGAGACTCGTTGACGGACGGGATCTTTCTGCTTCGCTCGCGCATTTCGATGACATCGCCTGGACGAACGAGAAAGGACGGGATGTTGACTCTCCTCCCTTTCACGAGAAAGTGCCCATGCCCTACCAGCTGCCGGCTCTCCCGCCGTGTCACGGCGAACCCGAGCTTGTACACCACATTGTCCAACCGTCTTTCCAGGAGGATCAGCAGATTGTCGCCGGTCTTCCCCTTCATCCGATCCGCTTTTTCGAAGTAGTTGTGGAACTGCTTCTCCAGGAGACCGTAAATTCTCCTTGCCTTCTGCTTCTCCCGGAGCTGGACCCCGTAATCGCTGTGCTTCTTCATCCTGCGCTGCCCGTGCTGTCCAGGGGGATATCCCCTCCGCTTTATGGCGCATTTGTCGGTAAAACAGCGATCCCCCTTCAGGTACAGCTCCATCCCTTCGCGCCGACATAAACGGCATACTGCTTCACGATACCTGGCCAAAGAATTTCCTCCTGTTATCCCTGTTCGCCCCGTTCACACCCGTCGCCGTTTCGGAGGCCGGCAACCATTGTGCGGTAGGGGCGTCACGTCGCGGATGTAGTTGATCTTGAGTCCTGCAGCCTGCAATGTCCGAAGGGCGGCCTCTCTTCCCGACCCGGGGCCCTTGATATAGACCGTCAGGGAATTGACCCCGCATTCCATCGCCTTCTTCGCAACTTCCTCGGCCGCAATGGTCGCCGCGAACGGTGTGCTCTTCCGTGATCCCTTGAATCCCTTGGACCCCGAACTGCACCAGGCGAGCGCATTGCCGTCCAGGTCGGTAATCGTGATCATGGTGTTGTTGAACGTCGCCTTGATGTGGGCTACGCCCACAGGAACATTCCTGCGAATCTTCTTCTTCCCTTTTTTCCTCGGTGTCGCCATCGTGCCTCCGGATTCCCGCTTTCCGCGGGAGGGAATATCTCCTCGTCTCTATTTCTTGGTTGGTTCCTTCTTCCTTGCCACCGCGCCCTTGCGAGGTCCCTTCCTTGTCCGGGCGTTGGTGTGGGTGCGCTGCCCCCGCGTCGGAAGCCCCTTGCGATGCCTCAGGCCCCTGTACGAGCCGAGGTCCATCAGGCGCTTGATGTTCATCGAGATTTCCTTGCGGAGGTCGCCCTCCACGTGGAACTGGGCATCGATGACGTCGCGGATGCGTGCGATCTGGTCCTCGGTGAGGGTGTTCGTCCTCGTGTCGGGAGAAACCCGCGCCTCCCCCAGAATCCTCTGGGCCGCCGTTGGACCGATCCCGTAGATATAGGTCAGCGCCGTCCCGATTTTTTTCGTCTTCGGAATGTCGACTCCGGCTATCCGTGCCAAACGTACCTCCTCCCGACCCGCCCGGGGTCGACTCGTTCTACCCTTGACGCTGCTTGTGTTTTGGGTTTTCGCAAATGACGCGGACGATCCCCTTGCGGCGGATCACCTTGCATTTTGCGCACACCTTTCTGACTGATGGCCTCACTTTCATCGTGTCCCTCTCCTACTTCGTCCGGTAAACGATCCGGCCCCGCGTAAGGTCGTATGGTGTCAACTGCACCGTAACACGGTCCCCCGGCAGTATCTTGATGAAATGCATACGCATCTTCCCCGATATGTGGGCGAGAACCTTCATCTTGTTATCCAGTTCCACACGGAACATCGCATTCGGAAGCGGCTCGATAACAGTTCCCTCGACCTCTATCGCTTCTTCCTTGGGCATCTTCTCCTTGTCTCCGTTGTCCTTTCCCCCTTCAGGGAAGACTCAGAATTCTGTTCCCGTCCGGAGTTATCGCCACCATATGTTCGAAATGCGCGGATCGCTTTCGGTCCCGTGTCACCACCGTCCATCCGTCCGGAAGAACCTCCACCGAATGTTCCCCCTCGTTGATCATGGGCTCAATGGCCAAGACCATACCCGGAAGGAGTTTCGGACCGGTCCCCGCAGTCCCGAAATTGGGGACCTGTGGCTCCTCGTGCAGCGTCCTTCCGATCCCGTGTCCCACGAAGTCCCGGACGACGGAAAACCCGGCAGACTCGGCCTCCTCCTGGACTGCGTTAGAAATATCACCCAGCCGATTCCCCGGCAGGGAGGCTTCGATGGCCTTTCCCAGCGCCCGCTCGGTCGTCGCAAGGAGGTTCACGGATTCGGGGGAGATCTTCCCCACCGCATAAGTCTGGGCCGCATCCCCGTAAAACCCTTCCCGCACGACCCCGAAATCGATGCTCACGATGTCACCTTCGCGAAGCACCCGTCTTGCGGATGGAATCCCGTGGACCACTTCCTCGTTGATGGAGGAGCACAGGTTGGCAGGGTACCCGAGGTATCCCTTGAACGCCCCCTTCACACTGTGCTTCGCTACGAATTCCTCGGCGAATTCCTCGAGGTGAAGCGTCGCGATTCCCGCCTTCACATGCCCCTTAATTTCTTCAAAGAACTGTCCGACAATGGCGCCCGCACGGCGCATCGCCTCGATTTCCGGAGGCGATTTGATAATGATCATCTTCTAATTCAATATTCTGGAAATGTCGGCGAATATGGCGTCAATGTCACCCGATGCCTTGACCGCATGAACTTTCCCGGTCTTCCGGTAATACTCGATCAGGGGTTCCGTGGATTTCTTGTAGTTTACGAGCCGGGTACGGATCGTCTCTTCCTTGTCGTCATCCCGCTGGAGCAGGGTGCCCGCGCACTTGTCGCATCTCCCCTCCGCCTTCGGGGGGTTGAACCGTACATGGTACATGGCGCCGCATCCGGAGCAGGTCCTCCGGCCGCTAAGGCGCTCCATGATCTCCTCCTCGTCCACCTCGAGGGAAAGGACGCTTGTGATCTCCTTGCCAAGTTCCTTTACGGTCCGGTCCAGTGCCTGCGCCTGGGGTATCGTACGGGGGAACCCGTCCAGAATGAACCCCTTGTCGCAATCCTTCTCCCGAAGCCGGTCACTGACGATTCCGATGACGACATCGTCCGGTACCAGGCCGCCCTGGTCCATGAACACTTTCGCTTTGCGTCCCATCTCGGTGCCGTTCTTGACGGCTTCGCGAAGCATATCCCCCGTCGAGATCTGCGGGATGGCAAAGGACGTAGTCATTTTCTTCGCTTGCGTCCCCTTCCCGGACCCGGGCGCTCCCAGAAGGATAATCCCCCTCATCGGCTATCCCCTCCTCCCTTTCAATTGACCCTTCTTGAGGAACCCATCGTAATGACGGGTGATCAGGTGTGACTCGATCTGCTGGATTGTGTCCATGGCCACGCCGACTACGATGAGCAGACCCGTTCCCCCGAAATAGAACGGGACGTTGAAGCGGGATATGAGAATGCTGGGCAATACGCAGACGGCGGAAACATAAATCGCGCCGCCCAGGGTGATGCGGGTCAGAATTCGGTCGATGTACTCTGCGGTTTTCTTTCCCGGACGTATACCGGGCACAAAACCCCCGTATTTTTTCATGTTGTCCGCAACGTCGACGGGATTGAAAGTGACGGCGGTGTAGAAATAGCAGAAGAAAATGATGAACGCAACGTACAGGGACTCGTACGCGACGTTTCCGGGAGTCAGTGTCTGGGAAATTTTCTGTGTCACCGGATGCTTGATGAAATTTGCCAGTGTGGCGGGAAAGAGAAGAATCGACGATGCGAAGATCGGGGGGATGACTCCTGCCGTGTTCACCTTGAGCGGAAGATGGGTGCTTTGTCCTCCGTAGACACGGCGGCCCACGATGCGACGGGCATATTGCACGGGGATGCGCCGGTGCGCACGCTCGAAGTAGATGATGACCGCGACGACGCCAATCATGATAACGAGCAGCATCAGGCCGACGAAAAGTCCCATTTCCCCGGTTCGGATAAGAGTGAACGTCCGGACGAGCCCGCTGGGAAACCGGGCGACGATCCCCGCGAAGATGATAAGGGATATGCCGTTACCGATACCTCTTTCGGTGATCTGCTCCCCGAGCCACATGAGAAACGCCGTTCCCGAGGTCAACGTGAGCACGGTCATGAGTCGGAACGCCCACCCCGGGTGGTACACGACCGACCCGGCCTGCCCTATCCCGACGTTCTCGATACCGACGGCGATACCGAATCCCTGAATCACGGAAAGGAGGATCGTCCCGTACCGCGTGTACTGGGTGATTTTCCTCCGGCCGAGCTCTCCCTCCTTGGACAGCTTCTCCAGCTGCGGAATGACCACGGTCAGGAGCTGGAGAATAATCGACGCGCTGATATACGGCATGATCCCGAGCGTGAAAATAGAGAAGCGGCTCACCGCTCCTCCTGAGAACATGTCGATCAGCCCGAACAGGGTCCCGGACTGTGCCGCGAAAAGGGCGGACAACGCCTGAGTGTCGATGCCCGGAGTAGGGATGTACACCCCGATGCGGTAGACCGTGAGCAGGATGGCGGTCACGAAAAGGCGCTTCTTGAGCTCAGGCACCTTCGTGATGTTCTGAAAAGCGTTCAGCAAGAGGGGGCCACCTCCAAGGTTCCGCCTGCGGCGGCGACTTTCCGGGCGGCTTCCTTGCTCGCCTTATCCACCTTCACCGTCACGGCGCGGTCCACTTCCCCGTCTCCCAGCAACTTCACCCCGTCCCCGACATTCTTCACAATACCCGCGGCGCGCAGGGCGTTCACGTCTACGGTCGCCCCCGCGTCGAACCGGTTGAGGTCGCGCACGTTGACGATGGCATACTCCTTCCGGAACAGGTTGTGGAACCCCCGCTTCGGGATCCTTCTCTGCATGGGCATCTGTCCGCCCTCGTACCCGGGCGGCGTTCCCCCGCCGCTTCGGGCGCGCAGGCCCTTCTCGCCGCGCCCTGCCGTTCTTCCCAGGCCGGAGCCCTTTCCCCGCCCGACGCGTTTGCTTGCGCTTTTCGCCCCTTTAGCGGGCCGCAGATCACTCAGTTTCATTCGGGTTCTCCCACTATTTCGACTTGGAGGAGAAACTTGACCTTTTCCACCATCCCGCGAATCTCGGGGGTATTTTTCCTCGTCACGGAGCGGTGCATTCGCGTGAGCCCTAATCCCTTGACGATGCGCCGCATACGCTCCGGCCGCCCGCTCAGGCTCCGGATCAGGGTTATGCGCAGATCGCCGCTCATCCCGAAGCCTCTTCTTCCTTCCGCCCCCGCATCCCGAGGATCTGTTCCGGCAAACGGAGCTGAGAAAGCCCTTCCATGGCCGCCTTCACAAGGTTGTGGGGGTTGTTGCTTCCAAGCGATTTGGTCAGAATATCGGCAATCCCCACCGCCTCGACCACCGCCCTGACGCCTCCCCCCGCGATCACCCCCGTCCCGGGAGACGCGGGCCTCATCACCACATGGCTGGCACCGAACTTCCCGGCCACTTCGAAAGGAATCGTGCCATCCACGAGCGGCACCCGGAGGAGCTCCCTCTTGGCGTTCTGAACCGCCTTTCGGATGGCCTCGGGAACCTCGTTCGCCTTTCCCAACCCCGTTCCGACGTGTCCGTTCCCGTCGCCCACCACGACGACCGCGGTGAAGGAAAACCTGCGTCCTCCTTTGACCACCTTGGCAACGCGGCTGATATGAATCACCCGATCTTTCAGGTCCAGCCCTTCAGGATTCACTCTCTTCAAACGCCCCTCCCTGTCTGCTCGCGGATATCGGCCACAGTTCTAGAATTCCAGCCCGGATTCGCGGGCCCCCTCCGCCAGGGCCTTGACACGCCCATGGTACAGGAACCCGTTCCGGTCGAAGACCACTCTCCGGATATTCTTCTCGGCAGCCTTTCTGCCGAGCCACTCTCCCACCTTCTTCGCCGCATCACCTTTTTTCAACTCACCGATTTCCCCCCGTATCTCCGGGCTGAGCGTGGAGGCGGCGAGAATGGTGGATCCCGTGGTGTCGACGACAAGTTGCGCGTAGATGTGCTTCGCGCTTCGGAAAACGGACAGTCGGGGGCACTGTTCCGTCCCGAAGATCCTCTTCCGGATTCTCCTCTTTCGCTTCTGCCGGGCGGCTTCCCGCATATTCTTCTGGCTCATGGCTTAGTCGTAACTCCGTTTGGTGATTTCCGTTCTTACGGCTCCTTCTACTTCCCTGCAGCCTTCCCGACCTTCTTCAGTAGACGCTCTCCCCGGTACCGGATTCCCTTCTGCTTGTAAACATCCGGCCGGCGAAAGGACCGGATCTTCGCGGCGGTAAGGCCGACAAGTTCCTTGTCGGCGCCGGACACCTTGATCACCGTGTTCGCCTCCACTTCCGCGCTGATCCCCTTCGGAATGGGAAAGATCACCGGGTGGGAATATCCCAACGCCATTTGAAGCGAGTCCTTCTTGACTTCCGCTTTGTATCCCACGCCGACGATTTCGAGGGTCTTGGTGAACCCCTCTTCAACACCCTTCACCATGTTCGCCACCAGAGTCCGGTAGAGTCCATAAAGGTTTCGTGCGGCCTCCCCTCCAGGGCGAAGAGCGACGACGGCAAAACCGTCCCTGACCTCGACGGTCACCTTATCGGGTATCGAGCGGGAAAGCGTTCCCCTCTTCCCCGTGACGGAAATCGTCCCGTCCTGTATATCGACCTTGACTCCGGCAGGGATCGCCACCGGCACTTTTCCGATTCTTGACATTGCCTTCCTCCCCCGGGGAAACCGATCGCCCGTTACCAGACCTGGCAGAGCAGTTCCCCGCCAATCGCGAGTTTCTTCGCCTTCTCTCCTGTCATCACCCCCCGGGAAGTCGAGAGGATGGCGATTCCGAAGCCGTTCTTCACGATGGGAATCTCGTCCTTGCCGACATACACGCGCCTGCCGGGACGGCTTACCCTCCTCATCCCCTTGATCGCGTACCCCGTCTCGGGTTCGCTACGCAGGTAGACCCGGAGAACCGATTGCTTCGGATCCGGGAGGACGCGGAAGTTTTTCACGAAGCCCTCCTCCTTGAGGATCGAGACGATGTTTTCCAGCACACGGGTGGAGGGAAGTTCGACCTTGTCGAACCTTGCCATCTGGGCATTGCGAAGCCGGGCAAGCAGATTGGAAACATGGTCGTTGATGGCCATCGCGCGCTCCTACCAACTCGCCTTTACCACGCCGGGGAGCTCCCCCCGGTGCGCCAGTTCCCGGAGACAGATCCGGCAGAGCTGGAACTTCCGATAATAGGCCCTCGGCCTTCCGCATCTCGGACAACGGTTATATTGCCTGACGCGAAATTTCGAGGTCCGTTGCGATTTGGCGATGATCGATTTTTTTGCCACTCCTTCTCCTCCCTGGGTGCGTCAGACCCGAAACGGCATGCCGAGGAGGCGGAGAAGTTCCAGACCCTCCTCGTCGGTTCGGGCCGTCGTTACGATCGTTATGTTCATACCTCTAATTTTGTCAATTTTATCGTAGTTTATCTCGGGAAATATAATCTGTTCCCTTATGCCAAGCGTGTAGTTCCCCCGTCCGTCGAACCCTTTGGGGGAAACCCCTCTGAAATCCCGCAACCGTGGGATCGCCACCCCCATGAGCTTGTCGAGGAAATAATACATCCGGTCCTTGCGGAGCGTGACCTTGACCCCGATCGGGACGCCTTCCCTGAGTTTGAAGTTCGAGATGCTCTTGCGCGCTTTGGTGATAACAGCTTTCTGCCCGCCGATCATCCCGATCTCCTCTGCGGCCGAGTCGAGGATCTTGATGTTGTCGATCGCCTCCCCCACGCCCATGTTGATGATGACTTTCTCCACCTTGGGCACCTGCATGGGGTTCCGGTAGTGAAACTTCTCCTTCATCTTCGAAACAACTTCTTCCTTGTAGAAATCGAATAGTCTCGCCATTTCCCGTCACCCCGGTCCGCCGTCTCCCGGCGGGTCTTAACACTACTTCTTCTTGGCCTCGAGGACATCTCCGCAACGCTTGCAGGCCCGGTACTTCTCCCCGGAATCCTCGATCACCATGGAGATCCGCGTCGGCTTGTTGCACTTGTCGCACATGATCATGACGTTGGAATACGAGAGCGAAGCCTCCTTCTCGATGATCCCGCCCTGGGGGTTGGTCTTGCCAGGCTTCGCGTGGCGTTTTACCATGTTGATCTTTTCGATGATGACCCGGCCCGCATCCTTGTTCACTTTGAGCACCCTGCCGACCTTCCCCTTTTCCTTCCCTACCATGACCCGTACAATATCGTTTTTCCGTATATGGAGCGTCGCTTCCGCCATGTCTCCCTCATCCCCCTCTAGAGAACTTCCGGAGCCAGAGATATGATCTTCATGAATTTCTTGGCACGGAGTTCACGGGCCACGGGGCCGAAAATCCGGGTCCCGACCGGCTCCCCCTGCGGGTTTATAAGCACCGCGGAGTTCTGGTCGAACCGTAGGAAGCTCCCGTCGGCCCGACCGATCTCCTTGGCGGTCCGCACCACCACCGCCTTGGACACATCGCCCTTCTTGACCTTCCCGCGGGGAATCGCCTCTTTCACGCTGACCACGATGATGTCGCCGACGCTGGCGTATCTCCGCTTGCTGCCCCCCAGTACCTTGATGCAGCAAAGACGCTTTGCCCCGGAGTTGTCGGCAGCGTCCAGCATAGTCTGCATTTGGATCATGGCATCGGTTCTCCGCTCGAAAAATTAAAGAACTTCGGGCCTTTCGATCAGTCGCGTTACGCGCCAGCACTTTCCCTTGCTCAGCGGCCGGGTTTCGGCGATTTCCACAGTGTCCCCATTGCGGTACTCGTTCTTTTCATCGTGCGCCTTGTAGGTGGTCCGGCGTCTCGTGTACTTCTTGTATCTGGGGTGGAGGACAAGCCGTTCCACACGAACGACAACGGTTTTGTCCATTCGATCGCTCATTATTACCCCGACCTTCGTCTTGCGTATCCCTCGGATTGCTTTCTCCATTCCCGTAGCCATCTTAGCTCGTCTCCCCTCCCTGCTTTTGCTGGAGGAACGTAATGATGCGCGCCAGTTCCTTCCGCCGGTTCCGGATGAGCATCGTATTGTCCAGGGAGGATGCCGAACGCTTCATCCTTAGCCGGAAGATCTCCTCCCGCATCTCCGTCTCCTTGTGTTGCAACTCCTCGACGGCGAGGTCCTGGATCTCCTTCTTCTTCATTTGTACCTATCCCTCCCTGGAAAGGAACTTCGTCTTCAGAGGCAGCTTGTGTCCGGCAAGGCGAAACGCCTCCCTTGCGGTGGCCTCGTCCACCCCCTCGATTTCGTAGAGCACGAGGCCCGGCCGAACCACGCAAACCCATTCTTCGGGGGCCCCTTTCCCCTTCCCCATGCGGGTTTCGGCAGGCTTCTTGGTGACGGGCTTGTCCGGGAATATCCGGATCCAGATCTTTCCTCCGCGTTTCACAAATCTCGTCATCGCCACACGGGCGGCCTCGATCTGCCGGGAGGTGACCCATCCTGCGGTGGTTGCCTTCACCCCGAAGTCCCCGAAGTTCAGCGTATTCCCAGCCTGTGCCGCTCCCCTTCTCCGACCCTTCTGCATTTTTCGGTATTTCACTCGTTTCGGCGCCAGCATTCCTTCACGTTCTCCTATTCGCTCTTGGGCTCGCGGGAAGAGGACGGCAGGACTTCCCCTTTGTAGATCCAGACCTTTACCCCGATCTTCCCGTATGTGGTGTTCGCCTCGGCGAACCCGTAGTCGATGTCCGCCCGCAGCGTATGAAGGGGAACTCTGCCCTCGCGGTACCACTCCGAGCGGGCCATTTCCGCGCCTCCCAGACGGCCGGCCACGTGGATCTTTATCCCCTTGGCCCCGAGTTTCATCGAGGAGAGAACGGTCTTCTTCATCGCCCGCCGGAAGGCAATCCGTCTTTCAAGCTGCATGGCGACGTTTTCGGCGGTCAGCTGCGCATCGGTCTCCGGACGGCGGATCTCCTGTATCGTGATCGACACCTCTTTTTGAGTGAACTTCTGCAGGTCCTTCTTGAGGTTTTCGATCTCGGCCCCCTTTTTCCCGATGACGATGCCGGGTCTCGCAGTGTGGATGATGACGTGCACACGGCTGGACTTGCGCTCGATCTCCACTGCGGAAACACCGGCGTGGATAAGCCGGTTCTTGACATAGGTCCGGATGCGCAGGTCCTCCTGAAGGTTCGCGGCGTATTCCTTCTCGGAATACCATCGCGACCGCCAGCTTTTGATGACCCCCAGCCGAAACCCGTACGGATGTACCTTCTGTCCCAAACGATGCCTCCCTTCGAATGGTTGCCGTCTGTTTACTTCTCGTCGACGACGATGGTGATATGGCTGGTCCGCCTCCGGTAGCGATGCGCCCGGCCCATCGGCGCGGGGCGGAACCTCCTCAAGGACGTGGCCCCGTCCACATACGCCTTCTTGACGAAGAGAATGTCCGTATCGATCACGCCGGTTTGGGCTGCGTTCGCGACGGCGGAGTCGAGCACCTTCTTCACCGTTCTGGCGCACGCCTTGTTCGCCAGCAAAAGGACCGTCTTGGCATCGGAGATATTCTTCCCCCGGATCCGGTCCACCACAAGTCTCGCCTTCCTGGGAGAGACC
>JBAVJZ010000134.1:0-6913 GCA_049688015.1 Candidatus Deferrimicrobiaceae bacterium | reverse complement strand
TCTAAATGGAAATATAACGTTGTTTTCCGTCAATCTTGTTGATGGCCCCGACTTTTAAGGGACTGATTTGGAAGGGGACTTTATGGATTGGCGGGAGGATTTCTCCTCGCATCGTCCGATTTTCCTTTCCCTGCACGTCTCTTCTCAAACGGAGGACGAGAAGCAAAAGCATGTGGTTTGTTCGAGCGGTATTTCGGGTTCGAAGGAACCAACCACGCTCTACACAAGAGGAGATATTGCCGTGAATACCCAGGTCAAAGGACCAAGGATGAAAAGATGGGCAGGGATTTTTGTGATGTTGCTTTCCATGATGGTCGTTTTTTCCTCATTTGCCATATCTGCCTACGCGGATAGGACCGAGGACATGAAATACACTGAGACGACGGGAACCGCATCGTTCGGAACCGAGGATTGGGTAGGTCCCAAGGAACAGGGTCCGGTCGTGACGGTGGCAGCCCCATCGTTCGAAACCGAGGATTGGGTAGGTCCAAAAGAACAGGGTCCGGTCGTGGCGATGAAAACCCCATCGTTCGGAACCGAGGACTGGACAGGGACCTTGAAATCCTCCGAGGCGCTGGGAACCGGTACGATACCGGAACCGGCCCCCGAGAAACCCAATTTGGACGACTACAATCCCGACTGAAAAAACGCGGAGAGACAACCAAAGCGCGAAGAAGGGCGGGGTTTTCCTACCCGCCCTTTTCCTTTGCACGTCCCGCAAGTCCTCCCCGGTTAAAAAAACCTGGTTGACCCGGGACCGTTTACGGCTCCTGTCGGTTACGATAAAAAGATATGCCCCACGGACAATCCACGGAAACGGGCGCGAACCGCCTCCCTTGCAATTCCCCTTGCCGGTGAGGTAAATATCATGAGGTATATCAGGGCATTGTCAAAGCCGGGTGAATAAACTCCGTTTTGCCTGGGCGCAAGGAAAAGGAGGCGGGACAGATGGGGGTCAAGGTGCGGGAGCGCAGCGGGATGGTTCGCTTGCCGACGTTTTGCCTGCTCACCCTCCTGTTCTCCGCATCGTTGGCTGTTTCGGCGTATCCGGGATATTTCCCGGATGCTGTAAAAGCCTACGATCGGGGAGACTACAAAACGGCGTATGGCATCTGGAAGCAATTGGCCGAGGAGGGAGACGCCCATGCCCAGAACAGCCTCGGCACCATGTACGCCGAAGGTCGAGGCGTCCCGCAGGATTTTGCCGAGGCGGCGAACTGGTTCCGGATGGCAGCCGAGCAGGGAAGCGTCGAAGCCCAGCACACCCTTGGCACCCTGTACGCCGAAGGCCGAGGCGTCCCGCAGGACTACGCCGAGGCGGCGAAGTGGTTCCGAATGGCCGCCGGGCAGGGAAGCGTCGAAGCCCAGTACGACCTCGGTCAATTGTACAGGAAGGGGGAAGGCGTCCCGCAGGATTACGCCGAGGCGGTGAAGTGGACCCGAAGGGCCGCCGGGCAGGGATACGCCGAAGCCCAGTACACCCTCGGCCTCATGTACTTCGATGGCGAGGGAATCCCGCACAATTACGCCGAGGCGGTTACGTGGTACCGAAAGGCCGCGGAGCAGGGCCATCCGGGCGCCCAGTTCAACCTCGCCCTCAAGTACGTTGCAGGCCAGGGCGTCCGAAAGGATATTACCGAGGCGGCGAAGTGGTTCCGGAAGGCCGCAGAGCGGGGAAACGCCAGGGCCCAGTACAATCTCGGCGTCATGTACTTCGAAGGCCAGGGCGTCCCGAAGGATTTCGCCGAGGCGCTTACGTGGTACCGGAAAGCCGCCGGGCAGGGGAATCTTGGCGCCCAGTTCAACCTCGCCCTCATGTACGACAACGTCGCAGGCATCCCGCAAGACTACGGCGAGATGGCGAAGTGGTTCCGGAAAGCCGCCGAGCAAGGCGACGCCCAGGCCCAGCACAACCTGGGCTTCCTGTACGACAACGGCCAGGGAGTCCCGCAGGACTACGCCGAGGCGGTGAAATGGTACCGGAAAGCCGCCGAGCAGGGATACGCCAAAGCCCAGTACAACCTGGGTGTCCTGTACGACAACGGCCGAGGCGTCCCGCAGGACTACGCCGAGGCGGTTACGTGGTACCGAAGGGCCGCCGACCAAGGCGACCCCGATGCCCAGTCCAACCTCGGCGTCATGTACGGTCAGGGCCAGGGCGTCCCGCAGGACTTGATTCTCGCGCATATGTGGTTTACCCTCGCGGTTTCCCGTTTCCCCCCATCCGAAAAGAAAGGTAAAGAGAAGGCCCTGAAAAACACGGGTATTATTGCCTCCCGGATGACCCCGGCCCAGATCGCCGAAGCGGAACGGCTGGCGCGGGAGTGGAAGCCGAAGAAGGAAGTGAAGTAGACCTGTCAAACCTCCCTTGCGTGACCTCCCGCGGCAAAAAGATCACGGAAAGGAGAAAGAGCAATCCGGAAATCTTTCTCCGTTTCGGAACTGGTGATGCCCGCCCCCTATCTAATAGTAATAGTAGGCGGTGTCCATTAACCTTTCAACGTGGTCATAGAGGGAAAGCAGATGAGAAAACAGTGGTTTGGGGGGATTGTCGGGCTGGGTGCCCTTCTCATCGTATTGGGGGGGATATCCCCGGCAATGGGGGAGATCAACAAATCGAGCGGGGACGAGGGACCGGAAATGGAGGCGACGGGATCCCAATCGTTCGGAACCGAGGATTGGACAGGTCCCGAGGAACAGGGTCCGGTAGTGAAGATGGAATCCCCGTCGTTCGATACCGAGGATTGGGTAGGGCCAAAAGAACAGGGTCCGGTCGTGGCGGTAAAACCCCCATCGTTCGGAACCGAGGATTGGACAGGGACCATGGAATCCTCCGAGGCGGTGGGAGCCGGTGCGATACCGGCACCGGCCTGCGAGGATATTTCGTTGGACGATTACAGTCCCGAATGTTAGACGCGCGGAGCCAACCGCAGCGTAAAGAAGGGCGGGGTTTTTCTACCCGCCCTTTTCCTTTGCACGTCCCGTACGTCCTCCCCGGTTTAATAAAACGGGATACCCCCGGTTATCCCTAAAAGTAGAAAAAAAACGGCTAACAAAAAGAAAATTGTTTCCTTCGCCCTTCCTGCCGTCGGGATGTTAAAAAAAAACCACTGCATTTCCAACCGGATAATAAATTTCCCCTTGCCTGGTCCGATGGCATTCTCATTGCTATAAAATGATGTCGGGTGGTCGCGTTGGGTGAGCGGGCTACTTTTTCCGGATGGTGATTCACTGGGATTTCAATCCAGCGACCAAACAACGCTTGGGCGGATTCCGATTCCAGGGGACCAAACATCCTAGATAGCCCCCTTCACCGCCACCCCCATGGGCGGCTCCGGGCAGGAGCCGCCCGTCCAATTTTTAACCGGCCTCCACGGAAATCATCGTTCCCGTAATTTTCACCTTCCACCAGGTCGACGCAAGCTCCCGTGACCACAAGATCGCGAGGGGGAATAACGAAATGAGGTATCATAGCCTCATGGCGTTGCGGTGGCGGACGTTATGCTAAACCATCGGGCTTTTTCTCAGCGAAGGGAGGATCCATCATGACAGGTAAGCAGGCAGTATCCGCTTTCGCGATCTTTTCGGCGTTCACGCTCCTGTTGTCGGGAATCTCCGCGGCCGATACGGGCGGAGCCGGCAAGTCCAACGCTGCCCAAGTGCCGGCCTTCGCGGTCAAGTCCAAGATCCCCGCGTCCGGCAAGCAGGGAGCGCCCGCCGAAGCCGCCACGCTCACCGGAAGCTGGAAACGGGGGAAGGCACTTTTCAAGAAAAATTGCCAGTCCTGCCACGGCCCCCAGGGCACCGACAAGGTGCAAAACCCCGGATCCGACGACGGAACCGTCCCGCCGCTCAACCCCATCGACCCCGAGCTCGCAAGCAAGACCCCTTCCGCCTTCGCCGCAAAGATCGACCGCTACATCCAGCACGGCTCCATACCCGACGGGCCCAGTCCGGCGCTCTTCATGCCGAACTGGGGGGACAGCAAAACCCTTTCCCAGAAAGAGATCGCCGACGTCGAAGCCTACGTCATGCGCCTCAACGGGGTAAGCGGAAAAAAGCGATGAGCGAACTGTCGATCACGAGCCCGGCGTTTCTCCCCGACGGAACGATCCCGTCGAAATACACCTGCGACGGCGCCGACGTGAACCCCCCGCTCTTAATCGGCAACGTCCCGGAGAAGACCCGGTCGCTCGCCCTGATCGTCGACGACCCGGACGCTCCCGCGGGGACCTGGGTGCACTGGGTCGTCTGGAACATCGGAACCGGCACAAAGGAGATCCCGGAAAATTCCGTTCCCCCGGGAGCGCTCCAGGGAACGAACGATTTCCGGAAGAAGGAATATGGCGGTCCCTGTCCACCTTCCGGGACGCACCGGTATTTCTTCAAGCTGTACGCTCTCGATGCCTCTCCGGCCGCACAAGCCGGCGCCACGAAGGCCCGGATCGAGGAGGCGATGAAAGGACACGTCCTCGCGCAGGCCGAACTGATCGGGCTCTACAAGCGAAAATAGTTCCGAACCAAGGTGCAGGCCCGGCTCGTGTTATAGATAGGAGAGTATTTTTCTGCCCCGAAAGAACCGGACAAACAGAAGATTCCTGGTGTAAAGACGGGAGACGAGTATGGCTCGGGAAGGCGGGAAACGCAGATTAACCAACGTATTCTGGCCCGCCATCGTGGATGAGGCGACAGCCCGCGGAGCGGCAAAATATGGGGCCGCCATTTGCGGATTTTCCGCCGTCGCAAGCCTTGTCATGGCGATTACCGGATTCGGATTCGTGGGAAACGAGTTCGAAAGGTACGGGTTGATCGCGTCTTCGATAATTTATGCCGTCCTGGGACTGGGAATCCTGCGGATGTGGCTTCCGGCGGCAATCATGGCCTTGCTCCTGTTTGTCGGCGATATTATAACGTCAGTCATACATTCCGGCGAAAAACCTGTTTTGGACTTGATCCTATTGGTGTTTTTCATCAGCGGGGTGCGCGGCACCTATTATTATCATAAAAATGTCTTGCCGAAAAAGAAAACGGCGATGGATGAACCGATAACACCGTCTTGAACCTGCCCGGGTCCCGGCTCCCCTCCTCCGCGAAATTTTTTATTAGCACAGTCTTCCTTTCAGTTTCTTTTCAGGATCGGAATAACGTGACGGTGTCCGCCAGGCTCCGGGCGATGCCGGACAGCATCCCCTGCCCCCCCTCGGTGAAGGTAAAAAACGCGAATCCTCCGACAACAAGGAGGAGAAAGAGGAAAGGGACGATCAGGGAGGGCCGCCGGGACCTGGGGGGGGATTTCGGCAAAAGTACGGGAGCGTCCGCCATTACCGAGAGAATCTTTCCCCAAGTCTCCTCCCTGAATCCCTCATCCTCCCCGTCTTCGGGGGAAAACCATGCCGGTTCCCCCGCAGGCAGCGACAATTCTCCCTCCATGGAAGTTAATTGTTCCTGCCCGTCAAGGGATACGGCAGGTTGGGTACCACTATCTCCGGATGGATCCCGGGAAAAGGATGAGTCGTTTGGCACATTCTCGTCCTGGCCGATCTCCGCGGGGTGTAAAACATCCAGGGAATTCCCGCAGCTTCGGCACCGGAACCGAATCCCTTTGGCCCCCTTGAACAGCGCAAGCCCCACATGGAAGCGCGCATTGCATATAGGGCAAACGATTTGCAGGGACGCGAACGTCAAAGATATCTCCTCCCTAATCCTGTTATCGGCATTTCCCCGGCAGGTATTTAGGGGATCCCCGAACTTTTTCCCTTGCCTTTTGCAGAGCAGCCCGGGGCAGGGAACGGAGTAAAATACACCCGAAACCCTTAGAGAAGACACGGGGGGGTTATTTTCTGGTGATGTGGACTGGGAAATCGGCATCCGTCCTTGCGCTTGCGCTCTTTCTTCTCGCCCCGCCGGGGTTCTGCGAGGATCTTCCCCTCGGGAACTTCCGCGCCGGGGACCTTTCCGGGTGGAACCCGAAGGTCTTCAAGGGAAAGACCTCGTACTCCCTGGTGAGCGAGGGAGTACGGCGCGTCCTAAAGGCGGAAAGCCGCGCGGCCGCGTCCGGGCTGTACAAGGAGGTCAAGCAAGATCCCCGGAAGTTCCCGGTCCTGCGATGGTCGTGGAAGATCGAAGGCACGATCCCCAAAGGCGACGGGAGGACGAAGGAAGGGGACGACTACGCGGCGCGCGTGTACGTCGTCTTCCCGAGGACGCTTTTCTGGAGAACGAAGGCGATCAACTACATCTGGGCGAACAAGCTCCCAAAGGGGGAATCCCTTCCCAACGCATTCACTTCGAACGCGATGATGGTCGCGGTGGAATCGGGCGACGAAAAGGTCGGGACGTGGGTCACCGAGGAGCGCAACGTGTACGAGGACTACCGCAAACTCTTCGGGGAGGAGCCGCCCGATATCGGCGCCGTGGCGCTCATGACCGACACGGACAACACGGGCGGGGAAGCAACCGCGTACTACGGGGACATCACCCTCTCGGGGCAATAAAAAAAAGGGCCCGGCAGTTGCCGGGCCCCTTCATAAATCCGCCGCTGCGACCCTGTTGGGCTGCCAGCCTACGGAACGTCCCCTATTTTGTCAGTTTTGGCAGTCCGTCCCCACCCCCGGGGGCGGTTCATTTGTATTTATATTTGTAATAGTCCTCCATCACCGCATGAGGATCCCGGTTCAGCACCAGGCCCAGGATCTTCTCCCGGGGGAGCATCTTGATCGCCTTGTTTATGTCCTGCATGGATGTCCGCCCCGCCTGGACGACGAAGAGGATGCAATCGACCAGCGGTGCGAAGGCGAGGGCGTCCGCCCCGACCAGGACAGGGGCCACGTCGAAGAACACGTACCGTTCCGGGTACCGGCTCTTCATCTCCTCGACCAGGGCCTTCATACCCGGCGACCCGAGCAGCTCGCTG
>JBAVJZ010000133.1:0-3311 GCA_049688015.1 Candidatus Deferrimicrobiaceae bacterium | reverse complement strand
GCTCCCTTCCGGTCGGCGGCCGATGTCGCCGCGTTCCTCGCGGGGGAGGGCGTCCCGCTGCCCGCGATCCCTCTGTTCTCCACCGGCGGCGCATCCCGCGCCTACACGATCACCTCCACCGGCAGGTCCGGGAGGCGGATCGCGCGCGCCGTCCGGTGCACGATCGAATTACGCGGCGGCAGGAATCCGTATAAGATAAAGCGCTGGGAAGACCACGTTCCGGTTCGGGAGGAGGAAGGGTGAACCTGTTCCAGACCACGGTGGGGATCGACCCTTCGGACCGGCGGCTTGTCCTCGCGGCGGTCCGCGGAAGGGTGGGTCGGCCCGCACTCTGCGCTCCTCCGCTCGTATACGACCTTCGCGGGGAGAGGGAACAGAAGCTCCTGTCGGAGGCGGAAGAGGTCCTGGGCGATTTCGTGGCGCGCAACGGGCTCGCGGGAAGCGCGGCAAGGCTGTGCGTGCCCGCCGACCGGGTCTACACCGCCCGGATCTCGTTCCCGCCGGTCCGGGAGAAGGACCTGCGGCCCGCCCTCGAGCTGGAACTGGAGCGTCTCTTCCCCTTCCCCCCTTCCCGGCTCCGGTTCGGTTGGAGACGGCTCCCGAAACCGGGAGACGGGAAAGGCGCCGCGCTGGTCGTGACGGCCGCGCCTGTCGACTATCTCGAGTGGTGGGAGAACGCCGTTTCACGCGCCGGCCTGCGTCCTGCCGGTGCGATCCCCGTCGGCTGGGCCCTGTCGGAAGCCCTTTCCGGGGCGGACGGGGTGAGGAAAGGGTCCGGCGGGTTCGTCGGCATTCTCCGGGAGGCGGGGGAAGCGGTCGAGTGCACCGTTCTCGAGGGCGACGTTCCCGTCTTTTCCGCGCTGCGGCGGTGCCCCGCGGGGGAGATGGCGGCGGAAGGGTTTTCGCTCCTCGAGGAGGGGCTGGTGGACGCGCCCCCGCCGGGTGACGGCGCCCCTGTGGAACTGGTGGCCCCGCCGCATTGGTGGGTTGGGGACGGGGAGGCAGGCGGGGGGGCAAAGGGGACCGCGGTCCGCTATGTCGGGGACTTTCCGTACCCGGAGGCGGTTTCCCCGAGCGACCGGGGCGCAGAGGAGGAAAGCATCCCCGGCGGTAGGGTCGCCGGGGCGTTCGGCGCGGCGGTAGCCCTTAGGGCGATCGACCTGTCCGCCTGGGGATCGGATGCGGCATCGTCCCGCCGAGCTCGCATCGTCGTGTGGACGCTTGCCGCGGCGGCGATCCTCCTGGGGCTTGCCTGGCCCGCGACCCTTTATTTTCGGACGACGGGGGAGATTTCCCGCCTCGACGCGGAAATCGCGTCGCTTGGACCCGCCGTGGCGGGCGTGGAGAAATCGGTTGCGTCCCTGACCCGGGTCGAAAAGAAGATTTCCCTGCTTCGCGAGGCGGCGTCCGGACGCGGCGAGCCGCTCCTGATCCTTTCGGAACTCACCGACCGCCTTCCCGACGGGACGTGGCTCACGGGGCTCCGGGTGGACGGGCGGAAGGTCGAAATCGACGGCCTTTCCCCTTCGGCGAACGAGATCTTTCCCCTCCTCGCGCGGGAAGGAAGGTTCCGCGACGTCGCCTTCTCCTCCCCCATCACCCGGCAGGCCGACAATCTCGAGAGGTTTCGGATCGGGGCCGAGTTCGTCCCGGGCCCGCCCGCGCAGGGTGCGCGATGACGATTGCCGCCCGCATCGAGGCGAGGGTCCGCCTCCTTTCCGCGAGGGAGCGGACAATCCTCCTGGTCTGCGCCCTGGTCGTGGTCGCGTTCGGCGTGGTGCGCTGGATGGTCTACCCCGCGCTGGAGGAGTACCGGAAGGATCGGGCCCTGATCCCCGTGCGCCGTGCGGAGCTTGAGCGCTACCGCATGATACGTGCGGGGGAGGGGGACGTGGCGGGGGCGCTTGCGGCGAAGGTCAACGAGCTCGAGAAGGCGGAGGAGGGGCTTCTGGTGGGGAGCGACCCGTCCGCCGCCGGGGCGGCCCTGCAGGGGTTGGTCAAGCCGATGGCGGACAGGCCGGACACGCGCCTCACCTCGGTCCGGTCGATCTCCCCCGTTCCGAAGGGGGAGTATACCGAGGTCGCGGTGCAGATGGACATGCAGACCACGATGGAGGGGCTCGCGTCGATCCTGGCGGCGGTCCCCAGGCAGCAGAAGGTCCTGCAGGTGAAAAAGTTAAGCGTCCTCTCCTCGGCTTACGTCGCGGGGCGCCCCATCCGTGCCGAAACGCTGCGGGTCTCCCTGACGGTGTCGGGGCTGGCCGCGGCGCCGGAGGAGGCGAAGGGAGAGAAGGGAGGCGGTCCGTGAACCGGACGTCGCTCCCGATCCTGGTGCTCGCTTTCCTCGCCTGCGTCTTCGGGTGGGAAACGTACCGGGCGTGGACGATGCCCGTTCTCCCCATGGAGGGGACGACCGCGAAAGATCCGTTATCTCTCCGATCCTCCGCGGCACTTCCGCCGGGAGCGCCCGGCGAGGATATTCGCGGTGCGCTGGCTTCCGTTCTCGGCAGGCCGGTATTCCGCCCGGACAGGCGTCCGTACCGGGAGGAGACGCCGGCGGCATCGATGCGAAATTACGAATTGGAGCTTTCCCGGTTCACCGCTCTGGGCGTTCTCATGATAGGGGACGAGCAGAAGGCGCTGGTGATCGGAAAGGGGGGCGCCAAGGGGGAGAGATGGGAGGTGGGAGCCGGTGACGAACTTCCCGGTTTTACCGTGAAGTCGATACGTCCCGACGGGCTGATTCTCGAGGCCGACGGCAGGGAGTTCACGCTCCCCCTGTACGCGGGGGGACCGAAAGCACAGGGGACGACGCTGCGCACGGTGGTCACCCCTGCGAAGCCCAACGCGCAGCAGCAACCGCGAAACGCCGTCAGTCCGGCTCCCGGAGTCGCGGTTCCGCCTTCTCCGGCGGCGGCGCCCGTGCTGCCGCCGAGACGATATCCCCGGACCTACGTCCCGGGGCGCCGATAACCGCATGTGAGGGGGGTTTCCGAATGAGAGTCCGTACGATTGCAGTCATCGCGTTCCTGCTGTTCGTTTCCGCCGGACGGGCGGCGGAAATCGGGCCGCTTCCGCACCGGGCGCTGGATCTCCTGGAGGAAAGGCAGGGCGAGGTGAAACCACCGCCGCCTTCGGACTCCGGGGAATCCCCATCGCCCCCCGGATCTCCGGAAGTTCCCCCCCCGGGGGAAAGCGCGGCTGACACGTCCCCCGGAACGACCGCTCCCGGTCCGGCCGTTTCGGCTCCCGCCCTCTCGGTGGGAGGTGCTGCCGAAAAGGGTGTATCCACAGAGAGCCCGCAAGGGGCG
>JBAVJZ010000132.1:0-4489 GCA_049688015.1 Candidatus Deferrimicrobiaceae bacterium | reverse complement strand
TCGTGATCCTGCTCGTCATTCTCCTCATCAGGCCGACGGGACTGATCAGGACCAGATAAGGCCGGGATTCGATGAAAAACCCATCAACGAAATATCTTCCCCTGGTTCCCGTCCTGGCCGGCTACCTGTTCCTCTTTCTCGTGGGCGAGAACATGGAGGGGAAGTGGCAGCTCATCGCCATGCTCGCGTTCTATTGCGCCCTCGGGCAGGCGTTCAACCTCTTCATGGGCATGACGGGATACGTCGATTTCGGATACGTCGCCTTTCTCGGTGTCGGCACGTACGGGATGGCAATCACCATATCCCGCTTGTCCGACAAGGGGCTGGGGCTGTGGCTCCTCGTGATCGGCCTCCTGATGGCGATCGGGATGGCGACCCTTCTGTCGCTGGCCGTCGGGGCGGTCGCGTTGCGCCTGAGGGGAGCGTACTTCGCCATCGCGACCATCGGCGTCAACGAAGGATTCCGATACCTGGTCGAAGGGGCCAGGTTGTGGGGCGGGTCGGAAGGGATCATCTTTACCGCCCAGCTCAACGAGGCCTTCGGCAGGGAGTTCGCGAACGTTTTGGCCACGTACTGGGCGGACGTGGCGTTGTTCGTCATCGCCGTCTTCGCCGCTTTCCTGACGCTTTTCTACATGAGGAGCAAGATCGGGTATGCGTTGACGGCGCTCCGGGAAGATGAAGACGCCGCAAAGGTGATGGGGATCAACGTTACCAAATACAAGATCATCGCGTTCATCACGAGCGCCTCGCTGGCGGGGATGATCGGGGCCGTTGCGTGGGCCCTCAAACTGACGTACGTGTTCCCCCCC
This sequence comes from Candidatus Deferrimicrobiaceae bacterium, assembly GCA_049688015.1. GTDB lineage: Bacteria > Desulfobacterota > Deferrimicrobia > Deferrimicrobiales > Deferrimicrobiaceae > CSP1-8. The sequence continues at coordinate 3,677 of JBAVJZ010000132.1, read as the reverse complement.
GACGTGTTCGAGATTCACTACACCGTCGAGGCGATCATCATCGTCCTTCTCGGCGGTGCGGGGACGCTCCTCGGCCCGATCGTGGGGGGGCTCATCTACGGCCTTTCCAAATATTATCTCGCCGTCATCCTGCCCGGGTTCCAGCTCCTCATCTTCGCCCCGATCATCATCATCATCATCGTCCTGTTCCCGGAAGGAACCGTCGGTGTGCTCAAGAAGCGGATCCAGGGTACATTTTTGGCCAAGATCATCATATGAGGGAAGAACTGCCGCTGTTGAAACTGGAAAACGTGACGAAGCGCTTCGGGGGGCTGGTGGCCGTCGACGACGTGAGCCTGGAGGTCAAGCACGGCGAGATCATCGCGATCGTGGGGCCGAACGGGGCGGGGAAAACGACTCTCTTCAACGTCATCAACGGCGTCTTTCTTTCCGACGGCGGAAAAATAACCTTCGAAGGGAAGGACATTACCCACCTTCCTGCCTTCAAGAGAGCCCCTCTGGGAATCGGAAGGACTTTCCAGATCCCCCGGCCTTTCGGGTCTGCCAGCGTCAGGGAAAACATCGCCATCGGGGGAATGTTCGGGGCCCATGGACACCGGATGAACGTAGATGCATGCATGGAGATGGCGGATCACTACATCGACCTCATCGGCCTCAAGGGGCACAGCGACAAGCCCGCGGGGGGGTTAACCCCCACGGAGAAAAAGCTTGTCGAGATCGCCAGAGCCCTGGCGATGAAGCCGAAGCTCCTCCTGATGGATGAGGCGATGGCGGGGATGAACCCGAAGGACATCGACCACATGGTCGAACTCATCAAACAGATACGAAAGACCGAAAAAATCGCCATTGTATCGATGGTCGAACATATCATGAGAGCGGTAGCGGGCCTCGCGGAGCGGGTGATGGTCATGCACCAGGGAGCCAAGCTCGTGGACGAACCGACGAAGGAGGCGCTGAGCGACCCGCGCGTCATCGAGGTGTATCTCGGCCGCCCCCCGGAGGGAAGCGTTGCTGACCGTTGAAAAACTCGAGTCCGGCTACGGCCCGATGCAGATCCTGTGGCAGCCGTCCCTTACGGTCAAGCAGGGTACCATCACCTCCCTCCTCGGCCCGAACGGCGCCGGGAAATCGACGACGATATCGACCATTTTCGGCTCGGTCGTTCCCTGGAAAGGGAAAGTGGAATTCGAGGGAGTCGACATCACGATGGCGCCTACCCACGCGAAGGTGGAGCTGGGGATCACCCTCGTGCCGGAGGGGAAGCACCTCTTCAAGGGGATGACGGTCTACGAAAACCTGGCGATGGGCGCATACCGGAAGGAGGCGCTGAAATCCCTCGACGAATCCCTGGCGCTCGTCTACTCCCTCTTTCCGATTCTCGAAGAGAGGAAGGAGCAGATCGCAGGATCGATGAGCGGGGGACAGCAGCAGATGGTGACGATCGGCAGGGCCCTCATGACGAAGCCCCGGCTGATCATGCTGGACGAACCGAGCCAGGGGCTTGCCCCGAAGCTGGTGCTCGAGGTGTTCGACACGATCCTCAAGCTGAAGGAAGAGGTGGGACTCACCATCCTGCTCATCGAGCAGAACGCCGACGCCGCGCTAAACGCTGCGGATTACGTGTACGTCATGCACGAAGGCAGGATCAAGGCCGAAGGGAAACCGGACGAGATCAAGAAATCCGCGGACATAAGGGAAGCCTATCTGGGGATCTGAGGGGCGGCCCCTCAGATCCCCTTCTCTGATCCACCCTTCCGATCCCCCTCTCTCCTCTATCCCTCAGCTCCCCTTCTCCGGCCCACCCTTACGATACGCCGGCATTAGGGGATCCTGGGTTCGCTCACAGGAAGACCCACGTCACCAGGGCGAAAATGGGCAGCAGGACGGCCGCGGAGTACGCCATGTACCCCAGGAAGGACGGCATCCGCACTCCGGCCGATTCCACGATCGACTTGACCATGAAGTTCGGCGCGTTCCCGATGTAGGAGTTCGCCCCCATGAATACCGCCCCCGCGCTGATCCCCTTCAGGATGGGAGCCGAAACGCCCACGACGTCCGCCGGGCCGGAAAGCCCCTGCGCGAGGCTTAAGAAAGTGAGGTAGGTGGGGGCATTGTCCAGGAAGGAGGAAAGCGACCCCGTTACCCAGAAAAAGTGCCACGGCTGCGTCACGCCCAGTTCTCCCCCGCGGGCCTTGAGGATCAAAAGCGCCGGGATCATCGTGGCGAAGATCCCGGCGAACAGGATGGCGACCTCCTCGATCGGGTGCCACGTGAACTCGTTCCTCTCGCGGATCGGTTTCGGCGTCTTCCAGACGGAGATGCCCGAGGCGGCGACCATGGCGACCTCTCTCCACGGCCTCGGGAAGAACACCGCACCGATCACCACACCCAGCAGCAGGAAGTTCCACGCTCCTTCCAGGGACAGCGGGACCTTCTCGCCGACCCCCTCGTCGATGCCATCACCTTCGGCTTCTTCCGCACGCAGCGCGCGTCGGTCTAACAGGAAAAAGACACCGATGACCAGGGAGTTGGTCAGGAGCCAGAAGTGCCAGAGGTTCTTCAGGGTCCAGAAGAACGGGACCCCTTTCAGGTATCCCAGGAAAAGCGGCGGGTCCCCGATCGGGGTGAGCGACCCCCCAATGTTGGCAACGACGAAGATGAAGAAGATGAAGACGTGGCTCTTCTTCTTCCGGTGCGCGTTGGCGCGCAGGAGCGGGCGGATCAGCAGCATCGCCGCCCCCGTCGTCCCGAGCAGGTTTGCGATCACCGCCCCCACGCCAAGATAGGCGCAGTTTACCGCCGGGCTGCCCCGCATCCTCCCTTGCAGAAGAATCCCCCCGGAAATCGTGAACAGGGATCCCAGCAGGATGATGAAGGAGACGTACTCGAGCGCCAGGTGGTGGAGTTGGTCGGGTGCCACGAAAAAGAAGTAGATCGCCACCGGAGCCCCGAACGCCAGGCTGACCTTTCCGAAATTGCGGGCCCAGAAATCGGGAGAGACGAGCGGGAACAGGGCGATGCCCAGAAGCAATCCCGCAAAGGGGAGGACGGACCAGAGCGGCAGGGTATTTCCGAGGGCGTGTGATTCCACGAGCGGCTCCTGACGTTCCTACATGTAGAGGAAGAGGTGATGGCGTTTTGTCGAAAGGAAGATCCCCGTGAGCGAATGCCCCAGGATCTCGTTCCAGTGGTGTTTCCCCCATCCGCCGAGAACGACGGTGTCGGCTTTCGTCTCCTCGCAGAATTTCAGAAACGTTTCCATTTTCGGGTCCGGGACGATTTTCTCCTCCCAGGGGGGGTACCCGGCGTCCTTGAGGATCTGCCGCGGTTCCGCCAGGCGGGCCTCCCCCTCTTCGGGGGAGTCGTCCACGGCAAGGAGAATGAGGCGGCAGTTTTCCCTGTACAGCCCCAGGCGCGCCATCGCGCCGACCGCCCTCGTCGAATGAAGGGCGCCGCTGCATCCCACGATCACCGTCTTCACGGGACGGAACGGAGACGCTCCCAGCAGGATCGGGATGATCCGCTCTTTCATCAGGGCGAGGATCAGTTTCCCCGGAGTGTCCTCTCGATCGAAATCGTATTGGGAAGCGAAACCTGCGACCAGCAGGTCACAGCGGGCCGCTTCCTTTTCGATCTCCTCGCCGGGCTTCCCCACCTTGACCTCGGCCGTGAAGGGG
>JBAVJZ010000131.1:0-7264 GCA_049688015.1 Candidatus Deferrimicrobiaceae bacterium | reverse complement strand
CTTCGCCTTACCGGAAGATTCGACGTACGTGCCGTTTAACTCCTGCCCCTTGATCGTGACCTCCTTCACCAGCCCGGAGTCGACCGCCGCGATGAACTCGGAGAAGGGGACCTCCTCGTAATCGACCTTCTGCGCCTTGAAGGTGTTGAACAGGAAGACCATCGCGAGGGCAATGATCATCCAGAGGGAGAGATTTCTGTAGAACTGGTTCAAGATGTCTTGTCTCCTGTCGTTATTTTGTCAAACGAGATTCTCCCGAACAGGGGGATGCGCCTGTTCGTGCAGGGATTGTCCTTCTAATTTAGCATGGATGAACCCCCCTGTAACCCGTCTTTAGGACGCAGGTTCTCCGATTTCCGCCCGCAGCACGATCGTGCGCCTTGTCGCAGGTGTCACGGCGGCATCGGCGGACCGCAGGATCCGGGGAATCCAGACGATCCTCCCGTCAGCATCGCACATCACGGGTCTTCCCCACCGTTCCTCCCGGGGAACCTTTCGATCGATCAGGATCTCCTTTATCTTCTTGTCGGTCTTGAGCCCCAAAGGCCTCACCCGATCCCCCGCCTCGAGCGGCCGGACGAAAAGCGGAAGGCGGAGCCGTTCCGCGTCGAATATGGCCTGCCGTTCGCCCTCCGCCATTTTACGAATACGTCCCGGTGCGATCTTTCCCCTCTCTTCCCAAAAAAAAGACACGGGGGAACCGGCTGCGCCGACCCCGCCATCCCGGGCGGACCGGTTCCACCGATAGATACCTGGACCCTTCATCCTGAAGACGGGTTCCGCGGTCCCCTTCTTTTTTACCGCTTTTCCCCTTTCTTCTCCCCTTCGACTTTTATTCTCCTTCCCCTTTCCTTGTCGCCCGAAACGCGCCTCCCCCTCCCCTGGTGTCGCTTTTCCCCCCGCGGGGAAAAAAATTGCCTCCTCGTTGCGACACCGTAGCGCGTACCCCTTCCCGATGCTCAGTCGCGCCGAGGGAGTTCCGGACACGATGAGTCGATCCATCGACCCGAGAAGACGCTCGTTGGGGGACGTTCCGGCCCAACGGAAACAAAGGATCTGCAGGATCCGTATCCGTAGAAGGGAGGGCAAGCCACCATAGGCTTTTCGCGAAAACCGTGCGGTTTCCCTGGCAAGTTGCTTACTTTCTCCTTTTTTCCCTGTAATACTACAATGTTTTTCAAACCATTTATTGGCGTTTATTTCAACGTATGCATCAATTTCCCGAAAACGCTCTCCAAGCGTGAAGATCCTCTTCCTGACGGACTCTCCATATCGTTTGGCAAGCAAGGGGAGAAGAACATGCCTGATCCAGTTACGTTCGAATCGGGTGTCAAGGTTCGACTTGTCAACGCGATACGGGATATCGTGTTCCTCGAGATACCGGAGAATATCCTCTCTCCAGGTGTCGAGAAGCGGGCGTTCAATCCCCTCTTTCGTGGAACGCGGAATCCCCTTGAATCCCGAAATTCCCGCCCCCTCCAGTATCCGCATCAGGACGGTCTCGACCTGGTCGTCGGCCGTGTGGGCCACGAGGATCTTCTTCGCGCCGCGCTTGTTCCTGACCTCCTTCAGGAACGCATACCGGGTTTCCCGTGCCTTCCTTTCGAATCCCGGCGACCACCGCTCCTTGTCACTCTTGGACGATGTGCGTGCCGCCTTTTCTCGTGATCGGGCTTTCCCTATTTCCAGAGGCAACCCCAGTTCCCGGCTTAACCGTTCCACGAATTTACGGTCCTCTTCGGATGCTCTGCCCCTGGCCCGATGGTTGTAATGGGCGACGACCACCCAGGGAGAACGTTTGACAACCTGATAGAGAAGATATACGGAATCAGCCCCCCCCGAAACCGCCACGACGTTGACGCCTCGTTTCCCCTTGTTCTTCATATCGATATTTATATCATTCCCACCCGGTTTTCTCCGGTCTTTTCCGGACTATCGCGGATTAACGGGAATTTCAAGATAGGGAATCCCTGGCGACTCAATTAGCAATACAGAATAAAACCGATGAGATGAAAAATTAATCGCCACTGGAAAGTTTTCGGGAATATTGGGTAATTATTTCTATGGCAAAATGGTTACTCCAGGAATCGAAACAAATAACTATTCGATTATTTTACTATATTCGTATAAACGATACCGCTATTTTTCAGGCGCAAGACTTGCAGTTCAAGAAGATACTCAACGAGGACAAAGTTACTATGAAATATATGGATATAAATGGTTTCCCCCCCTGTAAAATCGGCTTCCCGCTCGATTTTACCCCGGAAGAAATAGTTACCCTCGTCGACCCCATCAACACTCTTCTGAAATGCAATTCTCTCCTCGGCACTTCGGTCGATTTCGAGGATTCGATCAAATCGCTGTTCGACATCGCCGGCGAGATCGCCGGAGTGGACCGCTGCGCCTATATCTCCGTGTCGCCGGATGCCAACGACTTCGAAATTGTCGCCAGTCGACGCCTCCCATCCCAAGAAACCGGCGATAAACAGTCCCTGCTCCTTCCCGCCGCCCTGGCAAGATCGTTCAACAAGGGGATACACCTGGAGGAGGCGAAGGACCCGAAATTCACAAAGACTTGCAAGGAATGGCAGGCAACCTCGCTCGTCGCCTATCCCCTCCGAAGAAACCTGGAATGCATCGGAGCGCTCGTATTCGGAAAGAAGGAACCGCCGCCGTTCACCCCTGCACAGATGAAGCTTCTCTGGGTCCTTGTCGGCTTCGCGGAAAACCTCGTTTTCCAGAGCGACGCGGTTAAATCCCTCTCGTTCTACGCGTTTTTCGATCCGCTGACACACCTGCACAACCGTCGATATTTCGATGATATTCTCGAAAAGGAAATCCTTCGTTCGCGCCGAAACGGCATCCCCGTGTCTCTCCTCACGCTGGACATCGACGGCTTCAAGGCGTACAACACCGCATTTTCCTCTTCCTCGGGCGATATCGCGCTGCAGGAAGCGGCAACCATACTGCAGGGCTGCGTCAGGGAGGTCGACACGGTCACTCGCCTGGAAGGGGACAGATTCGCCGTCATCCTTCCGGAAAGCAATGCAGCCGACTCCCGGCTCCTCGCCCGGCGGATACTCGAACGGCTGGGCAGGCACCTGTTCCCCGGCATAGGGAATGTGCGCACCGAGCGCCTTTCCGCAAGCGCAGGAATCTCCGCCTTCCCTGCGGACGCGTTTGACAGGGAGGATCTTACGCAGAAGTCCGGCCGTGCGCTCCAGATGGCAAGACATGAAGGCGGGAGAAAAGTATGTCTGTACCAGGAAATTGCAGATCTGGCCTCTCCGCGTTTCGAAGCTCCCGAGATTCCGATCCAGAAGATCTTCGCTGCCGCCAGGTCCGTCGTCGATATGGACAGGTTCCTGGAGATCCTTCTTTTCACCGCCATGCAGGGGATGTCCGCCGGCCGCAGTTCGATCGTCATTATCGATTCCGACGGCAACTACAGCCTGCGGGCCGCGATCGGGTTCGGAAACGGAGAGAAACGCTTCGGTCCCGGAACAGCGGTTCCCCCAGGCGCCGTGACTTCCTGGGTTGCGGAAAAAAAGGAACCGTTGCTCGTCACCGGTCAGGCGGATCTCCCGCTCCTGATGCAATGGAAGCGAAACGGGTACGAAAGCGACTCCTTTCTCTCCATTCCCCTTCTCGAAGATGGGCGTGTGCTGGGAATTCTTCACTTGACGAACAAAATGGGAAACCAACCCTTCACAAGGGACGATTTGACATCGTTTACGCCCGTGGCAAGAGAGATCACAACGATCCTTTCCCAGGGAATCTCCTTCCGCGAAAACGTGAAAACGTTTTCCTCCGCCATCCTGCGGTCGCTCTCCACCGCACTCGAGGTGCGCTTTCCCTTCCTGTGCGGCCACGGCCAGCGCGTCCAGGATCTCTCCTTGCGGGTAGGTAAACGCCTCGGGCTCCCCGACGGGGAACTGACCACCCTGGGAACGGCCGCCGCCCTGCACGACATCGGGGTCGTCGGCATCCCGGGGGAAATCCTGACCAAGAGCCGTAAGCTGACCGACAGGGAACTGGAAATCGCACGGAAACACCCATTCCTGGGGGCCAAGATGCTGGAGGGGATCCCCGGCATGGAGGAAGCCGGTCGGATTATCCTGGAGCACCAGGAATACTTTGACGGATCGGGGTATCCGTATGGATTGCAGGGGGAGGAAATCTCGGTCGGGGCACGGATTGTCGCCCTGGCGGAATTCTACGACTCGATTACCTCTTCCCGCCCGCATCGGGGGGGTTTGCGCACGGAGGAAGCACTTCAGCTGGTCCGTAACAACATGGGCACCATGTTCGATGAGAGGGTCTGTCGTGCGTTTTTCGAGGAATGCAGAGACCTCGTGCGTCCCTGACGGCGAAAAACGGGAAATTCAGCCCCGGAGTATCCTCACGCCACGGAGTTGCGGTAGATCTTCCAGTTGATATCCAGGGTCTGTATCTTGTAATTAAGCACTCGCGGGGATATTCCCAGCAGCTGCGCCGCTTCCTTCTGCACCCCACGGGTTGCCTGTAGCGCCCGGATAATCCCTTCGCGCTCCAGTTTTTCCAGATTGAGCGTTTCCCCCCAGGTCATCTCCCCTTCCTCCGGGGGAACTTCCATCGTCAGATTTTCGGGCTCGATCACTTCGCCGTCGCACAACAGGACGGCGCGCTCGATCGCATTCTGCAGTTCCCGAACATTGCCCGGCCAGAGGTACGACCGCATCTTCTCGATCGCCGGAGGAGAGAAGCCCGTCACCTTCTTCTTGAAATCCACCGCGTACTGGTTGACGAAGTACCGCGCAAGCGGAAGGATATCCTCCCGGCGCTCCTTGAGAGACGGAACCCGCAGATTCACCACGTTCAGCCGGAAGAACAGATCCTGTCGGAACCGCCCCTCCTTCACCTCGATGCGCAATTCCTTGTTCGTGGCTGCCACCACCCGGACATCGACCCGGATGCTCTTTCCGCTGCTTCCCAGCCGCTCGAACTCCTGTTCCTGAAGCACGCGCAGGACCTTCGACTGCGTCGTCGGACTCATGTCCCCGATTTCATCCAGGAAAATCGTTCCCTTATCGGCCTGCTCGAAGCGACCGATCCGAAGCTTCTCCGCGCCGGTGAAGGCCCCTCTCTCGTGACCGAACAGCTCGCTCTCCAGCAGGTTCTCGTGCAGGGCGGCGCAATTCACCTTCACAAGGGGGCCGCTGGCGCGGGTGCTCCCGAAATGAAGGAGGGTGGCCAAAAGTTCCTTCCCCGTACCGGTTTCCCCCGTGATGAGGACCGTTGCAGGGGTAGGCGCGACCTTCCGGATGACGGAGAGAATATCCTTCATCCCTCGGCTCTCGGCCACAAGTGCCCCGCTCTCCAATGCGTTCTGATACGACGCTTTCTGGTAGAACTCGATTTCCCCCCGCATCTTTCCCATTTTCAGGGCGGTGCGCACCCGGTGCTTCAAGTGCTCGAGTTCGAACGGCTTCTGGATGTAGTCGAACGCCCCGAGGCGAAGCGACTGGATAGCCGTCTCGACGGTTGCGTACGCGGTCATCAGGATCACTTCCGTACCCGTGTTCACCTCTTTCGCTTTTTTCAGGATATCCACGCCGGTCAGGTCCCCGAGCTTGATGTCGCTTACGACGACGGGAAAGGAATCGGTCTCCAGCTTGCGGATCGCCTCTTCCCCCGTCGCAGCCTCCTGGATGACGTAACCGGAATCTTCCAGTGACACGCGGATTCCCGCCCTAAGGGATTCGTTGTCCTCTACGATCAGGATCGTGTCCGCCATTCCTGCCTCACGGGAATTTTGATGATGAAGTCCGTTCCCTTGCCGGGTTCGCTTTGCAGATCCAGAACGCCGCCGTGCGCGTGGATGATCTTCTGGGATAACGGCAAGCCAAGTCCGGTGCCGGTCTTCTTGGTGGTAAAGAAAGGAACGAATATCTTCTCCTCGATATCGTGGGGGATACCCGGTCCGTTATCGTGAATGGTGATCCGGACGAATTCTTCCTCTAATCCCGAATGGCCGTGTACCATCGGATCCCTCTTCCGTCCGACGCGCAGGAGGTCGCTGTAGTGACGGGAGATCCCGAAGGAAACCTCCACGTATCCTTTCTCCTCGCAGGCATGCACCGCGTTGGCGAGAATATTGTTTATCGCCTGCTCGAGCAGTCCCGAATCGACTTCGGACCGAAACGACACATTATCCTGCTTCTTCACCTTGAACTCCATCCCCGGGTACAGAGTGCGGAATCTCTCGATGATGCTCTCCACCACCCTGTCGACCTCCACCTGCTTCAGACCAAGTTCCGCCGGGCGGACAAAATTCAGGCACTCGCGGATGATATATTCCACCTTGTTGACTTCCCGGGCCATCATGTCGACGGAAGTAAGGAGTTTTTCATTTTGCGACAGATGGGACTTGAGAAGGCTGCAGTGTACGCCGATACTGGCTATCGGATTTCGTATTTCATGCGCCAGCCCCGCAGCCATCTGCCCCAGAAGAAGAAGACGCTGTTTCAGGTTCTCACTCTCTTCCGCCATCTCCACGTGGGTAAGATCCTTGAAAAAGGCACAGATGCCGATTTTGTTATCCCCTTCCTTGAGTTCGGAGAGAGTGAATCCGATGTTCTGGCGGTCGCCGTCCTTTCTCGGGAGTTCCACTTCGACCCGCGTGGGCAGATAGTGCATCGTAAGGGCTTCGCTCAAGACCCGAAAGAAGGAGTTTTCCCCCGCTCGCAAATGGATATTCTCCCCCTCGACAAGCGGGCATCCTTCCAGGATCTTCGCCCCGATGGGGTTGACATAAACTACGGTTCCGTCCAGCTTCAGCGCCACAACCCCGGCTCGAAAACTCGACAGAATCGTATTTCCCAGGCTCATACTCTCCTCGACAAGAGGGTTCTCCTGTAGAGAAATTCTACTCGATGAAGGCAGGGGGGGCAATTTAGAAGGAAAATGTCGCGTCGGGGGAGAAATTGGATTTCAGCCCGTTAAATGCAACTGTGCGGATCGCCACGTGATAGGTAACGCCTTGCGATAGGAAGGGAGAGAGTTTGGCAAGGTTGAAAGAAGTGGTCGGTTGTCCGGTTCCCGATACTGTCGCAGACACAGCAGCCATCTCATTATCTGTATCGGAAAATACGCCATTTTCATTAATGTAAATTTCAAACCTGTCCAGATCCGTCACGGGATTGAGGGATGTCCCGTTGGTATACTGGGATGGCGGGCTCCAGCTCAGAATCTTCGCAGGGTACGTCTCCGATCCATCTGAGGT
>JBAVJZ010000130.1:0-20273 GCA_049688015.1 Candidatus Deferrimicrobiaceae bacterium | reverse complement strand
GTTCCCGTGTCCTGCCCGAAAACGACGGTGCGGTTTTTCCCGGCCTTCTTTGCCCGGTACAGGGCGGCGTCGGCATGCTCGACCAACTGGCGGGCATGCAGGCATTCCTGCGATGCGGCTGCGATTCCGACGCTGATAGTGCAATGCAGGGATGCCGCGGGCGGTACCGAGATATCGGCCGGGAAGGGGTGGATCTCGACCTTTTTCCGGATTCGCTCGGCAACGATTACCGCTCCCTCCAGTCCGGTGTGAGGAAGAAGGATCACCGCCTCCTCCCCTCCGTACCTTGCCGGCACGTCGACGCTCCGGGTGCTGTGTTTGAGGAGAGACCCGATCTGCATGAGCACGAGGTCTCCGATCGGGTGGCCGTAAGTGTCGTTGATCTCCTTGAACCGGTCGATATCGATAAGAAGAAGAGAAAAGGAGTATCCATATCGCTTGGCCCGGGAAAACTCCTCCTCCACCCGCCGGTCCAGGTAGCGGCGGTTGAAGATCTCCATCAGGGGGTCGGTGATGTTCTCGGTTTCCAGCGAGACGACCCGCTTGATGTCCCGAACCGTCCCGTGGGCCAGCGTGCAGACAAGCAGGACGAAGCAGGCGCCGCAGAAGAAGATGGAGGAGACGAGGAGGCGTGAGGTACCGTGATCGGAGGCGAAGAGAAAGAGGTAGGCGAGGTCCCCGGCGATGAAAAAGAGGATGAATCCGCGCAGGACTTTCCACTGGAGGTTCATCGGACCGGGCGGGAGCTCCCGGATGATACGGGAGGTGGGATGGAGGGAATATCCGAGGATCCCCGCGCCGAGGATCAGCAGGACGTAGGAAAGCATCAGGGTATAGCCCAACGGCGGTCCCTTCCGCGAATCGTTATTCCGACCGATCTCCTGATTTTGCCGAGCGCTTATCCGCTCCCGGGGTGGCGTTCCCTCGCAATCCGTTCCGCGGTCAAACGGGATTGTAGCACACAGTCGTTCAGGGCGATCCCCCGATACGCGTTGCTGTTGAGGTGGATGCCGGGGTGGGCGGCAAGGCGGTCCTCGATGCGCCCGAGCACTTTCCCGTGTCCGACGAGGTACTGGGGGATCCCCTTCTCGTGGAAGAAGGAGCGGGAAAGGATCGGGTCGGCCGTCACCCCCATCGTCGCGGTAAGCTCCGATCGGACGAGACCGAAAAGCTCTTCGGGAGGCAGGGCCGCAAGCGCAGGGGCCCGCACGCCCCCCACCATCGCCCGGATCAGGGCCTTCCCCTCCGGGGCCCGGTTCGGAAAGACGCTCGAATCCCACAGGGCGCCCAGGATCTTCCGCTTTTCCCCGCGGGGGATGAGGAAACCGAACCCGTCGAGCGGGTTGCCCAGGGCCGCCTTCTCGTACCCGAGCGCCACGACCGATATCGGCGAATAGGGGATGGCGGAAAGAGCCGCCCGAAGGGAGGGGTCCAGGTCCCCCAGCATCTCCGCGGCCGCGTACGCGGGCACCGCCAGCACGACCACGTCCGCGTCGATCTCCCCGCGAAGCGTTCTCTCCTCGAGCGAGAGCAGGAGCTTCCCGTCCCGGCGGCTGACCCGGTTGACCTTCACACCCAGATGGAGGCCGTTGGAAAGCCGGTTGGCCAGGATGTCGGTGAGTTCCTGGACGCCGTGGTCGAAGGACATCAAAACTCCTCCTGGCCCCGCGGACATCTCCCGTTTCTCCCCGGTGCTCCGGCGCTCCCGCTGGAGGGCGATCATCCCCTTTACGAGCCCTCCGTACTTGCGCTCGAGGTCGTGGATCAGCGGGAAACAGCTTTGCAGCGACATCCGGTCCGGGTCGCCGGCAAAAATCCCCGTGACCATGGGATCGATCAGTTTTTCCAGCGCCTCGCGCCCGAGGCGGCGTCGCGCGAAGTCCCCGAGCGATTCGTCGACTCCCGCGGGGGGGGGCGGGGCGAAAAGTTCTCCGATGATGCGGAGCCTGCCTGGAAGCGAGAGCAGCGGAGACCGGAAGAATGCCGTGGGAGTCTCCGGAAGACGGTGAAGCCTCCCATCCGAAAAGATGAAACGCTTTCTGGCAAGGTCCGACGACCGGGCGAGCCGGTCCTCGCCCCCCAGTTCCCTCACCAGGTCGAGCGAGTAGGGCTTGTTCGTCAGGAAACCGTTCGGCCCCCACTCCATCCGGAAGCCGTCCTGCGGGATGGAGCGCATCTTCCCCCCGGGGACGGATTCCGCCTCGAAAAGGATGATCTCGACCGACTTCCCGGCCGCCTGGCATTCCCGGACGAGGTAGTGAGCCGTGCACAGCCCCGATATTCCCGCTCCGACGATGGCGATACGCCGCATCAAGACTTTCCCTTCAGGGAGACACGCCTGAATTCCGGTTTCCTGTTGAACGAGTGTCCCCCGCCAGCCGCGCAAGCACGATTTCCTTGAGCGCCCCGATGAACGCGGGCGAATCGTTTAGCGCCGGAACCCGCAGGAACGTGACGATCCCGGCTTCCCGCGCCGATTTCCGGAGCCGGATATCCAGTTCGTGCAGCGTCTCGATATGGTCTGAGACGAAGCTCACCGGTACGACGATGAGCCGTTTGACCCCTTCCCGTCCGAGGCGGATAACCTCTTCCACGGTATCCGGTTTTAGCCACTCCGTTCTTCCCAGCCGGCTCTGGTAGGAGATCGAGTGGGAGATCGCCGGGAGATGTTTCCTTACCGCCGCGACTGTTTTTTCCACTTCGACCTGGTACGGGTCCCCCCCGTCGATGAACGACCTGGGTACCCCGTGCGCGCTGAAGAGGAGGTGGGTCTTCCCGGTGTCCGGCGTCCCCTCACGTGTCTTCTCGATCTTTGCGCAAAGGGCCGCGATGTACCCGGGGTGGTCGGGCCAGGACCTTATCTCGGTCAGCGGAAAGTCGGCCCCGGCCCATCGCATACACTTGCGGAGGTCGGAAAGGCTCGATCCGGTCGTTGCCGCGCAATATTGCGGATAGAGGGGGAGGGCGATCGCACGGGCGACGCCGTCTTCCTTCATCTCGAGCACCGCGTGCTTGGCGCGGGGGTGCCAGTACCGCATTCCCACGTAGACGCGGAAATTCCCTCCGGTTTCCCCAAGCGCTTCCTCGAGCGCTGCGCGTTGCCTGTTGGTCAATTCCGCGATCGGGGAGCCTCCGCCGATCTCCTCGTAATATTTCCGGACGTGTCGGGCACGCAGACCCGAAACGATCCAGGCGAACAGCGGCTGCGTGAGGGGTGCGAGGGGAAGACGGATCAGCTCCCGGTCGGAAAAGAGTTGGGCCAGGAAGGGCCGGATGGCGGAGAGCGAGTCCGGTCCCCCCATGTTGAGCAGGATCACCCCCGTGAGCGGGGAGGATGCGGACATGGACGGTTCCCCCTTCGGGGCGCTCACCCCTTTCTTCCGAGCCGGCGCACCGCCTCCACCATGGAGACCGCGTGTTCGGGGTTGGTGGGCGGAAGGATGCCGTGGCCGAGGTTGAAAATGTGGGCGGCGGCGGACTGCCCCCGGAGGAGGACGTCGCGCACACACTGCTCGATTTGCTCCGGCGGGAGGAAGAGCATCGTCGGGTCCATGTTCCCCTGGAGAGCCACGTTCCCTCCCACGGCAGCCGCGGCCTGGTCGAGCGGGATCCGCCAGTCGACCGCGATGACGTCGACGGGAAGGGTCCGGATGGCGGGGAGGAGCGTTGCACAGTCATTGGCGTAGTGGATGACCGGGACTCCGTCGCGGGTAAGCGACCCCACCACCTCGCGGGTGTACGGAAGCGCATACTTCTCGTAGTCGCCCGGAGTCAGGATTCCCGCCCAGGTGTCGAATATCTGGACCGCCTGCGCGCCGGCCTCGATCTGGGCGTTGAGGTACGCGATGACGGTCTTCGCGATCTTTTTCATCAGCGAGCGGAATACGTTCGGAGCCTGGTACATGAGGGTCTTGAGCCGGATGAAGTTGCGGGAAGTGCCTCCCTCCACGATGTAGGAGGCCAGGGTGAACGGCGCCCCGGAAAAGCCGATGAGCGGGACCTTTCCCTCAAAAGCCTTCCGAAGGATCCGGATCGCGTCCATGACGAAGGGGACCTTGTCGGCAGGATCGGGCACCGCGAGGACATCGACGTCGGCCTGGTTCCGAATCTCCTTCCCGAGGATAGGTCCCTTTCCGTCATGGAACTCGAGAGGAACTCCCATCGCCTCCACGGGGATGAGGATGTCCGAAAAGAGGATCGCCGCATCGACGCCGAGCCGCTCGATCGGCTGGACCGTCACCTCCGCCGCCAGCTCGGGAGTCTTGCACATCGTGAGGAACGAGTTCTTCCCCCGAATCTTCTGGTATTCCGGGAGGTACCTCCCCGCCTGCCGCATGATCCAGACGGGGGTCACGTCGACCGGCTCGCGCCGGCACGCTTTCAGGAATCGGTAATCCGCCATCGCCACCTCTCTTGGGGAAAGCAGGAATGTTTCTGTTCCGTCTGCCGGGCGCTCGTGCTCCCGGGAATCTTCAGGGAGCTTCGCTCGCGGGTCACTTACCCTTGGCTTCCGCGGACTTCCCCGCTTCGACCGCCGACGCCAGCCGCCGTTTCGTACGGATGGGGACGTAGTCGCAGAACGGTTCCTCCTGAAGATAATCCTCCAGGACGGCGTCGGCCCGGGCCCGGCACCCACCGCAGACGTTCAGGTATTCGCATTCTCCGCATCGCCCCTTGTACTTGTCGAACGCCCGGAGCGACTCGAACAGCTCGGAGTGGTACCAGATCTCCCGGAAATGCTGCTTCTTGACGTTACCCGCCACCACGGGGAAGTAGGAGCAGGGCTGGACATTTCCCTTCGAATCGATGAAGGCGATCGTCTGCGCGCATATGCACCCCTTTCCCCCGCCTGTGGAGAAGGAGAGCGTTCTCGGCTGGATCTTGAGCCCTTCCTCCCTGGCCTTCTGCAGCCGGACCCGGTAGTAGTGGGGGGCGCAGGTGGGCCGCACGAGCATGTCGGTCTCGTTCTTCTCCATCTGGTAGTGCCACTCGAGGATCTCCTCGTAATCCTCCTTGCTGATCAGTTCGCTCAGGATCTCCTCGCCCCGGCCCGTGGGGACGATCATGAACATGTACCATGCGTGGGCGCCGATCTTCTTGGCGAGCCGGTACGTGTCCGCGATGTCGTGCTGGTTCCGCTTGGCGAAGGAGGAGTTCACGATGAACTTGATGCCGTTGCGGTTGAACGTTTCGGCCGCGCGCAGGGTGGCCTCGAAAGCGCCCGCCTGCTTCCGGAAATCGTCGTGCACGACCGCCGTGGACCCGTCGAGGGACAGGGAGACGATCCTGATCCCGCTCTCCTTCATCTTTGCGCAGACGTCGTCGGTCACAAGGGTTCCGTTGGTGGCGATGCACATCCGCAGGCCCTTTTCGGTCCCATATCTTGCGATCTCGAACAGGTCCGGACGAAGCAGCGGCTCCCCCCCCGAAAGGACGAGGACGGGGCTGCAGAAGGAGGTGATGTCGTCGATCAGCTTCCTGGCCTCCTCCGTAGTGAAGTCCGTGTCGTGGGACGTCATGGAGGAGGAGGCGCGGCAGTGGATGCAGTTCAGGTTGCAGCGCCCGGTGACCTCCCAGGCAAGCCATTTCGGGATGAATTCTTCCTTGGGCAAGCGGTTTCCTTTCCTCATGTCCGACGGCGAGGCGCGAGCACAACCTCTCCGAACGCAATAATCATCCCATTATAGACGATGAGCGGACCTATTTCGCCATTTCGGCATACTTTTGTGCATTCTTCCGGTCGCCGATCGCCTCGTACGACTTCGACAGCATCGCCGCCGCCTGCTTGGTCGGGAGCAGATCCATGCTCCGGGACAGCTCCGGGATCGCCGCCCGGTGTTCATTCTTCTGGTAATACAGCGCCCCGAGCAGAAGGTGGGGCTCGAAGAACTCGTCGTCCAGGCGGATTGCCTTGCGGAGTGGGCCTTCCGCGGCGGCGTAGTTCTTCTGGATCAGGTAAACCCATCCGATCGACGAGGGAAAAGGCGCCTGGGAAGGTTCGCGGGCCGCCGCCGCCTCGTACTTGGCAAGCGCCTCCCCGTACCGCTTCTCCTTGAGCAGTTTGTCCCCCTCGTCGGACAGGTCGTACGCTTTCTGGACTTCCCGCAGATTCTTGGTTTTTTGGAGGAAGACCGTCTCGTTTAACGTATAGTTCGGATTTCGCACCGTGTCGGGATATCGCTTTGCTATGTAGGCCCGGGCGTTGTCCAGCCTCTCCTTGGAGAAGGGGTGGGTCCGGAAGAGCCCCTCCAAAAACATCGGGTTTTTCCCGCCCTCCAGCTCCGAATAGAAATATTCCTGAAGTTCTATGGCACCTTCCGGGTTGTAACCCGTCTTGACCATGTAGTCGATCCCCAGCCAGTCGGCCTCGCGTTCCTGCTCCCGCGAAAAGCCGTTGTTGACAAGCGACGCGGTGACATCGGACAGTTGCATCACCCCCGAGCTTCCCCCCGCGGCGATCGAGACCCCCGCAAGGAGGACGTTGGACGCCAGCGCCCGCTGGTACCCCGCCAGGGAATGCCTGGCGGTTACGTGGCCGGTCTCGTGCCCGAGAACCGCCGCCATCTCCGCCTCGTTTTTAAGCCCCACGAGCAGTCCCCGGTTGATGACGATGAACCCGCCGGGCAACGCGAAGGCGTTCGGGACGGAGGAATTCAGGACCCGGTACCGGTAGTTCAGGTCGGGACGGTGTGACACGCGGGCCAGCCGCATTCCGACCCCCTGGACGTACGCCTCGAGGGCGCTGTCGCGGTAGAACCCCCCCTGCTGCTGCACGGCCGGCCCGTAGGCTTTCGCCCCCAGGGCGGCCTCCTCCTGTGGGGAGAAGGAGACGAGGGAGAGTTCGGACCTTCCCGTGACGGGGTTGACGGCGCAGGCGTACACCGCGAGGGCAAGGGCGGTGTATATGACCAGGCAAAGAACGATGCCTCGCAGCGGGCGGTGGTCCATCCCCGTACCTCCTGATCCGGAACCATGCGATATTCGGTTTTTCCTCATTATCTCACGCTCCCCCCGGGGGGTGGCAACCTGGGCCGGGTGCGTTGGACGTCGCCTGCGGGTCTGATATATCTGATATATGAGAAAAAAGGGAAATCCCGCCAAGGAGGGACCCGATGGGACGGAAGAGGTCGAGGAAACGGATCAAGCGATGGGTTCCCGCCGGAACGCTGCCGGGGACGCTGGTGGCCCACGCCGAGGCGGGGCTGGAACCTGTCCAGATCCACATGTTCTCGTATGATCCGGACCGCTGCGAGGAACGTGTCCTGCGCCCGGAGGAAATCCCGTCTCTCCGTGTTCCGGGAAAGGGGGTTCTCTGGCTCGACGTCCGGGGACTATCCGACACCGCCATCGTGAAGGCGGTCGGGGACCGGTTCGGCTTCCACCCTCTCGCCCTGGAGGACGTCCTGAACATCCCCCAGCGCCCCAAGGTGGACCGGTACGAGAACCACCTGCTCATCATTTTGCGCGAGGTCACGTATCCGGTGGAGACGGAACAGATGAGCATGTTCCTCTCCGACCGCCTCGTGGTGACGTTCCAGGAACGGCCGGGAGATCCTTTCGAGCCGATCCGCGACCGCCTGCGGAAAGGATTGGGCAAGATTCGCTCCCTGGGGGCGGATTACCTTCTCTACTCCCTGTGCGACGCCGTCGTCGATTCCATCTTTCCGACGCTGGAGAAACTGGGCGAAGAGGTGGAGACCCTGGAGGAGACGGTGATCAGCGACCCCGTCCCCGAAACGCTGCGGGAGATCCGCGAGGTCAAGAAGCAGCTGCTGGAGATCCGTCGCGCCATCTGGCCTGCCCGCGACGCCATGAGCGAGTTGCTGCGCGAGGACTCCGGCATGATCCGGCCCGGGACCCGGGTGTTCCTGCGGGACTGCTACGATCACACGATCCAGGTGATGGACATGGTGGAGACGTACCGGGAGATGGCGGCGAGCCTGGTCGACGAGTACATTTCCTCGGTATCGAACCGGATGAACGAGATCATGAAGGTCCTTACCATCATGGCGACGATCTTCATTCCCCTCTCCTTCATCGCGGGGGTCTATGGAATGAACTTCGACCATCAGGTCTCGCCGTTCAACATGCCGGAACTTTACTGGCGACACGGCTACCTGTTCGCCCTGTTCCTGATGGCAGCGACGGCGGGGGGGCTGCTCTGCTATTTCCGGAAGAAGAAATGGCTCTGACCTCTTCCCGGCGATCCCCTCACCACCGGGTTCCGGAGGTGGATCCGCCGGGTCCGGGATACGCCCGGCGGCAGGCAGACAAGACCGGCACTCCCGTTCATTCCCCCCTCGGGCGGCTGGGAGGAAACCTCCCGCCGACTCCCGGTTCCGGCGGCATCGAACGATAAGAGAAAGCGCCTCCGGGTTGACCTGCCTCAAAGCTCCGTGGCCGTGGTTGTGAGATAAGGACTGGGAAGATACCCTGATGGAAGGAAGGAACGATGATGACCGCACCCGTGTTCGCCCGACCGACGGAGAATGTGGCGTTCGACCCGAACCGTTTTGCGCCGAAACCGCTGTTCGAAAGCCCGGAGATGAAGGTCATCCAGGCGGCCTTCCGGGCCGGCCAGTTCATCCCCGTCCACAAGCCTGACGTCCACGTGGTTCTCTACATCCTGTCCGGGGAGGGGGAGGTCGTGGCGGGAGAGAAGCGTCGACAGGTCAAGGAAGGGGATCTCGTCGTCGTCCCGCGGAAGGTGGCGCGAGGCGTAAAGGCGAAGACCGACATGGTCGTCCTCCACGTCGTATCCCCGCCGCCCACGGAGGCCGACCACGGCGACATGGCGGCGAGAATCGCCCGGGGGGATTTCGAACTGCCCGCTTGACGCGCCGCCTGTTTTTCAAAGGCAGCAGGAACGAGGCCTCTTTCGGGAAGGGAAGTAATGCACGGGTGAGAACGCCCGTCAGGGACACAACGGTTTGATCAACCTAGGAGGAAACCCATGCGCTACCTGATACTGGGAGGCGGACCGGCGGGGGTCGCCGCCGCAAAGACCATTCGCACGCGGAAAAAGGATGCGGCGATCGTCATTGCCACCGAGGAGACGGCGGATCCCTACCTGAGACCGCTTCTGCCGGATCTGATCTCGGGGGACACGGAGCTCTCCGCCCTGACGGACCCGCAGGGGAAGGACCTTGAGACGGAGGGGATCGAGCTTCGCAAAGGGAAGTGCGCTAAAAAGCTTAACGCGGCAGAGAACCGCGTATTTTTCACCGACGGAACCGAGGATGGGTATGACTTTCTCCTCATCGCCACGGGAGGGAAGCCGGTACTGCCGGACCCCCTCAAGAAACCTCTCGGTTCGATCCTTCCGTTCGACTCCCTCGCGGATGCCCTGCGGATCAAGGAGCGGGCGGCCCGCCCTGGCGTTTCGATCGTGTACGGCCCGGGTTACCTCGCCATCGAGGCGTGCCGGGTCCTGCGCAAGGCGGGACAGGACGTGACCTGGCTCAAGCCGGGACAGCCCCGGTTCGGCAATCCGATCACGGGGGAATTCGAGGCAAGCGTCATAAACGAGATCCAGCATCGGGGTGTCGTGCTCAAGGACGGGGGCGAGGTCGAAAGCGTAACGGAGACCGACGAGGACACAGCCCTCGTGCGTACCACCACCGGCGAGGAGATCCGGTGCCGGATGATCGTGGCAGCCACCGAGCGTCTTCCCTGTACGGAGTTTCTGGAAGGAAGCGGGGTGAAGGTCGGCACGGGTGTTGCCGTGGACGACTTCCTGCGGACCTTCATCGGGAACATCTATGCGGCGGGGGACTGCGCGGAACTGTATGACAAGACAACCGGGGAGAACCGGATCAATTTCGGGTGGCGAAGCGCCATCAAGCAGGGGCAGCTGGCGGGGGAGAATATGGCGGGGGGGGGGAAACTCTACATCCGGAAGCAGGGGGACTATCTGTGGCTGCTCTTCGGGACATCGCTTCTGGACCGGTCCAAGTAGGCGGCGGCGGAAGGGCACGTCTTCCGTCCCGGGGCAGGACCGCGTTTGTTCTCCTGGCTGTGATCCTGGCTCTTCCCGTGTTTCCGTCCTCCGTGACCGGCACGGAAGAATATGCGAAGGAAACGGGGAAAGCGTGCGCCGTCTGTCACCTCGACCCTTCCGGCGGCGGGGAGTTGACGGCAGAAGGGGAGTCGTACCAGCGGGAACGGACTGCGTCGGGGCATCCGGCGTCCAGGACCTCCGGCTGGCGGCACACGGTCCGGTTCATCGCAGGATTCGTCCACCTGTTCATCGCGGTCCTCTGGTTCGGGACGATCCTGTACGTGCATCTGCTTCTCAAACCGTCCTACGCTTCGCACGGACTGCCGAGAGGGGAACTCATTGTCGGGTGGGGGTCGATCATCGTGATTGCCCTTACGGGGATCGTGCTGGCGGTGTTCCGGATCCGGTCGCCGGGAGATCTCCTCCACACCCGCTTCGGCATTCTGTTGACGGTGAAGATCGTTCTTTTCCTGATTATGGTCAGCACTGCGGTGATCGTCACGTTCATCGTCGGCCCCCGCCTGAAAAAAAGACAGGGGGGGGGCGACCGGGGACAAAAGGATATGACCGTTGACGAACTGGCTGGGTACGACGGGGGGGACGGAAGGCCTGTCTACTTCGCCTATGGCGGGCGGGTCTTCGACGCCACGGAGAGCAAACTGTGGAAGGGGGGAAACCACCTTGGGCGGCACCAGGCGGGATTCGACTTAAGCGACGCCCTGAAGCAGGCCCCCCACGGGGAGGAGAAAATCATCTCCCTGCCTCTCGTCGGCAATCTCCGGGAAACGGGGGTTGCTCCCCGGACACCGGTCCACCTGAAGGCTTTCTACTTCATGACCTACTTCAACCTGGTCCTGGTGCTGGGCGTCCTGCTCATTGTTTCCTTGTGGCGGTGGTGGTGACCCGGGCGGCAACGGCCATCGGGGAAATCGTTTGGAGCGGGGGAGAAAAGGTGTACGAAAGGGTTCGCAAGGAGATGGAGCGGTTCTTCGGGGAGGATGCCCGCCGCATCGCGCACGCTCGGGAGGTTGCCTTGCATGCGCTTGCGATCCAGGCGGTCGAAGGGGGAGATCGGGAAATCGTGACGATGGCCTCGCTCCTCCACGACGTGGGGATCAAGCCGGCGGAGGAGAGGTACAAAAGCAGCGCGGGGCATCACCAGGAAAAACTGGGGCCGCCGATCGCGGGGGAGATCCTGGGAAACATGGGGGTGGAAGAGAGAGCGATTGCCGTGGTCAAGGAGTTGATCGCCCACCATCACACGCCCGGCAGGATCACCACGAAGGAATTCGCCTGCCTGTGGGACGCCGACTGCATCGTGAATCTCCGGGAGATTGTCCCGGGCATGGGACCGGAGAAAATCCGGGCACTGATCGACAAGAATCTCCTGACGAAGGAAGGCAAGAGAATCGCCCGGGAACTCTTTCTGCCTGGTCTTCCGGCGGGAGGAACGCCGTAATCCGGCCCGTGCGAGGCCGGCCTCGTTCGCTGGAGGGACAAGGGTGATGGACAAGCCGTTTTCGGACCGCTTGCGAGAGGGGAACTGGGATGCCCCGGTCGCCGAGCTGGTGGGATTTATCCCGGTCTCCTTCGGTGAGGGGAAGGCGGTATTCGTGATGCAGGCGGGCAGGAAGCACCACAACCCGATGGGGACCGTTCACGGCGGAGTCCTGTGCGATCTCGCCGACGCGGCGATGGGGTTCGCCTTCGCATCCACGCTCGGGCCGGGAGAGACGTTCACCACGCTGGAGCTCAAGATCAACTTCCTTCGCCCGGTATTCGAGGGGAAGCTGACCGCGTCGGCACAAGTGACGCACCGGGGGAAAACGGTCGGGCTGGTGGAGTGCGACGTGGCGAATTCGGAAGGGAAAATGGTGGCACGCGTCTCTTCCACCTGCTCCGTGTTGCGCGGGGAGGCGGCGAAAGGAAGATGAGGGCGAAAGTTGCCTGCCTGGCCGCCTTCGCCGTCGCGATGGCGTTTGTCGAGGCGGCGTCGGTCGTCTACCTCCGGCAGATCATCGGAGAGGGGCCCATCTTCCCCATGAAGGAGATCCCCGCGACACTGCTCGTCGTGGAGGTCAGCCGGGAGGCTGCGACGGTCGCGATGCTGGTCCTGGTCGCGGTCCTGTCGGTCCGGGGCGGTCTCCGGCGAATGGGGGCGTTTCTCCTTGCGTTCGCCGTCTGGGACATCTTCTATTACGTCTGGCTGTACGCGACGATCGGGTGGCCCGCCGGCCTGGTTGACTGGGACGTTCTGTTTCTCATTCCCTTGCCGTGGGTGGGGCCGGTGTGGTCCGTCCTGCTTATCAGCGCGGGGATGATCGCCTTCTCGGTCCGCTTCCTGGGTGCGCCGGAGGATGCCCGGTTCTCCCCCGGCCCATGGGGTTGGGCGAGCGGTGTGGCCGGCGCCGGGGCCATCGTCGCCACCTACATGCTCGAGTGGAAGAAGATCGGGTACGGGGCCGGAATTCCGACAGAGTTTTCCCTCCTTCCCTATTTTCTGGGGATCGCCCTTCTTTTCGCCTCCGGATACATCACCTTTCGAAACGCCCTCCCCCAGAGTGGATAGCAATCCGGGCATTCTCTCTTGCGCATCGCCGGCCGGCCGGGATCAAATGACGATGATCCGGGATCCCGGGGACGGCAGGACACATCTATACATTGAATCCGTTCGGTTCCAGGGGGCCGGTAACCATGGACTGGTTTTCGGTATTCATCGTCAGCTACGGCGGGGCGGCGACGTTTTTGTTCGGCTTCCTCGAGAACATCGGCCTTCCTTTCCCCGCATTTCCGCTGTTCGTTCTTGCCGGGGCGCTCGCAGCCGCCGGGTATGTTTCCCTGCCGATCCTGATCTTGGGAGCGGTCCTGGGAGCGGTCGTTGCCGACGGCATCTGGTATGACCTGGGTCGGCGGCGGGGAAAGAGGGTGCTATACATGCTTTGCAGGATTTCCCTGAACCCGGATGTTTGCGTCGAGAGCGCCGTCGACCAGTTCCATCGCAGGAAGACGGTGACGATCCTCCTGGCGAAGTTTCTCCCCGGGGTCAATTCGGTCATGCCGCCGCTGGCAGGGATTGCTGCCGTCCCGCTGTCCCTGTTCCTGTTCATCGATTTCCTGGGCGCTCTTCTCTGGGCCGCTGCCGGCACGGGCCTGGGGCAGGTCTTCGGGCTGGAGATCGCCGGTTCGGCGAGCACCATCCAGGGGGGGATGTTGTGGGTCCTCGCCGCCGGACTGATCGCCTATATCCTTTGGGCGATCGGCTACCGGTTCTATCTGGTGAAGCGTTACGCAGCGCCTCGCATCGATGCGGGAACGCTTAATGAGAGGATGAAGGGGGAGGATGCACCGATTGTTCTCGATCTCCGCCGGGACGAATATTACGACAAGACCGAGCGGATGATCGAAGGATCGTTCCGTCTTCGCCCGGCCACGTTCCATCGTTTTGCCCACCACCTCCCGCGGGACCGCGATCTCGTCTTTTACTGCACCTGACCGGGGGAAGCCACCAGCGCCAGTCTGGCGCGGATCCTGATACGGAAGGGCTTCGACCGGGTGAACGTCCTCCACGGCGGCTTCGAGGAATGGGTGGCCCGGGATTTTCCGACCCAACCGAGGGGCCCCGAATGGCAGGTCGATTCGTACCCGGCGGTGGGAGGGACCGTTCCTTCTCCGGAGGCTCCACCGGCCTCCAATCCGCTTGACGCAGCACGGGACGCAGGTTTATAGTTCATTCCTGTCGTTTTTCGTTCCCCGGTAGCTCAACCGGCAGAGCGGGTGGCTGTTAACCACTAGGTTGCAGGTTCGAGTCCTGCCCGGGGAGCCAGATGGTACAGTCTGCGAACCGTCGGGTATTCGGCAACATGTACCGGTGCTCGATGGTTTGACGACTATGGATAAGCACCTTCTTCACCGGCCGGTGGAGGAGGTGCTTCTTTTTTGGATCGATCAAGCTCCTTTCTCACGGCCAGCCCGAGTTTTTCGATGAAATAGGGCTTTTTGACGTAGGCGCCTGCGCCGAGGGCCTGGGCGGCATGCACACGAGCCGACTCGGAAAACCCGCTTACGATAATCGCCTTCTGTCTGGGAGATATCTCCAGAGCCTTCCTGTAGGTGTCCAGCCCGTCCATACCAGGGTCCATGATCATATCCAGAATCAGAAGATCGCAGGGGTGCTCCTTCAAGTACTCCACCGCCTCTTCGCCACTGGCGACGCTCGATATGCCGTAATTTAATTTCGCAAGCATTTCGGATGCCAGACCCCGCTGCTCTTCCACATCGTCCACAATGAGAATGGATTCGCCTTTCCCCATGAATTGCGAAAGGGGGACCGATTCGTGTTCCGCAGTGATTTTTTCTCCCGTTGTCGGGAAATACAGGGTAAATGTGCTCCCTTTTCCTTCTTCCGAATGGACATTGATGTAGCCGTCGTGATCTTTCACCGTACCCCAGGCCACCGCCAGCCCCAATCCCGTGCCGCTTCGCCCCATGATCTTCTTCGTGTAAAACGGCTCGAAGATCCGTTTCAGATCGGCCTCCGGTATCCCTTCTCCCGTATCGGACACGGAAAGAACGACGTAGTTTCCCTTATGAACGGCATCATATCCCTCGATCGGTTTGTCCAGATATTGACTGGCCGTCCGGATGGTCACGATACCGCCTTTCGGCATTGCTTCGCACCCGTTGGACACCAGATTGAACAGGGTCTTGCTGAGATGTACGGAAGAACCGGAGATATTCGGCAGGCCAGGTTCGAGATCGTGCCGGATCTGTACGGAAGGATGGTAGGAAGTCAGACCCTCGAACTCCGGTAATTTCGGCAAGTCCGCGATGATCCTGTTCAGATTGACGACATCCCTTCCCAGGACTCCCCTTCGGGCGAGGGTCAGCAGATCCTGCACGATCGCCGCGGCCCTCTGACCTCCTTTCATCATCGCCTCAAGCTGACCCCTGATGGCGCTCGACTTGCCTTCCTTATGCAGGAGCAGTTCCGCATAGCCGACGATGACGCCCAGAACATTGTTGAGATCGTGGGCGACACCTCCGGCCAGGATTCCCAGGGCCTCCATCTTTTCCGCCCGATTCAGACGTTCCTCCAGGATCTTCTTCTCCTCCTCCGCCTGTTTTCGCTCGGTAATGTCCCTGGCCAGCCCGGTCGTACCTGTCACTTCCCCGCGAAGATTGAAGATCGGCGCTTTAAAGGTCTCGACCCATATGGGACCGTCGGCCACGGCGACTATCTCCTGGAGTCCTTTTCCGATTTGCATTGACATGACCTCGGCATCATCGGCACGGTATTTCTCGGCCATCTCGCGTGGCCAGATGTCCAGATCGGTCAATCCCACCACCTGATCGACGGTGCGGCCGCAAGACTGTGCATACTGTTGGTTGACCATGATGTAACGACCCTCGGTATTCTTGAGCCAGGCCAGGAAAGGCATGTTGTCGAGTATGGTCCGCTGCCGTACTTCTGACTCGGATAGCACCTCTTTCGCCCGCTTGCGCTCGGTGATGTCGATTCCCGTGCCGATGAGACACGGGCGACCTTCCACGTGGATCGTTTGGCCCGTGAAGTAATAGGGCGTCTGTTTCCCGCTTTTGGCGACCAGGTTCGCCTCCGCGTCCGATGCCCCTCTGGCGAACACCTCCTGTATCCGTTCCTCGATCAGGGTCCTGTCAGCGCCGAGAAAGAGGGACAACGGACTCATCCGGGCGATTTCTTCCGAAGAGTATCCCGTGACCTGTTCGAAATTCCGGTTCCAACGCAGGAATCTCCCGGTCTGGTCGAACAGGTAGAAGATTCCCGGAAGACTGTTCAAGGCCGTATCCGAGAAGTCGCGTTCCGCTCGGATGATCAGTTCGGCCTGCTTGCGCTCAGTGATGTCGGTGTCGGAACCGCGGTATCCTGCGAGATCGCCGTTGCTGTCCAGAAAGGGAATCCCGTGGGTCGACACCCAGATCTGCCGCCGGTCTTTGGTTTGAACGAGGTTCTCCAGGTCGAGAAAATGCCCTCTGGAGGCGAACCTTTCGAACGCCTCCGTCTTGAACGCTTCGCGCCCCTCGGCCGGGTGGAGATCGTAGAAGTGTTTCCTGCCTATGATTTCTTCGGGCCGATAGCCGGTAACCACCTCGGAAATATCACTGATGTAGGTGTAGAGCCCCTCGGCGTTGACTTCCCAGTGCATCGTCCGGGTCTGTTCGGCGAGCTGATGGAAGAGGGCATTCGCAGCCTCCGCGTTTTTTTGAGTAAGGCGCAAATCCCGGTTTTTACGCGACAGAAAAACAACCGACACGGTCACGACCAAAAAAAGCAACACGGTCAAAGCAACCAGTACACCAACGATCAAGGTTCCAAAGTTTTCATAAAAACCGGGGCGGGGCTGCAAAAGAACAGCCTGGGAGCGAATGTCACCGGGCAAATCGATGCCGTGTTCCTGCAGGCTCCTGTCATCAAAAATCCAGGCATTGGGACTCTCGCGTATCGGGGGAAGTTCGACAATCGGCTTGCCGTGCTCATAGGCCAGAAATAATCGCGCTGCATTCATGCCCTGTTTCCGGCCGCTCGTCACATAGCCACCCAGTACGCCTTCGATAATATAAGCGTCTTCCATGCTGATGACGATGCGCCCCGTGCGCACGAGGCTTTTCATGATTTCGGGCAGGGGAAGAACCTGGCCATTTTCGTCGGTTATTCCCCCCAGGGTGGTCAGGAAGAGATATTTGCCCGGCAGATCGTGCAGCCGTGCCAGGAGCCGATCCAGTCTCCTCTCGGCGAGAAACCTCACGCGCAGACGATAGGGGATCAACTCGCGGTGCAACTCGCTTTCGATCGCCTGATAGGTGTTGCTGTTATCACCGACAAAAAGAAGATCGTTGGCATTCCTGTCCACGCGGAGCAGCCATTCGATATTGGGCGCAAACTCCTTGCGTTCAAAAACCCCCGTGAAAAAGGCCGGGTCGAGACTGCTTTGAACGCTGTAGTCATTCACCCCGGAAAAGAAAACGGGCACGCCGGGGAAGACGCGGGAGAGGTGGTCACGGACAAACAGCAAGGCGTTATCGTCAGTGAGATAGATCGCCGCCAGCTTGGTATCCGCATACTTGAAGCGTAAATGACGAGCCAGTTCGATTGCGTACGTCTCGTCATAGGCTCGTCGTTTGGTATCCAGATACTCCGTGCTGAAGAGAAATTCCCCTTGCGCATCGGCTGCAACTGTTTGAACGAAACCCTCGTGCTGGCCCCGGGTCCAGGGGTATTCCTGCGAATAGGAATGCACGATTAAGATCTGTCTTGTAGACTCGGCGCGCAATAGCACGGGCGCAAGCAGACAAAGAGCCAGAGCCAGGCAGGATGCACGACGTATGGAAAAGAGATGTTTGACGATGGGAGTTCTCATCATGCGTATTGCTCCTTACCGTCCTTGCTGGCGACCGGTGCCCGAAAACAGGAGAAACAGCGCTGACCGTCCCGGTCGAGAATCGCAGCCCGGTGCTTCGGGACGGGGAAAAGGTCGAACCGGGCTCGTTGTCGTTTCCACGTCCTCCCGAGACGAAAAGATCGGAAATGGCATCGCCAAATGGTACTCGCCAGTACGTTATCGGTTGATTCAGCCATTTCTTTAATCGAAAATAAGTTATTTCGGAAACATTTCAGGGTATTAGAGCCATGTGACGAAGGTCAGGGAACGTCGGGGAGCGGTAGTGCTCGCGCCGATGGCGGCCTGTGGACAGTGTCAGGCATGGATAGAATGGATTCCCGGATCTTTGGAGCGTCGGCCGACATCTAATTTACGAATCTCATTGGAAATCCCATTTGGAGGTTAGTCATGGCTGACAGAGGGAACGCCGTAGCGAAGGTCGCTTCCGGGTTGGTCGCGGGAACGATCATCGGAGCGGGTGTTGCGCTGCTCTTCACACCCCAGTCCGGGAGAACCACCCGAAGGGACATCCTTTACTACACCAGGAGAGGAAGGAGGAAGGCCAAAAGGATCCTGGAGGACTTCTCCGACACCGTTTCCGATATGGTCGATACGCTGGGAGAGAATACGGTGAGCGTCGTGGAGAAGGGGAAGGACGTCGTCCACGAGGCGCAGAAGGGGGTCCTGGAGACCATCGAGGAGGGGCAGGAAAGGCTCGGTAGGCAGCGAGCGAAACTTACGCGACTGATCGGCTGAACGCATTGGAACATCCGCGCTGCCCGCCACAGGTGGACAGTGGCGGGAGCGCGGGTTCTTGCACGAGGCGCGAACGGTTGGCCGATCCGCGGGTCTCCTCTGTTTATCTCCGGTGCGTGCCCCAGAGTTCGCCCCGGGGGTTCGCGGTCGTATGGACGGCGACCCCGGCTTTCCCGTGATCGATCGCCTCGAATAATTCCTTCACCGATTTTCCTTTCATCGGTCCGCCGAGCTTGTCAGCGGTGATTTCCCCTTCGGCGAGCAGGCCCGTAACCTCTCCTGCCTTGAGGGAGGGGGCATTGCCTCCAGCGGGGTAGAGCCATACGAGAATGGGGCCGGGCGCTCCCTCTTCTCCCGCCGCATGAACGTGGGCCATCGTGACGTCACGGATCTTGTCCACGTGAAGTTTGTAATGGATGGAAGAGCCGTCCTTGGACAATTGGAAGGTTGCCTTTCCCTCGCCTGCCGTCTTCACTTTGGGGTAGGCGGCGAGCGTGACAACGGTCTTTCCCTTGTCCGCCGTCGCCGTGCCCGTCGCAACGAACGCGACGGCGACCAGGGCAAGCATCTGGATCATGAAAGTTTTTCGCATGGCATGCTCCTTCGCAAAGGAAATGGGATGGAAAGATTGCTTCCATAGGATGAGGTCTCCCGGGGGTAAGTTGTTTCCGTGCCCAATAATTGTTCATCAGGCCGATCCGCGGATCGATCGAGGCAAGATGTTGGCTGGTCCCTTCAATAGAAGAGTTGACATTATATAAGATATAGTCCTACATAGTATTAATGTCGGAAAAGGCCGGTTGGGCGGAAAATGTACTTCGGGAACGGGGGGCGAGGGTTACCCCGCAGCGGGTGGCAATTCTTCGGGCTGTGAGGGCTACCGGAAGCCATCCCGATGCCGATACCGTCTACCGTCACGTCTCACGGGAACATCCGCATATCTCCCGGGATACGGTCTATCGGACCTTGTCGATGATGGAGGAGAAAAGGATCATCGGGTCGGTCCTTTCCTTCGGGAATGCGAAAAGGTACGATCCCAACACCGCGAGACACCACCACCTGATCTGCATCCGGTGCAGGACCATCTTCGATTTCGATGCGGAGAAATTCGACAGCCTGGAACCTCCGGTATCCATGATCCAGAGATTCAAGATATTACGGACCACGGTACACGTGGAAGGGGAATGCGACGAATGTCAGAAGCGGGGAAACGCATAGGGTGGCATATTTTTTTCCCTAAGAATAAGAATCATTCCAATTTAGGTACAGTTACAATATTTTCCATTTCTTGCCGTCCCGGCACCCGTTCAAGTTCCACCTGCGGGGTGCCGGCCGCCGCAATTCCCTGCGGTAGCGCCGAGGAGGTGATGCAGGACAGGAAAGTTCACGAACCACGTAGCGCTGTTCAACAATTCACACAACGAAAGGAGAAAATAACATGAGTGAAGATGGCAAGTGCCCGGTAACGGGCAGAACCAGCAAACAAGTAGCCGGCGGAGGAACGTCGAACCGGGACTGGTGGCCGAACCAGTTGAACCTCAACATTCTGCACCAGCATTCCTCCAAGTCCAATCCGATGGGCGAGGATTTTCACTACGCTGAAGAATTTAAGAAACTCGACCTTGCTGCTATGAAAAAGGACCTCTATGCGCTGATGACCGACTCGCAGGACTGGTGGCCGGCTGACTGGGGTCACTACGGAGGGCTCTTCATCCGGATGGCGTGGCACAGCGCAGGCACATACCGCATGGGCGACGGCCGCGGCGGGGCAGGCTCCGGCAATCAGCGCTTGGCGCCTATCAACAGCTGGCCGGACAACGTGAACCTCGACAAGGCGCGCCGTCTGCTTTGGCCGATCAAGCAGAAATACGGCCGCCAGCTCTCCTGGGCCGACCTGATGATCCTGGCTGGCAATTGCGCGCTGGAGTCGATGGGATTCAAGACCTTCGGCTTCGGCGGCGGGCGCGAGGACGTCTGGGAGCCCGAGGAGGACATTTTCTGGGGGCCTGAGGGCACGTGGCTCGGGGACGAGCGCTACAAAGGCGATCGCCAACTCGACGATCCGCTCGGCGCTGTTCAGATGGGTCTGATATACGTGAATC
>JBAVJZ010000129.1:0-46915 GCA_049688015.1 Candidatus Deferrimicrobiaceae bacterium | reverse complement strand
GGGGACAGGCCCCCTGCAGCGGCGCTCGAATGCCAAGGTATTTTCGAGACGGTGCACTAAGCGCGGCCATGGGGAAACGACCGCCGCTTACACCAACCCTGATTGTCATTGTCGGCCTTCTGACGATCAGCCCCGTCCTGATGCTCCTGGTCGGGAGCTTTTCGGAAGGATTCGGCACCTTCGGGAATTTCACGGTCGACAAGTACGTCGAGGCCTACACCGACCCGGAGCTCACCGTCGTCCTCTGGAATACGTTGATCTTTACCCTGGGATCGGCCTCCGTTGCCACGTTGCTCGCGCTCTTTCTGTCCTACACGAACACCAGGACCAACATTCCCTTCAAATTCTTCTTCGGGATCATCTCCATTGTCCCGATGATGATCCCGCACATCCTTTTTGCGGTCAGCTGGGTTCTCCTCCTGAACCCCAGCAACGGGATCCTAAACCGGCTGCTGATGGATCTCTTTGGCCTGAAAACCGCGCTCTTCAACATCTATTCGCTGCCGGGAATGATCCTTGTCGAGGGGCTTCTGGACCTGCCTATCGCCTATCTGATCATCGCGCCCGCCATGAGCGCCTTTGACGTTTCGCTGGAGGAGTCCTCCAAAGTGTGCGGGGCTTCCCCTCTGCGCACGCTCACCCGGGTGACGCTTCCTGTGCTGCGGCCCGCCATATTGGCATCGGTGATCCTTGTCATCGTCCGTTGCATCGCGTCGTTTGCCGTGCCCTCGGTCATCGGCATGCCGGGAAGGATATACGTGCTGGCCACCCATATCTACCGGATCATCTCCACGGGGTTCGCGGCCGACTACGGCAAGGCTGCCGCGGTGGGCATGAGCGCTCTTGCCGCATCGATCCTCCTGATCTACCTGTACCGCTATCTGACCTCGGAGAGCGGGAAATACGTCACCATATCGGGCCGGGGGTTCAAGCCCGCCCTGATCGATCTGAGGCTCTCCCGGTATCCGTTGATGGGCGTCATCGGGCTGCTGTCGTTCGTGCTCATCGTGCTGCCGGTCATGGTGCTCTTCTACACATCCATGCTTCCCTACGTCATGGTGCCAACGGCAAAGGCATTTTCGCAGATGAACTGGAAGAACTGGACAGAGGTGCTCCGGGACCCGATATCGTTGCTGGCGCTGAGAAACAGCATCACGCTCGGCGTGGTGGGGGCCACCCTGGGGGTGATCCTCTCGATCCTTGTCTCCTACGTCATCGTCAAGGTGCGTACCACGGCGTCCGGCATCCTGGAGTCGCTGAGTTTTCTGTCGTTCTCCTTTCCCGGCATCGTCATCGGGGTGGGGTTCATGTGGTTTTTCGTCCGAACGCCTCTTTATGCCACGATATGGGCGCTGCTGATCGGGTACATAGCCACCTATCTGCCTTACGGGATCCGGCCGCTTTCCAGCGCTTTCGTCCAGATTCACAGCCACCTGGAGGAATCCTCCCGGGTCTGCGGGGCAAGCGCCTTCGCCACGTTGCGGCGCATCGTGATTCCTCTCCTGATACCCGGGATACTGTCGGGCTGGATCCTCATGGCGACCATGTTCGTGCGGGAACTGACCCTTTCGGTGGTTCTTTCCCGACCGGGGTCGGAGGTGCTGGCCGTACAGATCCTGCGATTTGCCGAAGACGGCCTGTGGGGCAGGTTATCCGCTCTGGGCATCATCATGATCTTCGCCTCTTCGTTTCTCGTCATCGCAGCTTCGCTTCTCGGGAGAAAACTGGCGAACAGGGAAGCCCTGGAAATATAAAGAGCGATCCCGCACGGCAACCCCCGGATCGCCGGGACGATCAGCGGCGGAACCGGGCGAGAATCGATGAAAAGTCGAATTTTTTCCCGGGAGTGGAAGATCGCGATATTTCCTGCATGCGCGGCTTGATGGGGATGTTGGGGACGCTGGAAATCTCCATCGACGGAGGTTTTCGTTCGACCCGGAGGAAAAACAGATCCGAACGCTTCGCGATCATCTCCACGGTGTCGGATAGGAAATTCGTTGTATCGTAACCCTCCACCGTCGTGATCCCCGTTCCCCACCGGGGGAAGACCGAGAACGAATAATACCCTCTGGGCGTCTCCACCACCTCGATCCTCTCGACCTGCTCGAACCGGAGAAACGAACCGTGGAGATTCTTCGGGAGCATCATTCCGGAAAACATGATTTTCCGCTCCGCCATGTCGAACGTGCACTCCACTTCCTGGAAGTCGATGACCACCGGTTTCTCCGTGATTCTCGCGATCTCGTCGACCAGCTTCTGGACCTCGCGGATCTTTTCCCGGATGATCTTGCTGCTTCCTCCCTGGTCGTAAATATCCGCGTATATCATCACCGTCGAGGCATCCCGAAGTTCGAGAAGGACTTCCGACACCGCGGACACGGACCGGTAATAGGTGAATCCCCCGCCGTCCTGTCCGGTGCGGATAATCGGAGCGATTATCCGGTGATGAATCTTCAGGATCTGGCGATAGGGGATCGTCCGTTCTGTCTTCGAAAGAAGACGGGGGCGTACCGTGACCTCCCCCCAGGTCCTGTCGAAATACACCTCCTTCACCGGGGGAATGATCCGTCCAAAGAAGAAATCGAGAGGGGATGCGTTGATCGTAAAGGTCGATCTTGTCTTCGTGATCCGCATCCCCGTACCCCTGTCCCCTCGTCCCGGAGGAGGCCCGTCTCCCGCTTTCCCTCGACATTCGATGCCCCGGATCCGGGTTCTTTTTCGCCCCTCCTCCATCATGGGGGAGGGGTCCCGGTTTCCGCAACCGGCAAGGGGAAAAGTCGGAATGTTTGGTACCCGAAAGAGGGTATTTATTGCTATCGTATTCGGGTTCCCTATCCTCCGAAGGAATTCGGGTCTTACGAAGAAATGGTCATGGAACCGAAGGGTCCCAGGCGTCGATTCGGTAATCGAGGCAGAAGGCTGCCCGCCGAGGAAGTCGAATCCGAGTTCTCCCTTTCGGAAGGATCCCCCCCGAAAAAGGGGTCGACCAGGGGGAAACTGTTCCTCATCGGCGCCTCCGTGCCTTTTCTGGTCGCAGTCGTGTATCTGGGAGCTCTCTACTCGCAGGGCGGGACGCTCTTTCACCGCGAAGTGTACCCCCCTCTTCTGTTCCGGCAGCTGGTGGAAGGAAAGACCATGGAACAGGTGCTGGAATTTCTCGGTCCGCCGATGAGTCTGGGGACGGACGGGAACGTCAACCAGTGGATCTACGAGCCGGGACCCTTCGATTTCTCCCTGTATCCCTATCTTCCGTGGGAGACCCCGATCATGAACGGGAAGATTGTCCGTGATCCGGTGGGGAAAAAGGTTCCCCGGAGAATTCTCGTCCGGTTCGATAACAAAAAGGGTATTTCTCCGGAGGGGAAAGAGGAGACCCGGTCGCCGGACGGGTTCCCGTACCTCGCGACGAAAATAACGATCGAATACTGAAGGTTACAGCCTGCCTTACCCTCTTTCGGCGATAGGTCCTTCCGGCGTGTTCGCTTTTCCTTGCGGTCCCCGGGAACCGGGGCCCCCTCCAAAGGTTCTAATAGGGTAAAATCCCAATCCCGCTGTCCATGGGAAGGACCCCCCCTATGACCATGTTTCCCTTCGATGCCGAAAGGAAACGGTTTTCCGGCATCCTCGTCATCGTTCTCATCCTCTTTCCGTGCCTGTTCCTCCTGCCGCTGCCCGGGTCCGCCGCCCAGACGCCGGAGAAGACGATCACGATGCCGGATGCCGGCCGTGCCGAGGAAGGCAGGGAGGTGACGCTGCCCGCTTCGGAGGAGGAGATCGACAAGGAGATCGCCCGCCTGCAGACCCGGCTGCAGGAGATCCGGTCGCGAGCGAGCTCTTCCCCGGGCGAAGGAATCCCCGGGGAAGGAAACGGCCTGGGAGCCGCTTTACCGGAGGAGGTTGCCGAGTGGCAGCGGCTCAACTTCGAGACCGTTTATCTTCTCGAGAATCATCTGAACTCCCTGCAGGACCTGAAGGAAATCCGGAAAGCGAACAGGGAACGTACAGCAGAACGGAACGAATGGAAGGGATTCGCGGAGAAGCCCCCTTATCCCGTTTCCTTCCTGGAAGACCTGTACGCCGCCATCAGGGACAAGCAGTTCGAGAAGCAGATGGCGGAGGCCAAGCGAAAGATCACGGAAGGGGGGCTGCGGGAATCCCTGAGGAACCTGGAGAAAGCCGGGAAGGATCTGCGGGACGCGGAGGAGCACATTGTCTCCGGACGGGAAGGGGAGCCGAAGGTGCGCGCGATATGGCTTCGCGACCTCGCCAAAAGGCGGTACGAGCTGGCGGAGGTGGGCGCCCTTTCCCTGGAAACGCAACGGCTTGTGCTCGACGAGGACCTGGACGGAAAGCGGGACTATCTCCCGTTTCTCGAACACCAATACCGGCTCGCCGAGGCCGTGTCTCCCCTGTCCCGGCCGAACCTGGAACAGAAGCTTGAGGAGTTGGAGGTTCCCGCGAAATCCCTGAACGACCGGTTGGCCCGCGCACTGGCAGAAGAGGAGGAAGCGCGCCAGGCCCTGGAAAAGGACCGGGATGCATTGTCCCACGCCCAGGAGAGCGTACCCCTCGGGCGGGAGCCAGCGAAGGAACAGAGGAAAACGCTCGATCACCTCAAATCCTCCCTGGAGGCGGAAAAAGCCCTCCTCGACACGGCCCGGCTGAAGGTGGACATTACCAAGGGGATGCTCCACCAGTTGACCGACGAACAAATGATCTGGGAAAACCGGTACCGGCTGGGCGAAAAAAGCGATCCGCAGGAGATCCGCAAACTGTCCGGAGAGAACCGGCAGATGCTGGAACATATCCGCCTCTGGAAAAACAGCCTGGAGGACGGTCTGGGCAAACTGGCCTCCATGGTCGGCGGGCAAAGGGAAAAACTGGCGTCCGGAGGAATGTCGAACGGGGAAGAGCAGGTGGCACGAACGTTCGTCACCGCGTATGCGGACCGGGAGGTCCTGTACCGACAGGCCCTGAAAGCGTTGAACCGCACGGAAAGGGTGGGGGAGCGATGGGCGAGCGATCTCGACGCCCTGGAAGAACGGTTGTCGAATCGACTCGGGATCATGGACCGGCTGAAGACCCTGTCTGCCTACCTCCGGAAGGCCTGGGATACCGAGCTGTATGTCGCGGAAGAATCGGCTATCGTGGAAGGCAGAAAAATCTCTCGTCCGATCAGCGTCACCACGGGGAAGATCGGCAAGGCGCTGTTCATTCTCGTTCTCGGGCTCTGGGCGGCGCGGCGGCTGAAGAGGCCGGTGGAGCGGTTCGCGGTCGGGCGTTTCGGAAGGGACGAAAACGCGGCGAAGCAGGTCGGCAGAAAGTGGTCCTTTTTTGCCTTTGTCTCCTTGTTCTCCATCGCCCTGGCGTCGGTAAACGTCCCGCTGGCCGTATTCGCTTTCTTCGGCGGCACCCTGGCGATCGCGGCCGGTTTCGGCGCGCAGCATCTCATCGGGAATCTCTTGAGTTCCGTGATCCTTCTGTTCGACCGCACCGTTCAGGTCGGCGATGTCGTGGAGATCGACGGGCACCGGGGGCGGGTAACCGCGATCGGCATGCGGAGTTCGTCGATCCTGCGGTTCGACGGAGTGGAGATGCTGGTGCCGAACAGCCAGTTCCTGGAACAGCGAGTGACGAACTGGACACACTCCAGCAAGCAGGTGCGGTACGAAATCGCCCTGGGCGTTGCGTACCACTCTCCGACGCAAAAGGTGTCCGATCTGATTCTCAAGGTGGTGAAAGAGGATCCCCACACGCTGACGAACCCGGCCCCCTACGTGTTCTTCGAGGAGTTCGGCGACAGCGCCCTGATGTTCCGGGTCTATCTGTGGCTTATTCTGGAGACCGACGAGGAGAACCGCGTTGTATTAAGCAATATACGGCACCGCATCAAGGAGGCTCTCGATGAGGCAGGGATCGTCATCGCCCTGCCGCAGCGGGACGTTCACCTGGAGGCGATGCATCCCATCCCTGTCCAGGTCGTCGACCCGGAACGTTCCCGGGTACCCGAGCGCCGCACCGGCTCGTTGCGCGAACAGAAATGATGAGCGCGTACCATCCGGGGAATGTCTCCGGGAAGGTTCCCCCGGCTCCCCGCATCCGTCCCGGTCACTTGAACTCGATATATTTATTCAGGTTGAAAATGTTGTATTTATTCACGAGAAACGGTGCCAGAAAAAACAGAGCCAGGATGACGCCGTTCAGGATGAGGGTGGTGGAGGATTGGATCATCATCACCCTTCCCAGGCGAGCGAACAGGAAGGTCATGGGGATCATGCCAAGCAGCGTCGCGAGCAGAAATGTCCTTGTCCGGATGTTGGTAAGCCCGGAGCAGTAACTGATCAGGTCGAAGGAAAAAAAGGGTATGAGCCGGGTGACGAAGATGAGAAGGCCCAGGTGGGTATCCTTGCATTGGTCGGAGAACACCGGGATTTTCCCGAAGATTTTTTTCAGGAAGGCGACGCCGAGAAATCTCGCGATGGTAAAGCAGGCCAGTGACCCCAGCATCCCTCCGATGATGCTGTAGAGACCGCCGTAAAACGTGCCGAACAGCATCCCGGCCGCAATGGCCAGGGGGACGTTCGGAATCTGGCTGATGACGACCGAAACCGCCAGCAGGGCGATATAGACCAGGGGGGCGGCCCTGCCGAATTGCAGGAGGAAGACCTCGATCCGTGCGACTGTGAAGTTGTCGAAAACGTGCCCTTTCCAGAGGAAGTACAGGGATGCGGTTGCCAACAGGATCAGAATGCCGGCGATCATGCGTTTCATCTTGTTGTTCCCCGGATTCTTTCCCCGCGGGAAGACGGCCTCTCACACGATGCGGAACCTCCTGGTACGCGGTATGGGTATGGCCCTTTGATTTAATAAGCGGGGTATCGGTTTCCGGAAATACCGGAAATTAAACGATTTGGCAGGAATGCAAGATCACCGTCCTCGACCGGATGGGTCTTCCGTGAAAGGGTGACGGAATCGTGCGGACGGGCGGGAAAAACGGATTATCAGATCTTTCGGGCTTTAGGCGTGGGTCACGGCCGCCAGGAGCATAAAAAATCCGGCCACGATGATGGCTGCCATCAGGATAACGCTGGAGAAGTACTTCTTGCGGGTTGTCATGGATTTCCTCCCGAGACGTTTCGGTGCATTTTTTACAGACAAATACATTGTGCGCGCAAACAGGAGCGGGTGTCAATGAATATTTTTGAAAATAGCGTTTTATTCAATATGTTATGTGTGTTTAAAACAGAAAGGGCTCTAGGCCAGCGGTCCCTGGTGACGCACATCTTTTCCCTTCACCATGAAGATCACATCCTCGCAGATGTTGGTGGCGTGGTCCGCGATCCGTTCCAGGTGGCGGGACACCAGGATGAGGTCCATCGAGCGTGCGATGGTGGAGGCGTCCGCCATCATGAACGTTAACAGTTCCCGAAACACCTGGTCTTTCAGCTGGTCGACGGCGTCGTCCCTCTCGATGGTGCGGTAGGCGGATTCTACGTCGCCCTTGACGAACGCGTCGAGCGCGTCTTTTAGCATCTCCTCGGCGATCTCCGCCATCCTCGGGATGTCGATCAACGGTTTGACAAGGGGGACCGGAAGCAGTTCCTCTGCCTGCTCCACGATGTTGATCGCCTGGTCGCCGATCCGCTCCAGGTCGGTGTTGATCTTCATGGCCGCCGTGATGAACCGCAGGTCCGTCGCGGTCGGCTGGCGCAGGGCGATCATTCCGAGGGCCATCTCGTCGATGTCCATGTGAAGCTGGTTGACCTGCTTTTCCATCTCCTGTACTTCCGGAAACTTCTCCCGCTTCCGCTCCACGAGCGCCCGGACGGAGTCGTGGGTCATCTTTTCGACAAGCCCCCCCATCCGCAAGACCATCTCTTTCAGGTGGTTCAGCTCCTCGGAATAGTGCTTCTTCATCGCCTGCTTCGCCTCCTATTTATCCGAATCTGCCGGTGATGTACTCCTCGGTTCGTTTGTCGGTAGGATTCGTGAAGATTTTCGCGCTCTTGTCCATCTCCACCAGAACCCCCATGAGAAAGAAGGCGACCGAATCGGAGATCCGGGCCGCCTGCTGCATGTTGTGCGTGACGACCACGATGGTGTACCGGTCTCCCAGGTCCTCGATCAGTTCCTCGATCTTGGCGGTGGAGACCGGGTCCAGGGCGGAGCACGGTTCATCCATCAGAAGAACCTCCGGCTCGACGGCCAGGGCCCGTGCGATGCAGAGGCGCTGCTGCTGTCCTCCCGACAGGGACACCCCTGGCCGGTCGAGATGGTCCTTCAGCTCGTCCCAGATCGCCGCCATCCGCAACGATTTTTCCACCACGTCGGCGATTTCGCCGCGGGATATTCCTCCTCCGTTGAGCCGCAAGCCCACGGCCACGTTGTCGTACACGGACATCCGCGGGAAGGGATTCGGCTGCTGGAAGACCATCCCGACCTTTCTGCGAAGGAGAACCGGGTCGATCTTCTCCGTGAGGATGTTCCTGCCGTCGAACACGATCTCCCCGGTCATGCGGAAGCCTGGCGTCAGGTCGTGCATCCTGTTCAGGCACCGGATGAAGGTGCTCTTTCCGCACCCCGAGGGACCCATCACCGAGGTGACGGAGTTCCGCCGGATGTCCATGGTGATATCCGAAAGCACCTGGTTCTGGCCGAACCAGGCGGAAAGATTTCTCACCTCGATCGCATTGTCCATCGTCATCGTCTCCCGTTAAGCTCTATCGCGTGTCAGAACCCTCGCCCCGATGCTCAAGACGAGGACCATCAGGATGAGCACGACTGCTCCCGCCCATGCCTTGTCGTGCCAGTCATCATACGGAGAAATCGCGTAGGAGAACACCTGCAGCGGCACCGCCGCGATCGGTTGGTCCAGGCCCGTCTGCCAGAACTGGTTCCCCAGCGCCGTGAACAGGAGGGGAGCCGTCTCCCCGAGGATCCGCGCCATCGCCAGGAGAATCCCTGTAATGATCCCGGCCGACGCCGTGCGAACGGTGATGAAGAGCGTGGTCTTCCATCGTTCGATCCCCAGCGCCAGTGCCGCCTCCCGGACCGAGACGGGGACGGTTTTAAGCATCTCCTCGGTGGTGCGGACCACGATCGGGATGAAGATCATGGCAAGCGCGGAGGCTCCCGCCCAGGCCGAAAACCGCTTCATCGGGAGGACCCACAGGACGTATCCGAAGATCCCCATGATGATGGAAGGAACGCCGGCCAGCAGATCGACCGCGAAACGAACAAGGGAGGCCAGCACCCCTTTCCCGTACTCCGCGAGGTAGATGCCGGACAGGACCGCTAAGGGGATCCCCCCGGCCATCGCCAGTCCGGCGAGCGTAAGCGTTCCCGTGATACCGTTCGCTATCCCGCCCCCCGGCTCTCCAACGGGCCGCGGGAGATCGGTCAGAAGGGACCATTTCAGCTCCTTTGCCCCCTTCCAGAGCAGGTCGAAGAAGATCAGGAATAGGGGGAGGATGACGAGGAACACGCTCAGGAGAAAGAGCGTTTTCATGATCCTGTCGGTGGCACGGCGGCGGAAGGCGATCGATTTCATCGTGCCGCCCCTTTCCGCGCCTCCGGAACCATCCTCCTCAGGATACCTTTCGCCACGAGGTGGACGACGATCGTCAGGAAGAAGAGGACGAGACCGATTTCGACCAGGGCCGAGAGATAGAGTTCGCCCGTCGCCTCCGTGAATTCGTTGGCGATCACCGCGGCCATCGAGTACCCCGGCTGGAAGAGGGACAAGACGATGTCCGGCCGGTTGCCGATCACCATGGTGACCGCCATCGTCTCCCCCAGTGCCCTTCCCAGGCCAAGGATCGTCGCACCGAAGA
The DNA here is from genome assembly GCA_049688015.1 of Candidatus Deferrimicrobiaceae bacterium. Lineage (GTDB taxonomy): Bacteria > Desulfobacterota > Deferrimicrobia > Deferrimicrobiales > Deferrimicrobiaceae > CSP1-8. The sequence goes on along the minus strand of JBAVJZ010000129.1, from coordinate 37,082 downwards.
TCCCCGGGATACAGTGCTGCCCGATGACGATCCGGATCATCTCCCAACGGGTTCCGCCCAGTGAGAGAACGGCCTCCTTCTGGACCTTCGGGACGGTGGCCAGGACCTCCCGGCTGACCGACAGGATGAAGGGAACGATCATGATCGAGAGGAGAACCCCCGCCGCGAGCATGCTCGGACCGTAGACCGGCCCCTGGAACAGGGGGATCCACCCCAGGATGCGCGAGACCGGCTTCATGAAATAGTCCCGGAGGACCGGAAGGAGAACGAAGATCCCCCACAGGCCGTAGATGACGCTCGGGATGGCCGCGAGGAGCTCGGCCAGGAAGGAGACCGGGGTTTTGAGCCATTTCGGCGCGAATTCGTTGATGAAGATCGCCGCCCCCACCCCGAGAGGCAGGGCGATGAGGATCGCGAGGAACGAGGAGACCACGGTCCCGTACAGGAACGGCAGCGCTCCGAATTCCTCGAGTACCGGATCCCAGGTCGTGTTGGTGACGAAGGAGGCGCCGATCTTCCGGATCGCAGGAAGCGATTCCCGCACCAGGAGCGCGAACAGGAGGAGGGTCAGGGCGAGCACGCACAGCGCGAAGAGGGCGGTCGTCTTCTCGAACAACAAGTCCTTTATGTTTTCACGCGGTTTCATTTTTTCCGGCCGGTCGGCTGACCTTGTAACCCTCTTGTTTGAGAAAAACGGGAAGGGGGGCACGCTCCCCCTTCCCGTTTCCCGCGGATGTCCTGCAGAAGAACGTTCAGTAGAGACTCTTGCCCTTGTACTGGATCTGTTTCAACGTGGCATCCACTTTCTCCACGACAGGCATCGGAATTGGTGCGTAGAGAAGGGGAGTGTTCATCTTCTGCCCGTCGTGCATTGCCCATTTCAGGAACGAAACGAGCGCCTTTCCCTTTGCCGCGTCCCTCTGGTCCTTGTAGACGAGAAGCCAGGTGAATCCGCAGATCGGATAGGAACCCTTGCCCGGGGTATCCACCAGAGCGACCCGGTAGTCGGCGGGCATCGTTTTCGCCGCACCGGCAGCTGCTTCCGAAGTCGACTCGAGCGAGGGGAGGATGAATGCGCCCTCCCGGTTCCGCACGGCCGCCACCGTCATCTTGTTCTGCGTCGCGTAGGCAAGCTCGACGTAGCCGATGGCGCCGGGGGTCTGCTTGACCACGCCGGCTACCCCCTCGTTCCCCTTGCCGCCCAGGCCGACCGGCCATCGCACCGATTTTCCCCGGCCGACCTTCTTCTTCCACCCGGGGTTGACGGTTGCCAGGTAATTGGTGAATATGTCGGTCGTCCCCGACCCGTCCGAGCGGTGGGCCACCACGATGTCCTCACCGGGCAGTTTCACACCAGGATTCTGCGACGCGATTTGTGGATCGTTCCACCGGGTGATTTTCCCGAGGTAGATGTTCGCCAAGGCGTCCGGGGTGAGTTTCAGGCCGCTTTTCACCCTTTCCAGGTTGTACACGACCGTCACCGCACCGATCGCCGTGGGGATATGGAAGATCGGGCCGGGAAGCTTGGCCATGTCCTCGTCCTTCATCGGGGCGTCGGTTGCTCCGAAGTCGACGGTTCCCGCCGTGATCTGGCGGATGCCGCCGCCCGAGCCGATCGACTGGTAATTGAAGTTCACCTCGGGGTGGGCATTGGAATATTCATAGAACCACTTCGAGTACAGGGGGTAGGGAAACGTCGCCCCCGCGCCGGTCACGGTGAGCGAATCCGCGGCCCCCGCCGGGCTTGCTCCACCGATCCAGAAAGCGATGCCAAATATCGCGATACCGATCGCCATGCGCTTTTTCATCGTGCATCTCCTCCATATGGATTCATTTTTATGCATGGAGGAATCATACGAACTCTATATCAAGGGGGGATGAGGGGGATATGAAGTTTGCGTTAAGATTGCGGTCGTGGCATAAATAGATATCTGGCGACATTCGGGGGCCTGGGAAGAGGATTGTCCCGGCCAAACGATTTCCATCGAACACATTGCATTACATGGGTTTTATTGCCGCGATGCGCGGATTTTTCCACCAGACAATGGAGGGAAAGGAGGGAGCAATGCCAAAGAAGATTCTCACCGGGTTTCTTTGTGCGCTGTTGGCCCTGTCGTTCGGGATAGGGGAAACGCGCGCCGACGACAAGAACCTCATCATTGCGACGGCCACCACGGGGGGGACCTACTACCCGGTGGGGGTTGCCATCGGCACCGTGATCAGCATCAAGCTCGCCAAGGACCACAAGATCACGGCGACGGCCATCAACTCCGCCGGGTCGGGCGAGAACGTCCAGATGCTGAAAAACAAGGAAGCGGACATGGCGATCCTCCAGGCGCTCTTCGGCCAGAACGCCTACAACGGGCTGGGTCCGTACGAAGGCAAACCGGTCAAGGATTTCCGCGCCGTGACGATGCTCTGGGAGAACGTGGAGCATTTCGCCCTGCTGGGCAAGTACGTCAACACGGGCACGATGGTGGACCTGAAGGGCCTGGGCCAGAAGTTCTCCATCGGCAAGCGGGGAAGCGGCACCGAGGGGTCGGGACGTGCCATCCTGGCGGCGCTGGGGATCGACCCGGAGAAGGATATGATACCGGAGTACCTGGGCTACTCTCCGTCCGCGTCGGCCATGATGGATGGCAGAATCGTCGGTGCGAACCTCCCGGCGGGCCCCCCCGTGGCCGCCGTAACCCAGCTCTACGCGCAGGTGGGGGCAAATAACGTGAGGGTCCTCGATTTCAGCGACAAAGAGGTGGAAATTTTGCACAAAGCGTATCCCATCTGGACGAGATACGTGGTCAAGGCGGGGACCTACCCGGGGCAGGAGAAGGATATCCGCACGGTTGCGCAACCCAATTTCCTGGCCTGCCGGCCCGATCTTCCCGATGAGACCGTCTACCTGATCACGAAGACGATTTTCGAGAATCTTCCGTTTCTGCACAATATCCACAAGGCGACCACGGCCATGTCCCTGGAGCGTGCAACGCTGGGACTTCCGGTCCCGCTGCACCCCGGGGCGGAAAAGTATTACCGGGAAAAAGGGATCATAAAGTAACCCGGTCTTCCCGTTATACGGCCGGGGGGTGACACCCCCGGCCGTATCTTGAAACCCTCGAATAGGCGACCGCCTTGACGGAGAGACAAACGAACGGCACCCCCCGGGAAGCCCAGACGGACGTAAGCGGCGAAGTCCTGGCGGTGAAGCGGATTCTCGGCGGGAAGAGCGAGAAGCTCCTCTACGGCGTCGGGATCCTCTGTTCCCTTTTCCATCTCTGGGTCAACACCATCGGCATCATGCCCGAGATCCAGCGCAATGCCGTTCATTACGGCTTCATGCTCTTCATGGGGTTTCTGCTCTACCCGCTTCTCAAGCGACATCCCGGAAAGACCCTGAAAATCGACTACGGACTGGCCATACTGTCCGTGGCGGTAGCGCTCTACCTCGTCCTTTTCGAAGACGCTCTCCATGCCCGGAACGAGGTCCCCACCATGGTGGACCTGGTGGCCGCCGCGGTGGCCATCGTCCTCATGCTCGAGGTCACCCGGCGGACAACCGGGTTGCTGATACCGGTTCTGGCAACGGTCTTTCTGGCCTACGCGCTGGGGCTCGGGAATTTCTTCGGCGGACTGTGGAATTTCCCCGGCGTCAGGGTGTCCCGGATACTCTACCGCATGTATTTCGCGCCGGACGGCATCTTCGGGACGATCGCCACCATCTCCTCGACGTTCGTATTCCTGTTCGTTCTGTTCGCGGCCTTCCTTCTCAAATCCGGCGCCGGGGAATTCATCATCAACCTCGCGATGGCCGCCATGGGGCGGTCCGTCGGGGGGCCGGCCAAGATCGCGGTGTTCGGGAGCGGGCTCATGGGCTCGATTTCGGGCAGTGCCGTGGCCAACACCGTGGGGACCGGGTCCATCACGATCCCCATGATGAAGCGATGCGGGTTTTCCCCGAAGTTCGCCGCGGGGGTGGAGGCGGCCGCCTCGACCGGCGGCCAGCTCATGCCTCCCATCATGGGTGCGGGCGCCTTCATCATGAGCGAGTGGACCCAGATCCCGTACCTGACGATCGTGGGCGTCGCGTTCATCCCGGCGATCATGTATTTCCTGTGCGTCGCTTTTTTCATCCATTTCCGGGCCAAGAAGATAGGCCTTCAACCGTTGCGGGAGGAGGAGATCCCCAAAGTCGGGAAGGTTCTTATGGAGGGTTGGAACTTCTTCCTCCCCATCGGCGTCCTGATGGGGTTTCTGATCTACGGGTTCACCCCCACGTATGCCGCCAGCGTAGGGATAGCCTCGATCGTGGCGTCGAGCTGGCTCAACCGCAAGACCCGGATGGGATTCCGAGACATTCTGGATGCCCTCGCTGCGGGAGCGCAGAACATGGTCTCCACCGGGGTCATCCTGCTCTGTTCCGGCATCGTCATCGGGGTAGTCCTGCTCGTGGGGATGGGGATCAAGTTCTCGATCCTCATCTCGGCCATCTCGGGGGGGAGCCTGCTCGTCACCATCGTACTGATCGCGCTTGCCTCCCTCATCCTGGGGATGGGGCTTCCCGTGACCGCGTCCTATATCGTCCTGGCGGTCCTGGCCGCACCGGCCATGACCATGCTCGGCGCAAGCCTTTTGTCTGCCCACATGCTCATCTTCTGGTATTCGCAGGATGCCAACGTCACCCCGCCCGTTTGCCTGGCGGCGTACACCGCGGCGGGGATCGCGGGCAGTCGTCCGCTGGAGACCGGACTGGAATCGTGGAAACTGGCGAAGGGGCTCTACATCATCCCTCTCCTTTTCTGCTACACCCCGATTCTTTTCGAAGGGCCGGCCTGGCAGGCGATCGAGACGGCCGTAGCCGGCCTGCTTGGCCTATACTGTTTTGCCTCGTTTTTCGAGGGGTTCCATCTGGGGTCCCTCACGTGGCCCCAGAGGGTGGGATTCGCCGGGATCGCGGTCTGCCTGCTTTGGCCCAACATGGGGATACACGCCGTCGGCCTGGCCGGCTTTCTTCTGTTCGTGGTTCTGGAAAAAGCCCTTCTCAGGAGGCGGGGATCCGGATGATGAACCGGGTTCCCGTTCCCATCCTGCTCTCCACCCGGATTGTTCCTCCGTGGGATTCGATGATGTGCTTGGCGATAGCTAAGCCCAGGCCGGTGCCGCCGACCTCGCGGGATCTTCCCTTGTCGACGCGGTAGAACCGCTCGAAGATGCGGGGGATATGCGCTTTGGGAATCCCCGGCCCGTCGTCCTCGACGGATAGCACGATCGCCCCGTTCTCGACCCGTCCCGCCAGCCGGATCTCCCCCTTCTCCACCCCGTGCCGGATGGCATTGTCAACGAGATTGGAGATCGCAAGCGTCAGGTTCTTGAGGTCCGCCTTGAAATTGGCCTCTGCCGCCTGGACGGTCAGGGTCTTGCCCAGCCGGTCCACCGAAGGCCGGTGAAGGGATGCGACCCGCTCGAGAAAGGCGGGAAGCGGAATCTCCTCTCTGGCGAGTGGATCCTGGACGAATTCCGCCCGTGACAGCGTAAGGAGGTCGTTGACCAGATCCTCCATCCGGAGAACGTTGGCGAGGACGATTGCCAGGAAGGAGGGGTCGGGAGGTGCTCCTTCGCTCGTCGCGTCCCGCAGGGCTTCCAGGTATCCGCGGATATTCGTGAGCGGGGTCCGAAGCTCGTGGGAGGCGTTCGAGACGAAGTCGCTCTTCACCCGGGCGAGCCGTTTCTCCTCCGTGACGTCTCTGAGAGTAAACAGGATGTCCGAATCCTTTCCCGACGGGTACCGGAGGGTCGTTGCCGAGACGCGGGTGGCGATCTCCCCGCCGATCGACGGGATGGTGATCTCCTTCGGGGGGATCGACCTGCCGTCTTTCCAACCGTCGATGAACCGGAGAAGATCCGGCTGGCGGATGACCTCCGTGTACGGCTGTCCTTCCGGTGGAACGATTACGAACCCCAGGATCCTGGCGGCCTCCCGGTTCATCATCCGCACCGTCCGCCCGCTCGCGATGACGATCACCCCCTCCGACAGGTTCTCCAGAAGGGTGGCGAGCCGGACCTTTTGCGCGTCCAGCTGGGAAATGGTCTGTTCCAGTTGAGCGGCTGTCTGGTTGAGGGCTACCGCCACGTCTTCGAGTTCGTCGCCTGTCCTAAGCCGCAGTCGTCTCGACCGGTCCCCGGCGGAAAATTCCAGCGCGGCTTTCCGGATCTCTTCCAGGGGGACACTGACGGCACGGGCGCGGATGGCCGTGCCCAGAAGCATCAGGAGGAACGCTGCGAATCCGGTGCCCCAGGTGATGACGCGCACGCGGTGGAGCCGCCGGTTCAGGATATCGCCGGAAAAGGATGTTCTGGCGACTCCCACGATCTGTCCCCCGGACAGGATGGGGACCGCGCAATACCACTGTTCCTCCTTCAGGGAGATGCTGCGACGGTGGGAGAAGCCGGTCCGGCCGGAAAGCGCTTCCCGCACTTCCGGGCGGTTGGCATGGTTTTCCAGTTCAACCAGGCGGGCCGGTTCGATCTGGGAATCCGCCGCAACCTCGCCGCCGGGCAGGATGACCGTCAGGCGGGTCTCCAGTTCCTTCCCGAGCCGTTCCCCTTCCCGGGCGATCGTCCCGCGGTCAGGCTCGGCGGCGGCAAGAAGCGGGCGGAATGACTCCGCGGCGAGGAGGGCCTGGGCCTTGAGGCTTGCGTCTGCCTCCTCGATCACGTACCTCTTGAACTGGAGGTACCCCGCCACGCCGGCGAAGGCCAGGGCGGTCCCCGTGATCACGAAATAGGTGAGGAAGAACTTGGCGGCGATGGAAATCCGTCTGGGCAACCGTCAGGTCTCCCGAAGCTTGTATCCCGAATCCTTGACCGTCTCGATCGCTTTCGCAAGAAGCGGGATCTTCCGGCGCAGTTTCGCGATATGGACGTCCACGGTCCTGTCGAGGACGTGGGTCCTCTCTCCCCAGGCGCGATCGAGGATCGTCTCCCGCGAAAGGACTTTCCCTTTCGAAGCCATCAGGACCTTGAGGATCCGGAACTCCTTCGATGTAAGGATAACGTTCCTGTCACGGTACCGGACCTCGTGGCGTGCCACATCGAGCTGCAATTCCCCTTTCCGGTAGATTCCTTCATCCGTCGGAATCGTCCGGGGAAGGCTGCGGCGGAAGATCGCCTTGACCCGGGCGACCACCTCGCGCGGGCTGAACGGTTTGGGGACATAGTCGTCGGCGCCAAGCTCAAGCCCCACGATCCGGTCCGTCTCGTCCCCCTTGGCCGTGAGCATAATGACCGGCGTTCGGGCGATCTCCCGATCAGCGCGGATTTCCCGGAGTACCTCCAGCCCGTCCCTCCCCGGCAGGAGGATGTCCAGCAGGATCAGCGCCGGTTTTCCCGAACGGGCCCTGGAAAGTCCTTCTTCCCCGTCAACGGCGAACGAAAGGGTGAAACCCTCTTTTCGCAGGTAGAGCGCGAGGAGGTCCCGGATCTCCTTCTCGTCCTCGACGATGAGGATCGACCTGCTCAAACGCGGCCTCCCCCGGCACGCGGTTTTCCCCGAGTACCCGATTCCATGCCGGCAGGGGGGATGATGTCCCTGCGGGTCCGGGGGGAATGACTGCCTTCCTTGATCAGACTTTCCTTCCCCCGGCGCGGAACAGCGCGGCGATGGTCTTTCCGTCCTGGATCTCGCCGCTCATGGCCATCCGCCGGGCCTGCTCGAACGGAATTCGTATCGATCCGATCTCCTCGTACTGCTCGGGGTCCGCCTCCTTCTGGGTAAGTCCCGTTGCCAGAAAGAGGTGGATCGCCTCGTCGAAGACGCCCGGAGAGGAGTGGAGTTTCCCGAGAGACTCGATGGTGTTTGCCCGGAGCCCCGTCTCCTCGGCAAGCTCACGGCGTCCGCACACCTCCGGATCCTCGCCGGGGGCAAGACGCCCGGCGGGCACTTCCAACAGGCGGGAGCCGACCGCCGGGCGCAACTGCCGGATCAGGGTGACCGTACCGTCTTCGTGCAGGGGCAATACGCCCACGCCCCCGGGGTGCCTCACGACCTGGTAGAGGTGCCATCCCTTTTCGCCAAACTTCACCTCCATCTGCTCCACGTCCACCACGAGTCCCCGGAAAAGGGTCGTACGGTTTCTGGTTTCCATCCCGCGCCCGCGCTCCTTGTCAAAAAGGATTTCTGCCGCTCCTCCGGAAGCATAGCAGATCCTTCCCAATACGCGAGAGGGCGGGGGGCGGTGGATGCGCGGAGCCGGCCGTTCAGGATGCCTTGCGCACCGTGTTCTCGAGCTGGTTCAGGATCCCCTTGAGAAGTTCCTCGCGCTCCTTGAGCCCGTCACGCATTTTCCGGTTGTCCGTTCGTGCGATCTCCATCAGGAGGGTCTTGCGGTCCGCATCGAGCATTCCGCGGAGCAATTCCACTTCGGATTCCGTCAGCACGAGTTCCATGGGGCACCTCCTGTCCGTGGGGCCGTTCGGTTCCGTTGCCGCGTTCCTCCCATGGTATTTGCCTTGATTTTCATTATATCCCAATTCGCCCTATCCCAATCCGTCAGATTCCCTCCCTCTTCCTATCGGGTTTTTCGGCAATTAATTCGCACCTGTAGGAATTTTTTTCCCTATCGGGAGCCTTTTCTCGCCTCCAGTTATTTCTTCCCTTGTGCGGAAAGAATAGGCAAGTACTTGAAAGATAAAGGAAAAACGGGTTTCTTCCTGTTGGCATCCTGTTTGCTCTGACGGAAAGGGCAGCGGGAGAGAAATCGAACGCCGGTCAGGAGGTGCGGTGATGGCAGCCGGGCATACCGAATGTCGCAGAAACGGGCATCAATATCACTGGAGCTGGTACTGCGGCGACAGGGTTTGCGACGTTTGCATCAAGCACGAGACCCGGATCCATTGCTCCTGTGGCTGGCCCGAAAGCGTGAACAGGAAGGAGTCGGGATCGGTCCCGGCAGGAACGGTTTTGTTGCAGGAGACGAAATGAGGGGGTGGAGGGGACGGTAGAGCCCTGCGCGGGTCACCAGCTTCCTCCTCCGCCTCCCCCACTACCCCCTCCGGAGCTTCCCCCCCCGCCCGAGGCTCCGCCCCCGCTGCTTCGGGGCGCCGCGTACATTGCGCTTCCCATGGTGGAAAGTGCACTGTCGAGCGACCGGTGGAACGACACGGGGTGAAACATGCCGGAGTCACCCGTTGCGGAGTACCATCGCGGGGCTTCCTGGGTGATCCCCTCGAAGGCCCTGGCCCAACGGTCCGAGACGTCGAGAGCGATCGCGTAGGGGAGATATTTCTCGAACAGGTTCTGATCGGCCATTCTCTCCAGCCGGTCCTTTTCCGCCCGGAGTAGGAACTCCTCGAATCCTTTGACCTTCTTTTTTGCCAGTGCCCCTTTCCGGGTCTTGACCGGCATGACGGGGGCAAAGAGAAAAACCGCCAGGCCGGAGAGGACAAAAGCGGCCACGATTTTTCCCGGGCTTCCTCCCGTTACCTTGCCGGTGATCATCCCGATTGCAACGCCAAGGACCCCTCCTCCGATCCCGATCCCGCGGTACACGGCCTTGACGCTGCCGGGAAGGCCCCGAAAGTAGCCCAGGGATTGGAGACGACGGAAGACGGCGTCATTGAGCTCATCGAGGTTCTTGTAAAAGGAGTATTTCAGGTCGGATACAAGGACCTCCCGGGAATTCCCGGAGAAGAGTTTGGCCATCAGCTTTTTTTCAAACAGGGGAAGATCGTCGTCCGCTTCCTTGACCTTTTCCAGCACGTAGTCGGTCCGGTCGAACAGGAACCCGGCGGTCTTGAGTTCCCGGATCGTGACGAATCCACGCACGGCGAGGTTGACGATGGAGGCGGTGATGTCTTTCGGGTCGAGCCGCTCGTCGGAAAGGGCGCCGACCTCGGCGGGGGGAAGGGGTTGCCCGTCCTCCTCCGGGGGCGTGTACATGACGGGGATGCTGCCCCCGACGTCGGGGTCCTTTCCCCGCCTGTACCAGTGGACGAGCATGAAGACGAGCGTGACGAAGGGAAGCAGGAGGACCCCGTTTTCGGAGAGATTGAGAGTCCGGAGGGTTCTCTGCAGGAAAGAAGGAGGCCGCACGATTCCCTTGTCCCAGCCCAGGGCGATGGTAAGTCCCTCCCGGGGGGAGAGGGAGCCGCCGGTCCGGAATTTTCCCCCCTTGCCCGAGGGGAGGAAAGTGCAGGAGGAATTTCTTGCGCCGCGCAAACCCGTATAGCAGCTCCCCCGAAAAGGAATGTCTCCCCGACCACTTTCGACGGCCACCGTGGAAGAAGCGCTTCGGATGGTGGTGTCCCAGTCATTCCCCGTCACGTTCCAGTAGAGTTCGTCGTGGGTGTCGAGGAACAGGATGGCGTTTTGCACGGTGTAGGTGATGACGTACACCTGCCGGCCGTCGACGAACGCATCGTTCCTGCCGATCCGGATCCGGACCGCGTCCCCGGCGCGAGTGACCTTGTACGGCCTCTTCTTACCGAACTGGTCCGCAACGGAAACGACCCGGATCGGCGCCGTGGTCTTCTTCCCGAATTCGTCGGTATACCGGAAGGGGATATCGCGGTAGATTCCGTGGCGGCGGCGTGTGAAGGCGGTCTCGATCGTTTCCGTCACGGAAAGGGAGGAATCCGGGTGAACGACGATGTCCGCGTGGAACGATTCGATGGTGAAATATTCCGCGCGTACGGGGGACCCTCCCAAGCCGAACAGGAGAAAAAGGGAAAGGGAGCACAGGAAAAGTTGTGCGCGGACGCCGGGGCGTCGCGGCGCGTCAGGGGAAGGAGACATCGACCCGGTCCCTCTCTTCCCGGGAGGACAGCTCGAAGAACTTCTCGCGTTCGAACCGGAACCCGGATGCGACGAGGTTCGAGGGAAAGACCTCGGTCATGGTGTTGTAGTCCCGGACGACCGCGTTGTAATACCTGCGGGCGTATTCGATTCCGTTTTCGATCTCCACGAGCTGCCTCTGCAGCTCGAGAAAGCCGGTGTCGGCTTTCAGGTCGGGATACCCTTCCGCAAGGGCGAACAGGGTTTTCAGTCTGTCCGTGAAGGTGTTTTCCGCTTTTGCCTTGTCTTCCGGACCTTCGGCCTTTATCGCTTCGGTCCGGGCTTCCGTGACGCCGATCAGCGTGGTCTTTTCGTGGCCCGCGTATCCCTTGACGACCTCGACCAGGTTGGGAACGAGGTCGTGCCGTTTCCTGAGCATGACATCGATGTCCGACCAGGAGCTGCGAACCGTGTTCCGTAGCCGGACCAGCCGGTTGTACAGGAAGGCGGTTGCCGCAAGCACGGCGGCCGGAACCGCTGCAACAAAAAGGGAGATCATCGTTTCCGATCCGGCGCCACGTGTTCCGAAGCGCCTTTGCGTCCCGGGTGTCCCCGTTTCCGGGGCAGGCCGAAGGAACATTATACAGGCATCGGGGGCGACGGAATATCCGGAAGGCCGGCAGGATCATCGATCCGAAGCCCCGGAGAATTGCGGGATGGAGGCTTCGCCTCTCCGGGATACAATAGGCTGCCATGTGCGACGTCGTCGGTATCGGGTTGAACGCGATCGACTACCTCTGCACCATTCCGCGCTTTCCTGTCCCAGGGGAAAAGCTCCGGATGACCGGGTTCTCGAGACAGGGCGGGGGGCAGGTGGCCACCGCCCTCGTGGCGCTGTCGCGGTGGGGTCTGCAGACGATGTACGTGGGGAACGTGGGGGAGGACGAACACGGGGTCCTCTCCCTGTCCCTTCTCAAGGAAGAGGGGATCGATGTTTCCCTCGCGCGTACCGTTCCGGGGGCCACCTCGCAGTTCGCCGTCATCCTCGTCCAGGAAGATTCCGGCGAGCGCACGATCCTGTGGGAGAGAGACGCCCGGATCCGGATCCGCCCCGAGGACATCCCCCGTGACGAGATCCGACGGTCCCGTGCCGTTCTTCTGGACGGACATGACGTTCCGGCATCCGCAGAAGCGGCCCGGGTGGCCAGGGAGGCGCGCGTGCCGGTCGTACTCGACGCGGAAAAGGTCCAGGAGGGGACGGGGGACCTGCTGTTCGCGTGCGATCACATCGTGGCGGCGTCCTCCTTCGTCACGCAACTTCTCCCGGGCGCGGGGCCCGATGAAGGGGTTCGCGAGATCCATCGCCGCTTCTCGCCGCGTACCGCGACCGTGACCCTGGGGCCGGAAGGTGCCTTGGGGTTCGACGGCAGACAGACTTGCCGGTCGCGGGGAATCGAGGTGGGTGCGGTCGACACCACGGGGGCGGGAGACGTCTTCCACGCAGGGTTCCTGTTCGCCCTTCTCGCAGGGAGGACGTTCCCCGAAATGCTCGCTTTCGGTAACGCCGCCGCGGCGCTCTCCTGTCGGAAAGTGGGGGGTCGCGCGGGCATCCCCTCCCTCGACGAGATCGAGGGGGTTGTTTCCTTTCCGTGGTGACATGGATCGGGGGAAGCGGTTTTACGCGCCATTCAGGGGGCGGATCCGGCGTAGTCCAAGAGAGGGTCGCCCGCTCTTTTGCCAACGGTGTGGGGGGGCAGGAAACCGCCCGGAGAGTCGGTACGTCTACTTGTTATGGCGATAGAGGATGAGACCGTGGGTAGGGTCGTACGGAGAGACGCCCACGGTCACAGCGTCACCCCTAACAACCCGGATCTTGTACCGTTTCAGGGTTCCGCTCAGTTTCGCCGAGAGAGTTATTCCGTTTTCCAGAGTGATGACGTAGTTCCCCCCTCCCTTTGTGTCGGTGACCGTCCCTTCCAGTTTCGCCAGGTCTGCTTTGGCCAAGAGATGAACTCCTTCCTCTTTCCACCGGGATAGGAACCAGTGTATCACTTTTTCGGCAGGGGGGATGCCTCTCCCCGGCAATCTTCCCCCCCCGGCGCCCTAGGAAAGGGGTTTCCCGTCCAGGCCGAACTCCGGCACCAGAACGATCCGGTTTCTTCCCGTCTTCTTTGCCTCGTAGAGGGCACCATCCGCTTTGCGAAGGAGATCAATAGTGGAGTCTCCGTCCATGGGATAGGTTGCCACTCCCCCGCTTATCGTTACCTTCAGGGGGGATTGCTGGCCGGGGATCCGGAATTCCGTGGACTCGACGATCCTCCTCAGGTTTTCCGAGAAGGCCAACGCCTGCTCCTTGCCCGCGGACATCATCATGACAACGAATTCCTCTCCCCCGAACCGGGCCGCAATGTCGGAACTGCGGACGGACTGGCGCAGGGTCTGCCCCAGTTTTGCCAGGATGAGGTCTCCCGCCGAGTGCCCGTACGTGTCGTTGATGTTTTTGAAATGGTCGAGGTCCAACAGGACGAGCGACAGGGGGTGGGCATAATTTTTGGCGCTGCGGATCTCCGTCTCGAACCGCTGCGCGAAGTGGCCTCGGGTGAAAAGCTTGGTCAGGGGATCGACCGATGCGCTGTATTCCACCGACTCGATCTCTGTCGTGTGCTTGTAGGCGTTTCCCAGCAACTCCGCGATCATCGATGCGAAGGGGATCTCGTCCCGGCTTTGGACGATGCTCGATGCCACGACGAGAATACCCACGATGTTTCCGTTCACCGCCACCGGGGCCACGAAATCCGGGGTTATGCCGTTCTTTTCCAGGGAGTGGATTCCGGTAGGCCATTTCGTTCTCGACGTCAGGTATTCCTCCCGTGTGGTGATGGTCTTGTTCCGGAGGCACATCGCCAGGATCCCCTCGTCGGCGGCGAGACGGACCGTGCCTTTCCAGTCCAGCGGGAAACCGACCCCCTCCACCAGGGTGAAATGGTCCCCGCTGCCCGCCGGCGCAAAGTATCCCACCTGGGAAGCGTGAAAAAATTCCCTCGCGAACCGGACGCCTATCGCGGGGACCGCGTCGGGCGACAACCTCCCGCTCAGCCGTTTCACGACCATAGGGATTTTCGTGGCGATATCCCGTTTCCGGGAGAGTTCCTGCTGCGCCTTGATCACCTCCTGGGAGAGTTCCTGGTTGGCTCTCCTTAGGTGATCCGTTTCCGCGGCAGTCGTTGCGTCGGCCGATCTCCGCACCCCCCAGGCGAGCAGGAACCCCAGAATGACCCCCCCCAGGGGGGCCAGGATAAGCAGGGAATATAATGTTTCTCTTTCCATCGATGCCAGGGGCCCTCGGTTTTCCGGCGCGGCGACGTCCTCTGTTCGCCCGGGAACAGGCAGGGACGGAACCTGATTCGGGTGATAGTACCAGCATTTTCCTCCCGGGGAAATCAACTTGTCGCGGGTAATGCGGAGAGTCCGCGGTTCCCGTTGGTACGGCGCAGGGACGGGTCCGATGGATAAGCGGGAATACGGTTTTGCCGGGGGGAGACAGGGCCGGTAAAATAGGTACGGTCTGGCGGCGGGCGGGGCAGGTCGAGGAGGGGAACGGAAGGGATGGCGATTTTTCCGAAAGTCGGCGATCTCGCCGAACGGGCGGAAAGGCTTACCGCAAGGCTTTCGCGGTGCGACATCTGCCCCCGGCTTTGCCGCGTGAACCGGAAAGCGGGGGAGTTGGGCGTCTGCCGGGGCGGGGAAAACGCAGCGGTTTCGTCTTTCGGTCCTCATTTCGGCGAGGAGGCCCCCCTGGTGGGGATCCACGGCTCGGGGACCGTCTTCTTCTCCGGCTGCAATCTTCGTTGCGTATTCTGCCAGAACTACGATATCAGCCATCTGGGCGAGGGAAGCGAGGTGTCCCCCGAGAGACTTGCCGGTATTTTCCTCTCGATCCAGCGGATAGGATGCCACAATCTGAACCTGGTCACCCCCACGCACGTGACGCCCCAGATCCTTGCGGCCTTCTGCCTGGCCGTGCCGCGCGGGCTGTCGATCCCGGTGGTGTACAACTGCGGCGGGTACGAGAGCGTCGAGACGCTGCGGGAGCTGGAAGGTGTGGTCGACATATATATGCCCGATGTGAAATTTCTCGGAGCGGAATCGTCCGACCGGTACGCCAACGCCCCGGACTACCCCGGGGTGGTGCAGGCCGCGTTGCGGGAAATGGGCCGGCAGGTGGGTCCTCTTGTATTTGACCGCCGGGGGAACGCCCTGCGGGGGCTGCTCGTCCGCCATCTCGTCATGCCCGGGGACGCCTCGACCACCCGGCATGTGATCGACTTCCTCGCGGACGAAATCGGGAAGGAGACCTACCTCAACCTGATGAACCAGTATCGCCCGTGCGGACGTGCGCTCGAGTTTCCGGAAATCGGCCGGCGCACCGCGCATGCCGAATGGGAGGAGGCCCGGGACTATGCGCGGGAAAAGGGGATGTCCCGCCTGGACGAAAGGTAGCTCTGGTCGGAACTTCCGGGAGACCTCCCGGGATGCCTGTCAAGTGTTTCCGCACCTTGACACCGGTTGCACATGGTTGATACAGTGGGGATTGGCACTCTGCCTTGGCGAGTGCCAATTCTTTCCCCGGGAAGGAAAACGTGACGGCGGTGCTGGACGACCGCGGGGCCCGGGTGCTTCGTCTCGTCGTCGAGGATTATATCGAAACGGCGGAGCCCGTCGGCTCTCGCACCATATCCAAGAAGATGAGCCCGGCCCTCTCTCCAGCCACGATCCGGAACATCATGGCGGATCTGGAGGAGATGGGGTACCTGTGCCAGCCCCATACGTCCGCGGGTCGCATCCCCACCGGCGCGGGTTTCCGATACTACGTCAATTTCCTGCTGACCAGGCGGCAGCTTGTCCGGTCCGAGCGCGATCTGCTCCGGAAGGTGGCGGAAGAGGGGGGCACCGGCGCGGACGAGGTGGTGCGGCATGCGAGCCGGCTTCTTTCGACCCTTTCCCGGCATGCCTGCCTGGTCGTCGTCTCCCGTTCCTCGCACCAGGCGCTCCGGTCCCTGACCCTGCTCCGGGCATCGACCGACCGGATCCTGCTGGTGGCCGTGCTCCAGGGCGGCTGGGTCCAGCACCGCCTTATCGAGGACGAGCCCGGCATCACGACATACGATCTGGAAAAGATCAATGCCTACCTGAACGACATGGCGGTGGGGCTCACCCTTCCCCAGCTTCGTGTGAAAATATTGAACGAGATGCGGCAGGAGAAGGTGCACTACGACAGCCTGATGCGCAAGGCCCTGCTGCTTGGTTCCAAGGCGCTCGCAGAATCCGTTCCCGGGGAAGTCTACATCGAGGGCAGGGCCAACATCCTCGAACAGCCGGAGTTCGTCGAGGACGTTCAGAAGCTCAAGCGGATCCTCCATGCGTTCGAGGAAAAGAGCGTCATCCTGCGGCTTCTCGACGCCGCGCTGGAGAGCGACGCGATCCAGGTCTCCATCGGCGCCGAGAACACGGTGGAGAGCTTGCCCGACATCTCGGTGGTTTCTTCCGGCTATCACCAGGGGGACACCGCGATGGGAAGCATCGGGCTCGTCGGTCCTGTCCGCATGGATTATTCGCGGGTCATCCCCCTTGTCGAGTATACGGCCCGTGTCCTGAGCTCTATCCTGGAGCAAAGGTAACGCTCCCGATCTCCCGCAATCGGACAGGCGAGAAAGAAAAGGACACCCGGAGGAGAGAGAACAATTATGGCGGATAAGGAAAAGGGTCCCGTGCAGGAAAATGGAGGGCAAGCCGGAGACCTCCTCCCGGGACAGGAGGAGCAAGACGGTCGGGAGGAGTTCGTCGGACAGGATGAGGATGAACTTGCCCGGGTGAAGAGCCAGCTGGCCTACCTGGCGGCAGAGTTCGACAACTATCGCAAGCGCATCGCAAGGGAGCAGGAGTCGCTCGTTGCCTTTGGAAACGAGCGGATTCTCCTTGCGATTTTGCCATTTCTGGACAACCTGGAGCGGGCGGTCTCCCAGTCCCAGGCCATCGAGAACGCGGAAGCCCTCCTGTCCGGTGTGCAGATGACGTACGAACAGGTCCTTGGCGAACTGAGGAAATTCGGCCTGGAGCAGATATCCTCCGTCGGGAAGCCGTTTGATCCGAACCTGCACGAGGCGATAGCCAGGGTCGCGTGGGAGGGAAAACCCGAGGGGACGGTGCTTGCAGAGAGCCGCAAGGGGTATCTGTTAAACGGCCGGCTTCTCCGCCCGGCGCAGGTCAGCGTTGCACAGGGAGCGCCGGAGACGGTATCGGACGGAGGCACCGGGCAGGAGAGCGTTGATGGCGAGGCGTGATTACTACGAAGTACTCGGGGTGCAGAGGGGCTGCACGCTCGAGGACCTGAAGAAGGCCTACCGGAAGCTCGCTCTGGAATTCCATCCCGACCGGAATCCGGGCAACAAGGAGTCCGAGGATCGTTTCAAGGAGGCCAACGAGGCCTACTCCGTCCTTTCTGACCCGCAAAGGCGGGAACAGTACGACCTGTACGGCCACGCGGCGCCGGCCGGCCAGGGGTTCGAGGGGGCCGGCGGGTTCGGCTTCGGGGGCGTGGAGGACATACTCAGCGAATTTTTCGGGTTCGGGTCCGTTTTCGGCGGGTTCCGCGACCGGCCGCGCAGGGGGGCGGATCTCAGGTACAACCTCACCGTAACATTCGACGAGGCGGTATTCGGAGCGGAAAAGGAGATCGTCGTTCCCCGGACGGGAACCTGCCAGGAATGCGGCGGGGGGGGAGCGAAGAAGGGGACGCGCCCCGAGAGGTGCGGCGCATGCAACGGCCGGGGACAGGTAACCGTGCAGCAGGGGTTTTTCTCGCTCTCCCGCACGTGCAGCCGATGCCGCGGTACGGGGGAGGTGATCAAGGAACATTGCCCCGCCTGCGCAGGGAACGGGACCGTCCAGGAAAAGAGGCCGCTCAAGATCAAGATCCCCCCGGGGGTGGACAACGAGACCCGGCTGAAACTCCGGGGGGAGGGGGAGGCCGGGAGGGGCGGCGGCCCCGTGGGGGACCTCTACGTCGTGGTCTCCGTGCGGGACCATCCGTTCTTCAACAGGAACGGGCACGACCTGATCTGCGAGGTGCCGATTACCATCTCGCAGGCGGCTCTCGGCTGCGAGGTCGAGGTGCCCACGCTTGCGGGGAAAAAGAAGCTCTCCATCCCCCCCGGGACGCCGTCCGCCAGGGAATTCATCCTTCGGGGCGAGGGGGTCACGGTCATCAATTCCCATCGCAGGGGGAACCTCGTGGTGCGTGTCGTGATCGATGTGCCCAAGAAACTCACGAAACGGCAAAAGGAGCTGCTGACCGAGTTCCAGCAGATTGCCGAGGAAACGCCGGGTCCCGCTTCGCGGAGCTTTTTTGAGAAGGTCAAGGAGATCTTCGGTTGAGAGGTGATTGTTCCGGGGCGCAGAGGGCAAAACGGATCGTTTTCCTCGTTGTGGTCCTTCTCGCAGTGACGGCGCACGGGGAGGAGCCGAAGCCTCTCCTTGGAGTGTTTTCGGAAACCGTGCCGGTCGAGCGCCTCGGCGGGACGACCGGAGCGGTGGAAGGGGGCGGGAAGGGAAGTGTTCCTCTCCTTCTCCTGTGGCGTGCCGAAACGGAGTTTCAGTCCGGGAACGCCGACAGGGCCCTCCCTCTGTTTGTCGACCTCGCGGATGCCTTTTCCGACGACGAGCGAAAGGGATTCGTCTGGATGAGGGTCGCCGAGCTTCGGGAGGCGAAAGGAGAGCTCAAGGAGGCAATCGACGCGGCGGACAAGGCGATTCTTCTGACCAGGACCCGCTTCCTCGCTCTTTCCTCGATGGATCTGAAGTACCGGATCTACCAGCGCCTGGGTCGGGGGGCGGAGGCGCGCGAAATCGCGGCGTACCTCCTGGCCCAGGGATACATCAACGAGGAAGCCTCGGATCTTCTCGCGGAGATGGCCCGCGCGGACGGCCAGGCGGGCAGGATTTCCCTCGCGTTGTCCGAGTACCGGCGGGCGATCGCCGCAGCCGCGTCCGATCCGGTGAATGTGTTGAGCCTCCGGCGGGAGCGAGATGCCCTGATCAACGGGCTGACGGGGATCCTTGCTCTATGGGAGGCCGCCGAGTCGGAGGAGGATCCCGAAGTGGGAAACCTCCTGTATCTTCGGCTCGCGCAGGTCTCCGTCCGGAAAGGATTCACCGGCATGGGTGCCTTTGCCCTGGAGAAGGCTTCCCGCGGGGGAGGGGCGTCGGGGGAGCTGGCGGCCCGGGAACTGGCCTGGCTGGAAAGGATCCTCTATTACCGTCCCAAGATCGTGGGGCTCGTTCCCTTGAGCGGCAAGTACGCAGACATCGGGTTTTCCGTGCTCGCCGGGGCGGAGGTCGCGCTTCATCAGTTGCGCGGCCAGGAAGCGGAAGTTTTCGCGCCGGTACTTATCTGGACGGACACCGGGGGGCAGCCCGAGAAGGCCCGGGCGCAATTTCAGGATGCCGCTCGCGACCGGTCCGTTATGGGTTTCATCGGCCCGCTGACGGGCGAGGAGGGGCAATCCGTAAGCGTTGCTTTCAACTCGGAATCTCCCCCGGTCCTCTACCTGGGACAGAAGAGAATTACGGAGAAGCCGTTTCTCTACCGTTTCGGGCTTACCCCACGGCAAGAGGCGCTGGCGGTGCTTTCCCACCTGGCGAGGGCCGGCAAGGACGACCTGATTCTTTTCTACCCCGATAACGGCTACGGCCGCGGATTCGCGGACGCGGTCTACTCTGCCGCCGGGGAGTTGCGCGTCCGGGTGGACCGCAGGGTTTCCTACCGCTCGGACTCGAGCGATTTTACGGAGGCGATCCGGCAGGGGGTCGGAAGCGCCGTCCTATCCTCCGGGTCCTCCGAGAGGAAAAAAGGAGCGGAGTTGCCTCTGCACCAGGATGCGATCATCATCGCGGACAGGTGGGAAAAAGTGTTTCTCCTCGCTTCTCAGCTCCGGTTCTACAACGTGTACCTTCCCCTGGCCGGGTTTTCGGGTTGGAACGACGATAGACTTCTGCAAAAGGCCGGGGAGGCCGTGGAAGGGTCCGTGTTCTCCGTGGATTACGCCGCCGTTGTTCCGGGGTTCCTCGGAGAAAAGTTCCGCAAGGAATATCGGGAAGCGATAGAGCACGCGCCCTCCCGCTTCGTGGCAACCGGATACGACGCCGCCCGTCTTCTGGCGGAATCGTTCCACCTCGATGCCGAACGGGATTCCCGACCGGCAGGGGACCGGACGCGGGAGAAGATCCCCCTCCTGGGAACGTTCCGGGGTGTGACGGGGACATTCCAGTTCGGACCCGACGGGGAGATGCGCCGAAATGTTTCTCTCCTGGGAGTCGAACTCGGGAACTTCGTGCCGATCACGGAGCCGTAAGGCTTTCTCTCATGGTGCGCCGGTGGGAAGAAGAGGTGAGGGAGGTGTTCGCGGTGGGCGGACCAATGGCCCGCGCGCTCGCCGGATTCGAGCCCAGGCCCGGGCAGTTGCGGCTTGCTTCCGCATGGGCGGAATCCATCGCCCGCGGAGAGATCCTGGTGGCGGAGGCGGGAACAGGCAGCGGGAAAACGCTTGCCTATCTGGTCTCTTCCGTACTGTCGGGCCGAAAGACGATCGTCTCCACGGGGACGAAGACGCTTCAGCAGCAGATCGTCGAAAACGACGTCCCCCTCGTCCGGGAGGCGTTGCGAGCCCCCTTTTCCTGTGTCGTGGTGAAAGGGCGGGGGAATTATCTCTGCCGCCGCCGGTGGAAGCTTTTTGTCGCGGAGCCGCTTTTCGAGTTCTCCCGGGAGGCGGGGTATTACGAGGGGATGTGCCGTTTTGCCGAGACGACGCAGACCGGCGACATCTCCGAATGTCCGGGGATCCCCGATGACTTTCATGCCTGGTCGGAGGTCAACGCCCGAAGCGAGACCTGCGACGCCTCGTCCTGCCAGGAAACCGATCGGTGTTTCCTGACGGAAATCCGCCGCCGCGCCCACGCGGCTGACCTGGTGGTGGTGAACCACCACCTCTACTTTGCCGACCTGGCGGTCCGGAGGAAGAGCGAGGGGTCTCCCGACCCGGCAGGGAAAGGAGGCTGGGGCAGGGGAGGGGAAGTCCTCCCCGCAGCCGACGCCGTGATCTTCGACGAGGCCCATGGCATAGAGGAGACCGCTTCCTCCTTCTTCGGGGTTTCCGTTTCGCTCGCGAGGGCACAGGAACTGTTCCGGGATCTCAAACGCGCCGCTGCGAGGGAAGAGAAGCCCTGGCGGCTCATTCCTCCCGCAGCGGAAGAGTTCCGGAGGGCCGCGGATGCGCTGTACCGGTCGGTGGGGAGCGGTGACGGAAGATTTTTTCTCCCCCGGCCGGGAACGGACAGGACGTTCGACCGGCTCTCCGCGGAACTTCTCCGGACGGGGGAGGAACTGTCCCGGGCCGTATCCGCCACTCCGGTATCCCTGTCCCTGAGCGGTAACGACGCGGGAGAGGCGGAGTCCCTCCTGCGCCGGGTCGACTCTTTCGTGGAGGACTTTGCATCTCTCCACCGTGCGGAGCCGGCGACCGCTGTCGTGTGGGGGGAGCGAAGGGGGAACGCCGTGGCGCTCCAGAGGACCCCTGTCGAGGTCGCGACCCTTCTCGCCGACGGATTGTGGAGCGGGGGATTCCCGGTCCTCCTGACGTCCGCGACCCTCTCGGTTTCCGGGACTCTTTCCTATTTCCGGGAACGGGTGGGGCTTGCCGAGGTTGATGCAAGGGAAATGATCGTGGATAATGAATTTGACTTCGCAGGGAAAGCGCTGGTTTACGTACCTGTCGGCCTTCCCGAACCCGGCGACGACGCGTTCCCGACATCTGCGGCAGGGGAAATCGCGAAAATCCTGAGGTTATCCGGAGGCGGCGCGCTCATTCTCTGCACGAGTTACCGGACGCTCGGCGCGATGGTGGCGATATTGAGAGATGTTCTCCCGCACCCGCTGCTTGTCCAGGGGGATGCTCCGCGGATGCATCTGCTCAGGGCGTTCCGGGAGGATGCCGACGCCGTCCTGATCGGTACCGGAACGTTCTGGGAAGGGATCGACGTCCCCGGGGAATCCCTGCGGTGCGTGGTGATCGACAAGCTTCCCTTCGCCCCGCCGACCGATCCGGTCGTGACGGCCCGTATTCAGGCGATCCGGGACAGGGGCGGAGATCCTTTTACCGAGTACCAGGTCCCCGAGGCGGTACTGGCTCTGCGTCAGGGGATCGGGCGTCTGTTGCGGAGGAGCGACGATTTCGGAGTGATTGCCCTGCTCGACCACAGGGTGATCACGAGGGGGTACGGGTTGATTTTTCGGGAGAACCTGCCCGCTATGCCGTGGACCCGCGATCGGTCCGCGGTGTCCGATTTTTTCCTACGCTTCGGGATGGGCAGGGGAGAGGGCGGGGAGGAGAGGGTGCGATGATACGAAAGGCGGTGTTTCCGGCGGCGGGTTTCGGGACGCGGTTCCTTCCGGCGACGAAGGCGTCTCCCAAGGAAATGCTTCCCCTTGTGGACAAGCCGCTAATCCAGCACGGCGTGGAGGAGGCCCGCGCCGCCGGTGTGCGGGACATGATCATCGTGAACGGGCGGGGGAAATACGCGATCGAGGACCACTTCGATGTGGCCTACGAGCTGGAGGCACTCCTCCAAAGGAAGGGGGACAGCGCCCAGCTCGCGGCGGTGCGGGAGATCACCGAAATGGCCGATTTCTTCTACGTCAGGCAGAACATGCCCCTGGGTTTAGGTCACGCGGTTCTTCGCGCCAAGGATCTCGTCGGGGAAGAGCCGTTCGCCGTCATCCTCTCCGACGACGTGATCGACTCGAAGGTCCCCGTGCTGCGCCAGATGATCGACATCTACGAGCGGTACAGCGCCGACTCGGTCCTGGCGATTCAGCGTGTTCCCCGGGACCAGGTCTCCCGGTACGGCATCATAAAGGGGAAACGGATTGCCGAGAGAGTCTTCGAGGTGCAGGACATGGTCGAGAAGCCGAAACCCGCCAAGGCCCCGTCGGATCTGGCGATTATCGGTCGGTACATACTTTCCCCCGACATCTTTCCTGCCCTGGAGGCGACCCGGCCCGGCGCGGGAGGAGAGATTCAGCTGACCGACGCGATTCGCTCGCTTCTCACCAGGGAGCGGGTGCTCGCATACGAGTTCGAGGGGGTCCGGTACGATGCGGGAAACAAGCTCGGGTTCCTCATGGCCAATATCGCGTTTGCGTTGAAGGATCCGGAGCTGGGACCGGGGCTCCGCGCTTTTCTGAACAAGGAGAGAAAGCGATGAGCAAAACGTCCGGAAGGAAAAAATGGGAGAGGGGGGAGGATGCCGTTCTCCAGGAGAGGGTGGGAAGAGTGACGTTCCTCGACCCGTTCGGCGACCCGGCATTCCTTCCTCCCGCGGACGTCAACGAGAACGCCGGAGAGCTGGTCATACGGGTGGAATTGCCCGGTGTTCGGGAGAATGAGGTTGCCGTCTTCGTGCAGGGGGAGAATATCGAGGTGGTCGGGGAAAAGAAGCGGGACTCGTGCGGATCCGATATTTCGTTCCTCTGCCTCGAACGGACCTTCGGCAATTTCCGGCGGACCTTCGAGACGACAGGCTGCCTCAACATGGGGCTTGTAAAGGCGGTGTTAAACGACGGCGTTCTGGTGCTCAGCATCCCCAAGTGCGAAGAACAGAGGGGGAAGAGGCGGCGCATCATGGTGGCAACGGAAGAGGAATAGCATCTTTTTCAAGAATGCGGGGGAAGAACAGGCATGGCAGACGAACCGATCCGTAAGAATGGTCCGCAGGAAGGGGAAAACAGCGTGCAGGAGGCCGAGGTTCCCGCGGCGAAGGAAGAGGGAGTGATCAAGGAAGCCAAGGAGACCGCCCCGGAGATCCCGGGTGTTCTTCCCCTTCTCCCGGTGCGGGATATCGTCATATTCCCGTACATGACGCTGCCCCTGTTCGTCGGGCGAGAAGCTTCGATATCGGCGGTGGACGAGGCGCTGGGCCGCGACCGCTATATTTTCCTGGCGACGCAGAAGGATCCGTCTCTGGAGGAACCGAAACCCGAAGACCTGTATCGGACGGGGACCGTGGCCATGATCATGCGGATGCTCAAGCTCCCCGACGGTCGCCTCAAGATTCTGATCCAGGGCGTGGTCAAGGGTCGGATCGTGGAGTTCATCGATGCAAAACCTACGGTGCGCGTTCGTATCGAGCGGATGGTCGAGGGGACGGTCCGGGAAGAATCCCTCGAAGTGGAGGCGCTCATGCGCGCAAGCCGGGAAAAGATCGAGAAGATCCTTTCCCTGAAGAACATGCCGGTCGAGATCCTGATGGTCACGGAGAACATCGATAATCCGGGTATCCTGGCCGATCTCGTCGCGAGCAACCTGCGGCTGAAACTCGAGGAGGCCCAGGGGGTTCTCGAGGAAGGGGACCCCGTTGCCCGCCTGAAGCTGGTCAACAACCTCCTCTCCCGTGAACTGCAGCTCGCGGAGATGCAGGCGAAGATCCAGAACCAGGCCAAGGAGGAGATGTCCAAAAGTCAGCGGGAGTATTTCCTGCGGGAGCAGATGAAGGCCATCAAGACGGAGCTCGGCGACATCGACAGCAAGTCGGAAGAGATGGAGGAGCTCCGGCGGAAGCTCAAGAAGGCCGGGATGCCCGAAGAGGTGGAAAAGGAGGCGGAGAAACAGCTGCGCCGCCTGGAAGGGATGCACCCGGACTCTGCGGAGTCCTCGGTGGTCCGGACGTACCTTGACTGGATGGTCGAGCTCCCCTGGAAGAAGGAGACGAAGGACAACATCAACCTCGCCAAGGCCAAGACGATCCTCGACGAGGACCACCACGACCTCGACAAGGTCAAGGAGCGGATCCTCGAGTACCTCGCCGTCCGGAAACTCAAGGACAAGGCGAAAGGGCCGATCCTGTGCTTTGCCGGTCCCCCCGGGGTGGGGAAGACCTCGCTGGGGAAATCGATCGCCCGTGCGATGGGGCGCAAGTTCGTACGGATGTCACTGGGAGGGATCCGCGACGAGGCCGAGATCCGCGGGCACCGGCGGACGTACGTCGGCGCGCTCCCGGGCCGCATCATCCAGGGGATGAAACAGGCGGGCACGAGGAACCCGATCTTCATGCTGGACGAGATCGACAAGGTCGGGGCCGATTTCCGGGGGGACCCCTCCGCGGCACTCCTGGAGGTTCTCGACCCCGAGCAGAACTTTTCCTTCAGCGACAACTACCTGAACGTCCCGTTCGATCTGTCGAAGGTGATGTTCATCACGACGGCGAACATCATCGATCCCATACCGCCTGCACTCAAGGACCGGATGGAGGTGATCCGGATATCGGGCTACACCGAGATCGACAAGCTTGCGATCGCCAAAAAGTTCCTCTTCCCCCGGCAGCGGGAGGAAAACGGGATCACGGAGAAGCAGATAAAGGTTACGGACAAGGGGATTCTGGCGATCATTCACGAGTACACGCGGGAAGCCGGACTGCGAAATTTCGAGCGGGAGATCTCCACCATCTGCCGGAAGGTGGCGCGCAGGATCGCCGAGGGGGAGAAGGGGCCGTTCACGGTTACCCACAGGAATCTCTCGAAGTTTCTCGGGATCCCGAAGTTTCTCCCCGAGACGGAAGGGGAGCGGGACGAAGTGGGCGTCGCAACGGGCCTGGCGTGGACCCCCACCGGCGGAGACATCCTGTTCATCGAGGTGTCCCTCGTCAAGGGCAAGGGGGCGGTCACCATCACCGGGTCCCTCGGGGACGTGATGAAGGAAAGCGCGCAGGCAGCTATCACCTATACGCGGTCCCGCGCCGCCCGACTCGGTCTGCCGAAGGACTTCCATGCCAATTACGACATACACATCCACGTTCCGGCGGGGGCGATCCCGAAGGACGGGCCGTCCGCCGGGATCACGATCGCCACTGCGCTCATTTCCTCGCTGACGGGAATCCCCGTCCGGCGCGACGTGGCGATGACGGGGGAGATCACCCTGCGGGGCCGGGTGCTGCCGATCGGCGGATTGAAGGAGAAGGCCCTTGCGGCCCTGCGGGCCGGGATCACCGAAGTCATCGTCCCCGGACAGAACCGGAAGGACCTCGAGGAAATCCCGCGCAGCGAGGCGAGACGGTTCCGGTTCACCCTGGTGGACAACATGGACGATGTCGTATCCAAGGCGTTGAAGAAAAATCCGTTCCGTGCCGAGACGCGGGGACAGCGTGGCGGAGCGGCACGGGGGATTCGGAAGAAAAAGTGAACGACACCGACCCGAATCCGGCGATTCACCATAACGCCGGAATCTTCGGGGTCATCGATATTGCAGGATGCCGTTTCGGCGGGGCCCTGCGACTCCTGCTGCCAGGCGGGAGGAACTGACGCGCACGATGGAATGGTTTCTTCTTCCCCTCCTCTTCCTCGCGTCGGCATTTTTCTCGGCCACGGAGACGGCCCTCTTTGCGCTCCGCCGCGTCGATCTGCTGAAATGGAAGGCGGAAGGGAACCGGATGGCGACCATTATCGGGAAGATGCTCGAGTCCCCGAGCCGTCTGATCTCGACCCTCTTCATCGGCAACGAATTCGCCAACGTTTCCATCTCCTCGGTTCTTGCGGCCCTTCTGATCCCGGTCGTTCCGGCGCACGGGGAGATCGTCGCGCTCGCCGCCGGCACCCTCGGGATCCTGATCCTGGGGGATATCACTCCCAAGTGCATCGTGTGGCCGAGGGCCAAATCCTTCTCTCTTCTCGCCGCCCGTCCGTTCCTCCTGTTTTCCCGCCTCGTGGCGCCGTTGCGCTACCTCATGGAGAAGCTGGCTGACGGGATCCTCCTTGTGCTGGGAGGAGGGAAAGTCGTGAGCAGGAAGTGGGGGCTTACCGAGCGGGAGTTCCGGTTTCTTGTGGATGTGGGAGGCGAGAACGGTACGCTCGATCCGGGAGAGAGGGAGCTCATTCACAATATTTTCGAGATGACCGACCAGAGGGCGGGGGAGATCATGACCCCGCTTGCCGACGTGTTCATGGTGCCCGTCGATATCCCTCGCGAGCAGCTTCTGGCCCAGTCCCGGAAGTACGGATGCTCGCGGATTCCCGTCTACCGGGGGGATCGGAAGGAGGTCATCGGCATTCTCTACCTCAAGGATCTGCTTCGGCCGGTGCCGGAGGGAGGGGATGCCTCGCTCTCCGGACTCCTCAGGCCCCCCTTTGTCGTTCCGACCTCGAAGAAACTGCCTCTGCTGCTGCGCGAGTTCCAGCGCATGAAGGTGCATCTCGCGCTGGTCGTTGACGAGTTCGGGAATATCGTCGGGATCGTGACATTGGAGGACGTGCTCGAGGAGCTCTTCGGGGAGATCCGGGAGGAGCATGACCGCGAGGAGAAGGAACTGATTCCCCGGCCGGACGGCTCCTGGCGCGTGCTCGGGAAGATGCCGATTCACCGGTTCAACGACGCCTTCGCGGCAGGGCTTCCCGACCAGGAATGGGATACGGTGGCGGGATTGCTCCTCCACGAGTTCGGCAGGCTCCCGGGGAAGGGCGACTCGATTCTTCTCGGATCCTTCCGGTTCACGGTGGAGAGGGTGCGCGGGATCCGGATCGTCGAGGTCGGCGTGCGCGACATCCGGGAGGAAACGGAATAACCGGCATGGCGCTTATCCTCGCCATATCGTTCTGCCTCCTGATGCAGGCGCTGTACAACGCCGCCGAAATTATCCTCGTATCCGCCGACCGGTACAAGCTGGCGGATCGCTCGCGCAGCGGGGGTCGCGGTGCGAAGACCGCCCTTAAGCTCCTTGAGCACCCGGACCGCGCGCTCGCCACCACGCTGACGGGGACAAACATCTTCGTCGTCCTGAGTACCGTCCTCACCACGTCCCATCTTCTCCCGCGTTACGGGGATAAGGCGGCGTGGATCGCCGTCGGGGTGATCACTCCCCTGGTGATTCTCCTGGGGGGCGTCGTGCCCAAGAGCTTCGCCCAGCCGCGTGCGGACCGCCTGGCAAGCCCGGCCGCCCGGTTCATCTGGTTCTCGGAGAAATTGCTCTACCCGCTCGTCTCTCTCACGGCATTCTTCGCGCGCGTTCTGTCCCGTCCGTTCGGAGGGGTTCCCCCGCTTCACGGGATGGTCACGAGGGAGGAGCTCCGCCTCATTTTGCTCATGAGCCGATCCGGGTCGGACGTGGAGGCGCACGAGAGGACGATGGTGCGGCGGGTATTCCATTTCGGGGAAAAGCAGGTCGGGGACATCTTTCGCCCCCTTGTCCAGGTCGTGGCCCTTCCCGAGGAGGCGACGTGCCGCGATGCCGCTGTTCTCGCCTCCATGAGCGGTTATTCCCGATACCCCGTCTACCGGGACCGGATCGATCACGTCGTCGGGTTCCTCCATGTGATCGACACCGTGGGCGAGCCCCCGGAAAAATCGATCCGGCCTCTCATGCGGAAGGCCCTCTATGTGCCCGAACTGATGCCGATCGACGAGCTGATGCGCAAATTCCAGGAGGCGGGGACATCGTTCGCCATCGTGGTCGACGAGTACGGGGGGGTGACCGGGATCGTCACCGCCGAGGACATCGTGGAGGAGGTCGTCGGGGAAATCGAGGACGAATACGATCGGGGAATGGCATATTATAAAAAAACCCCCTCGGGCGAATTCCTCGTCCCCGGGAGGATGGAAGTGTCCAGATTCGAGGAGGAAATGGGCATTACTCTTCCGGGCGGGGACTATTCGACACTGGGAGGGATGCTCATTTCCCTTGCGGAGCGGATCCCTGCGGAGGGGGAATCCTTTTCCGTTCCCGGTGCCGAGTTCACCGTGACGGCCGCTTCCGAGCGCGCGGTGAAGGAGGTGCGCGTGCGATTTACGAACCGGCCGGCCGGCGGCATGTCCCCGGAAGAAGACGAGGAGGAGCTCGGGATGGAGCCCTGGGAGGGATCGGATTGACAGCGGAGATGCTGAAGGCGTTGCTGCGGCAGGTGGCCGAAGGGAAGGCGTCCGTCGACTCCGCCTTCCGGAGGATACGGGCTTTGCCGTTCGAGTCTCTCGGGATGGCCAGTGTCGACCATCACCGGTCGATCCGTCAGGGAGTGCCGGAAGTGATCCTCGGGGAGGGGAAGACCGCCGCGCAGATCATCCGGATCGCTCGCGCCATGCGGAAGTCCGGCGCCGACGTCCTGATCACGAGACTCGACAAGGGGAAGCTGACGGCGATCCGGAAACAGTTTCGCCGGGCCGACGTCTATCAGGAGGCCCGGTGCGCGGTCATCCGGTCCGCCAGGAACGTGGTAAACGGGAAGGGGAACATCCTCGTCGTCACCGCGGGTACGTCGGACATCCCGGTCGCGGAGGAGGCTGCGGTGACGGCGGAGTTCCTCGGAAACCGGGTGGAAAGGCTTTATGATGTCGGGGTGGCGGGCATCCATCGCCTGCTGATGCAGAAAAAGGCGCTGCTTTCCGCGAGAGTGATCGTCGTGGTGGCCGGTATGGAGGGTGCGCTCGCATCCGTGGTCGGAGGGTTAACCGACAAGCCTGTCATCGCCGTTCCCACCAGCGTCGGCTACGGAGCGAGCTTCGGCGGAGTGGCCGCCCTCCTGGGAATGCTCAACTCCTGCGCGCCCACGGTGGCGGTGGTCAACATCGACAACGGCTTCGGCGCGGGAGTCATCTCTTCGGTGATCAACCGGCTCTAGCCCGCACGATCGCGGTTATTGCAACGCCACGCCGCACTTGCTGCAGTATTGCGGGCTCCTCTGTTTCCCCAGGTACTTGTTGCACGCCGGGCAGCGCCAGTTGTACAGGGAAAACAGGATCGCCCCGACGACAATGACCAGAAAGCCCGGGACGATCATCGACGCGGGAATCCCGAGAATCGCTCCCGTATTCCCGTTTTCCAGGAAGGCGAATCCCATGATCAGGGCGAAAAGGGGAAGGGAAAGCAGTAGCTGCCTGCGGCGCCTTATGGCGAAAAGGGTCCGTATTTGGGCTTTCTGTCCCTCTGTGTGCTCCATGGCGACCTCCCGGTCCGGAAATGGGAAGAGGCATCCCCCTTCTCTATCGACCGATCCGCCGCAAATATTTACCGCTCCTTCCCCGCAAGTCGGAATACCCGCACCGGCCCATCGAACCATTATCAGTCCTCCCGTTCCTTCCCACGGGTACCGTCGCCCGGCACCCCTTGCGGTGCAATGAATCGCATGACTTCACTCCACCACTCGGAATCCACGACGCCGGGCCAATTATTGTGGCCTGCGCCCGGCAATACCCACAGTTTTTTCCTGCCGGTAAGCAGATCGAACAACCGCCGGCCGTGCCGGGGCGGAATGACCTCGTCATTTTCCGCTATCGCAACCGCAACGGTCCCCCGGTATCGTTTCAGGTTCCGGACATTGTCATATTGATCCCTGGTCAGCCATTTTGCCGGGAGATACCAGTACACGCTTTGCGCCAGGAGGGGCAACGAATCCCAGGGCGTAATCATAACGACACCGGCGACCGGGACCTCTCCCGATCCCGCCACCGCGGACGCTACACCGCATCCCAGCGATTCGCCAATCAGATACAGCGGTTCGCCGAACTGTTCGACCGCGGCACGGGCCGCCTCCACGGCTGCAGATACGAGTGAAGATTCCCGCTTTTCGCCTGCGCACGCGCCGTATCCCGGGTACTCGAAGAGGATCAGCGGATATCCAAGGTGGGCCATCTCCTTCGCATAGAAGAAGCGGTCCAATGCCGTGCCGGCATTCCCGTGGCAAAGCAGGATCACTCCCCTCCGTGTATTCGATAGATCCGCAGGAACGAAACCGTGGTAGCCGGATCCGGTTTCCGGCCAAATGCGGAAGTGGAGCGTTCTCGCCCGGTTCTTCGCCTCGGCCAACGGATAGATATCGGGGAAATAAAGGATTTTTTCCTGAAACAGGTAGACGATCAGGAGGATCGTGAAATACACCAGGGCAGCGACGGCCAGGAGCGTCCCGAGTCGGCCGGGCAGCATGGTGGCACGCATCATCGTTCCCGCGTCGTGACTCTCACGAATTCACGGGAAGCGGCAATATCCGCCGGTTTTCGGAGGGCATCAGCGCAGGAACCCTTTCAGGATCCGAACGATGTCGGCCGGCGGCGCGCTGTTATGTCCCGGCAATCGATAGATCGTAAAGGTGGAAGCGAAAAGAAGCGTGACAATCAGGACACCTGCGACCGCCACCGCATACCTCCCGGGAAGCACACGGAACAGGACACGCGTGATTCCGGCCGCCAGGAGATACAGAAAGCCGCCGAGAATCACGACATGTGCCCACAGGATCCCGAGCATGAAAAACCCTTCCCCCGTGAATTTTGGCAACGCCACAACCAGTCCGAGGACAGCGAGGTAGATGATGCAGAAGGTCGGGATCAGCCCCCCCACAACCACCATGTAGAAAGGGACGGGTACGGTGAGCAGAAACGTGATAAACAGGACCCATTTCGGCCAGCGGGCGGAATGGCGACGGTATGGATCCGCGCGGTTGGCCTTTCTCCCGGTGTCCCCGATGACGGTTTTCCCCTGCGGTCAGCTGTCCGGTGAAATGTTATGTGCGCTTCGCCAGGCGACCATGATGCTTTCACATTCCTGTTCCTTGCTCACGTCGGCGCACAGGACGATGCCCAGACCGCACACCGCATTCGAATGCTCCCTGCACGCATCCAACAGCCTGCGAGTGTCCTCTTGCGCAACCGGTTCCCCGTTGAGAAGCGATCTGACCACGGGTATCGACGCCAGGACAACGGGAGTCGGCCGTTCCTGCGCGAATATATCGAGTATGCGCAGATTTGCCTCGGGGCTGGCGTGGGATGCCCCGGCAGCGAGCTGGTATCCAACCATGAGAGCGGCGTTGTCCGAAATCGAGCAACCCATCCGGGCGACCTCTTCGTACTCACGGTCGGCATCAAAGTAGAAGCTGTCATCAATGGCCTTGATAAACTCGATCTCGCTCATCTGGGGTTGCATCTCCATTTATTTCACCTCCAGAAATTCATAAAACCTTGCAGATCACGTAGATCAAAAACCCGTTCCAGAGACAGAAACACGCAAGCGACAGCAGAAGCAGCCGCCCGGACGGTTTTCCTCTTGCGAACCCCCAGGCGAACCCTCTTGCACTATACATGGTGCTCGAAACCAAAAGAACAATCCCGAAAATTTTCGCCCAGGATTCCTGTCGGAGGATAATTGCGCCCAGGATCACATCGGACACGTAAAAAAACAATTCCCGGAAATATACCCCGAACTTGAATGCTCTGCTTTTTCCCGTGAACTCTTCGTATTTTTCCTTTGTGCCTAAAAGGATCGATCGTACTCCTATCGTTCCCACAATTATGAAGTAAGCCGCCAGCACAAACCGGATGACGGATCTGGGTTCCATGAGGAATTTTCCGAGTGCCTCCATTGTCTCCTTCGTTATCGCGAGAGTATCCGGCAGGTGCGGGGTCCCTTCCCCGTTCATTCCTCCAAGGCGATCTTCCGGGTCCGATACACGTCATAATCGGGCACGAGACGGTCATAATGACCATTCATCAATGGGGAGGAAATCATGAAATCGGCGGAGGCACGGTTGCAGGCGATGGGGATGTTCCATACGACTGCCATGCGCAGGAGCGCCTTGACATCCGGGTCATGCGGCTGTGGTTCGAGCGGATCCCAGAAAAAGATGAGAAAGTCGACCTCGCTGTCGGCGATCTTGGCGCCTATTTGCTGATCCCCACCCAATGGTCCGCTCTGAAGTTTGGTGATGGTGACGCCAAGCTCCCGTTCCAGGATCTCGCCGGTGGTGCCTGTCGCATATATTCTGTGGTGCGCCAGGAGAACCCGGTTGTATTTTACCCATTCGATCAGATCGATCTTCTTGTTGTCGTGCGCCACAAGCGCGATCTTTTTATCCTGTTCCATGGCGATCTTTTTCTGCGTCATGAACAATCGTCTCCTTTTCTTCCAATTGGCGGGACAGCCTTGTGTCTTATTTTATCAAGGGGATACCGTTTTCATCCCACGAGGAGCGGCATGATTCCCAATGCTCCGAGCATCACGTAACAAAAGCAAACTCGGCAGCCAGCAGGAAAAAGAGCGCGACGAAACCCCTTCCCGTTACGCCACCGACACACGCAGGCTGGCAACTCCCGGAATCTCCGCCGCCAGCTTGTCTCCGGAGACGATGCGGCTGACGCCGGCGGGGGTACCGGTGAGGATGACGTCGCCGGGCTCGAGGGTGAAGTTCCCCGACATGTGGCTGATGATGGCGGGGATGCGGTGGATCATCATCGAGGTATTCCCGTCCTGTCGTATATCGCCGTTCACCGTCAGGCGGATCTGCAGGTTCTGCGGGTCTGACACACGGGAGGCCTCCACGAAGGAGGAGAGCGGACACGCGGTGTCGAATCCCTTGGCGATTTCCCACGGCAATCCCTTCTTCTTCAACTCCCCCTGGACATCCCGCAGGGTGAGATCGATGCCTACGCCGTATCCGGCGATATATCCCAACGACTGGTCCACAGGGATATCCTTCCCCTTCTTTCCGATCAGGAGCGCCAGTTCCGCCTCGTGGTGGCAATCGTGCGAATACGGAGGGATAACGATCTTTTCTCCCTCGCCTATGATCGAAGAGGCCGGCTTGATGAAGATCACCGGGGCTTCAGGGGTCGGGTTCCCCAGTTCCTCGATGTGGTCGGCATAGTTGCGGCCGATGCAAAGGATCTTGCCGATGGGGAAATGTTGACCGCTAGCAAGACGTGCTGTTCTCATGGGTCCGTCTCCTGTTCATGAACCAACCTGATGATGACCGATCGAACGCTTCGGTTCAACTGCGGGGCCTCGAGCCTGTTCGTTGGCGGTGTCCGCCTCAACCGGTGGTTAGACACCGGAACTTTTCACTACCTGTGCGATTGCCGCACCGGGGGTTTCTGCCCGGGCGGTATCCACGAATTCATACCCGCGCCTCGTCAGATTCCTGATACGCCACTCATTTCCTTTGAATGCCGGAACAAGACCAAGGGCAAAATGTCCGGCAAGAACTATGAGAACCGCACCTGCCGAAAGCGACTTCAGTGCGGCATCCTGTATCACTGCCAGGACGATATAGGCAAGAACCCATAATCCCGCCAACGTCCAAAGTTTCTTGGCAAGCATCCAGAAAACGATAAAGAAAGCAGCTGGCCAGGAAAACCCGACCTTAACGGCTTCTGCCCCCAATGTTGGATGTTTATAAACCTTATAGACTTTCAACTACCCCTCCCGTCTTTCTCCGTTCAATCCTGTGTGACTGGCGCTTCGGTCAAGCCGCGGAGCCTTGGCATCTCCTTTGGGCAGCCGTCCGCTTCCACCGGCAGTCAGGCTGAGAACCGCAGCACCGCGATGAAATGACACGCGGTGCCCGTAATAACGAACAGGTGCCAGATGAAGTGGCTGTAACGGACCCGCTTGGCCGCATAAAACGCTACACCCCCCGTATACGCGATTCCACCCGCCGACAGCCAGAACAGACCCCACGGTGGCATTCGAAGCCACATCGGCTTTACTGCGATCAGGACGAGCCAGCCTATGGCTATATACAGACCGGTCCTGAGTTTCGGGTACCGTACCCCTCCTGCCGCCGTAAGTACGACACCGGCAAGGGCCAGCCCCCACACGAGCCCGAACAGCGTCCAGCCCCACCTGCCGTGGAGCACGCCGAGGGTAAACGGCGTATACGTGCCGGCGATCATGAGGAAGATCGCTGCGTGGTCGAGAACCTGAAATACACGCTTGGCACGATTCCTTGGCAAGGCGTGGTAGAGCGTGGATGTGAGGTACAGCAGCACCATTGTGGCCGCGAAGACGCTCGCGCCTGTAATTCGCGCTGCGCCGCCGTGCCGGACTGCCGAATGAACAAGAACGGGGGCGGCAGCTACTGCCGCCAGCAAACCGACTCCATGGCTGACGCTGTTTGCGATCTCTTCCCCGACGGATTGCGTTTGTTCTCGTATAACGTGTGCTTTGGCCATATCTTTTATTCTACGCGGTCCAACGAGTTTGCACAGCCGCGGAGGACCGCGTAGCGGTTTCCTGTCGGCTGCAGCGTCTTGTCCGATTGCCTGTCTCGGCACAGAGGGCAAACTACTCGCTGATCCACCGGGATGCTGCGGCGAGCTCGCGGTTGGGAAACACGCGAACATGCCCTGGAATCGCGAGTCCGAAGACCTTGACGGCCACCCGGATCCACTCTACGTCCGAGACAAGCGCCACTCTCTCCCACCCTGCGAGGTGCTTCAGGCCCAATTTCGCGTCATCCCACATGGCAGCGGCTTCGAATCCTGTGAAGTCTTCGCCGAGGTGATAGAGAAACCGGACCTTGCTTTGGCGAGAGAACAGTGCCTCCACCGCCGGGATAATTACGGACTCGTAGTCGTTCGCGGTTACCGTCCCTTTTGCGGTGAAGCCGAGGACGTTGTCCGGCAGACCAGGGATCTTCCCGACCATTTCGGGACCTCCTGCTTCTGGATCGTAATTCATCGGTCGTCGTAAGGCCACCGAACGCCCAGGCTTACACTGCGGGTGCTCATCGAGCAAAAAGGTGGGCCGCAGGTTCGAACCGTTGTCAGGCACCGCCTGGCCTCCTCGCCCGAACATACACTGCCAACCGGGAGAATCCGGCTGCCGGACAGCACCACTAGGACGCTTGATTCACTTGCTATCCCGCGGCCGATCCTCATCGATGCGCAACCATCTTTCCGCCTCTTCGGCTCTTCTGTAAACGGCGATATTGGTTTTTTTCTCACCCAGAAGCATCTCGTACATGCGGGCCATGCCAAAGACAACGTCGGCAGGCGCGACGAAAGCCCGCCGGGCGTCGGAATGCCAGGGATCCGAGCTTGCCAAGGCATTGACGGAAGCATACGTCAGCGCCAAACGTGTCACGCCCGAGAAGTCGGCCAACTGCCGGAAGGTCGGGTCAAACTGCGTGTCGGTTTTCAGGCGTTGCCGATGAACCAGCACGTCGGCTTCAGTGAATTCGCCCCAGGCACGACTGTAGACGATCCGATGCTCCGCGTCGATAACGTAGTCAGCTGGCATCCCGATAGTCTCCTTCCGGCCGCCTGACGCTCCGCTTCGTTGCAGGGCCCCAGGTATTTGTGCATGACAGCCGTCAGCGTAAGCCTGTTGTTAGGTTCCGCTGATCAAATGTCTTCCAACCTTATTCCCTTTCCAGCTCTTACGCTGGTCCGTGCCGATTCAATCCGCTTCAGAAAACGCGGGTCATTTTCCAAGCGATAATCGAACCAATCATCCTCAGATTCGAATCCGATCAGCACCCCTGCTGGTTTCCCATGACGAGTGATTACGATCTCCTCTTTTTCCGCCATCCGGAGCAATCGCGACAAGTCATCTTTCACAGTGGACAACGCGACCTTTTTCATATCTCATCCTCCCATCTCTTCAAGCCAGGAAACTGCTTCCGATTTTGAAACAATGGCCAACACTTCGACATGGTTTCCCGTGATGTCGTAGAACACCCTGATTTCTTCAACACGTAAGCGATATTGGGGATGGTTGAGCCCTCTCAGCCGTTTGATTCGGCTCTTGCTCACTTTCGCGGGTTCGTGGCGGAGGTGTCGTTCCAGCGCACCCTTCACCTCCGCCCGGTCGTGGGCCTTGAGGCGTTTTAGATCCTGCGCGGCTTCGGGGGCGAGAATGATTTCGTATTTCATTCTGGCCATAATATAGCCAGATTATCATCACATGTCAAGCCCGATAGGGTGTGATGGTCTTGAAGCGTGAACCTAACGCTCAGGCTAAGCTGCGGGCAGAGGGGAGCGGTTCTTGCGCCCCGTATATCCCAGGCAAGAACCGTGACCCGAAGGAGCCGTCAGCTTCAGCCTGTTGTTAGGCAGCAGTCATAACACAGAACCTGAAGAACACTACTTTTAAAAATCGGCCCGGGAGGAAGAACCCGGGGGAGTCAAGGGCCATCATGTATGGAGAAATAGTTCACAGGTTCCCCAACCGCGTAAACAGAAAGGAGACGGACGATGGACGAATTGAACGTGAGCACAGGAGGCACTCTGGCGGGTAAGCCTTTGGCCGTGCATGGATACGACCCCGTGGCCTACTTTACCGAAGGCAAACCGGTGATGGGCGATGCCAAACATACCGCCGTCTACAATGGCGCCACCTATTACTTTGCCAGTGATGATCACAAGAAAACGTTTGAAGCCAACCCTGTTAGATATGCCCCGGCGTTTGGTGGCTTCTGCGCCTTTGGTGTCGGCCTCGGTAAAAAGTTTGACGGGAGCCC